>JAFSRY010000016.1 GCA_017445845.1 Prevotella sp.
CACTCTTGCTCATGCCTGATGAATAATAGTCGCGGATTACCGACAACTTGAATTCCTCACTAATTTGTTTACGACTTCTACTCATAAATATTACACATTTTAATTGTTACTAAATGTGTCTACCTATATCAGTATAAGTCAGGCTTATAGGAGAGTGTATGATGGGTCCCCCCACTCATGGGAAGGGGGTTAGGGGTTCTGCTCTTTCCTCAGTTTCAGCCATTGGCCGTAGGTGAGCATTCGCCAGATCCATTCCAGTGGGCCGAAGCGGAAGTAGCGGAGCCAAAGTGCGCAGAGGGCTATCTGCATGATGAACACGCCGAGTGCCCACAGCTCGGTCATCCATAGTGAGGTGTCGGCCCCCATTCCGAAGCCGATGCCATAGAAGAGGATGACTCCGCAGAGCGATTGCGAGAGATAGCACGTCAGCGCCATCTTTCCCGGTTGGGCCAGCAGGTTCCATACAAGTACTTCCCTTTTGTTGGTGTCTTTGTGTATAGTAAACCTTTCGAATGTTTTGAGGAGTTCTGTTCTGAACCTTTCCCTCATGGTGTTCTCGTAAAGAAGGCAGAACGCGGCGGCATAGGCGAAGCCCATCGGATAGACGCTCAGTGCGTAGAGCAGGCTGTGGACGACGGGTCCCCACGGGTGTCCGCCGATGCTGCTCCAGGTGTAGAATACCGACAACGGCAGGCCCATCGCGAAGCCGATTTTCTGGACCTTCCGTAGCCACTCCCGGCATTCGTGGAGGTTGGCATAGAGGCGTTGGCGTCCGATGTAGAGTCCGATGAGGAAGAGTCCGAGCACCTTGAAGTAGCGGTTGCCGCTGACAAACTCCCATATCCGTTCGACAGCCCCCTGCATCAGGAAGCTGTGCATGGCGCCATAGCTCTGTCCGTCGCGCAGCCATGTGCCGAAGTTCTCTTCCGTCACCCCGTAACGGTCGCACGCCGCCCACCATGCCTCATAGCAGCCGTCGGCCAGCGAATAGCCCGTCAGCCAGCGTGACAAGTCGATGGCGACGGGCAGCAACAGGAAGAACGCCGCCCATCGCAGGAGTTGTCGGTCGGTGCACTTCCAGAACAGCGGCAGCAACATCCCCATCAGGGCATAGAGCAACAGGATGTCGCCACTCCACAGGAGCAACAGGTGGGCAAGGCCGATGAGGCACAACACGGTCATCCGTCGGTAGAAAATCCTTCTGCCGTCGGCACCGCGGCTCATGGCGTTACCGATAATGATAGAGAAGCCGATGCCGAACAGCAGTGAGAACAGCGTGTAGAACTTTCCGTCGACAAAGAAGCAGAGCAGTGCCTGCACCATGTTGTCGGCTGTCAGGTGGTGGATGTCGGGTGTCGCATGGTTTTGGAATGTCCACAGCGAGAACTCCGGGAAGTTGGCGAGGATGATGCCCAGCAAGGCAAAGCCTCGCAGTGCATCGAGCACTACGAACCGCTGCTTGACAGGCCCAATTTGTTTCTGTGTCGTTGTTTTATGTCTCATTTCTCATTTTAATGCGCTTCCAGCCAGTTGTCACCCCAGCCACTGTCGGCCACAAGAGGGACGCGCAGCGGATAGGCCCGCTGCATCTCCTCCAGCACGAGGGCCTCTACCCTATCGTGTTCTTCGGGCACGACGCTGAAATTCAGTTCGTCGTGGACCTGCAGCAAGAGTTTACTCTTCAGTCCTTCTGCCTTCATGCGCTGGTAGATGTGGATCATCGCCACCTTGATGATGTCGGCCGCCGAACCCTGTATGGGTGCGTTGATGGCGTTACGTTCGGCAAAGCCACGCACGGTGCCGTTATGTGAGTTGATGTCGGGTAGATAGCGGCGGCGGTGGAAGAGGGTCTCGGCATACCCATGCTCGCGTGCGTACTGCTTCGACTGTTCCATATATTCGTGCACCTGTGGGAAGGTCTCAAAGAAGCCGTCGATGAGCTGTTTGGCTTCGTCGCGCGAGATGTCGAGACGTTCGGCCAGCCCGAAGACGGTGATGCCGTAGATGATGCCGAAGTTGGCGCGCTTCGACTTGGTACGTTCGTCGCGCGACACTTCTTCGATTGCTTTCTTATAGATGGTGGCGGCAGTGGCGGCATGAAGGTCATGGCCTTCGGTGAAGACTCGAATCATGTTTTCGTCGCCCGACAGGTGGGCCATCACACGCAGTTCTATCTGACTGTAGTCGGCAGAAAAAAATTGACATCCGGGCTCGGGTATGAAGCACTTGCGGATTTCCTTTCCGTCTTCGCCTCTGACGGGAATGTTCTGAAGGTTCGGGTCGGAGGACGAGAGACGACCCGTTGCCGTCACCGCCTGATTGAACGAGGTGTGGATATGTCCGGTCTTCGGGTTGATGAGCTTTGGCAGTGCGTCGACATAGGTTCCAAGGAGTTTCTTAAGTCCCCGATAATCAAGGATATCGGCTACGATGGGATGCTTCGCACGGAGTTGCTGCAGCACTTCTTCCGAGGTTACAAACTGTCCCGTCTTTGTCTTCTTCGGTTTCTCGATGATCTTCATCTGCCCGAACAGGATGTCGCCCACTTGCTTCGGACTGGAGATATTGAACTGTTGGCCTGCCAGCTCATAGATGTGGCGCTCGAGTTCCATCATCCGTTCGGTGAAAAGTTTTGACGTTTCCCTCAGCGCTTCCGTGTCGAGTCGGACCCCGTTGCGTTCCATCTCTGCCAGGACGGGCACCAATGGCATCTCTATGTCGTAGAACAACTCCTCTACCCCACCCTCTTTCAGCTTGGGCCGCAACACATTATATAATTTAAGGGTCACGTCGGCATCTTCACACGCATATTCATAGACAGCCGAGGGCGGCAGGTCGCGCATGGAACCCTGACCCTTCCCCCGCGGTCCGATGAGCTCGTCGATGTGGATGGTCTTGTAGTTCAGGTAGACTTCCGCCAGGTAGTCCATGTTATGACGCAGCTCCGGTTGCAGGACATAGTGAGCCAACATCGTGTCGAACATCGGACCGGAGAGCTCGATGTCATAGTTCGCCAATACTTCCAGGTCGTATTTGATGTTTTGCCCTATTTTCAGGATTTTAGGGTCTTCATAAAGTGTTTTGAAAACATTAACAATCTTTACGGCTTCTTCACGTTTGGCAGGCACAGCGACATAATAAGCCTCATTTTCCTTCACGGAGAAGCTCAAACCGACCAATTCGGCATCCATCGGGTTGACGGACGTCGTCTCTGTGTCTAAAACGAAAAAGTCGTTTGTAAAGATTAAATCACGCAGTTTTTTTGCTTCTTCCTCTGTTTCAATGAGTTTGTAGGAATGGGGGGTTGAGGAAAGGGTTTCAAAACTCGAAAATTTTGGTTCGTCCGCACTCTCGGGCGCAAAATTTGAAAATAAATCGAGTTGGGTGTTAACGACTTTTGGTTTTATTTCTGTTTTTTTAAGAATCTTGTCCGCAAGTGTCTTGAACTCCAGTTCGTCGAAGATTTTTCTCAGTTGTGCTTCGTCGGGGTCGGTCAGTCGGAGGGCGTCCATGTCGAGGTCGACCGGAACATCGGTTCGGATTGTTGCGAGAAAGTATGACATGCGGATGTTGTCGACGGCGTCTTCCACTTTTTCGCGCAGCTTACCTTTGATGTCGGTGGAGTGGGAGAGGAGGTTGTCGATGGAGCCGAACTCGTTGATGAGTTTGACGGCTGTCTTCTCACCGACCCCCGGGCAACCGGGGAAGTTATCCGACGAGTCGCCCATGAGTGCCAGCAGGTCGATGACTTGGGTAGGGTAGGAGAGACCATATTTCTCGCAGACCTCTGCCGGGCCCATCGTCTCGTAGCCACCCCCGTGACGTGGACGGAACTGGAAGACATTGTCGCGCACCAGCTGTCCGTAGTCTTTGTCGGGTGTGAGCATATAGGTTTCGACACCTGCGGCACCGGCTTTCAGGGCGAGTGTTCCGATGATGTCGTCGGCTTCGAAACCGTCGACCTGGAGGATGGGAATGCGGAAGGCCGAGAGTATATCCTTGATAATAGGTACGGAGAGGCGGATGTCTTCGGGAGTCTCCTCGCGTTGGGCTTTATATTCGGGAAAAGCCTCGTGGCGGAAGGTCTTTCCGTGGTCGAAGGCAACACCGATATGCGTTGGTTTCTCCTTAGTAATCACTTCGTTAAGGGTATTGACGAAGCCCATGACCGCGGATGTATTGAGACCTTTTGAGTTGATGCGTGGTGCTTTGATGAAAGCGTAATAGGCACGATAGATGAGTGCGTAGGCATCGAGTAGAAATAACTTCTCCATAGTGAAAAAATGCTTATTGGCTGTAAAATTACAAAAAAATCGGCATTTATACGAAAAGAAATGATTAATTTTGTAACAACTTTCAGAAAGATATGGATTTTTTACATCAGATAAAGCAGCCTATAGCGGCTGAAATGGATGAATTCATTGACCTTTTCAACGCGTCGCTGACCCATGAGGATGGTTTGCTCGGGCAGGCATTGTTGCACATCAGACAGCGGGCAGGGAAGCGGATGCGTCCTATGCTCATCCTGCTCATGGCCCGTAACTTCGGCGTTGTGTCGTTGCAGACACAACATGCTGCCGTCGGACTGGAACTGCTTCACACGGCATCGCTCGTCCACGACGATGTGGTCGATGAGAGTACGGAGCGTCGCGGACAAGCCTCGGTGAATGCCTCCTACGACAATAAGGTTGCCGTATTGGTGGGCGACTATCTTCTCTCTACGGCCTTGCTGAGTGTGGCCAGGACAGGTAATCAGCGCATTGTAGAATATCTTGCGGAGTTGGGCAGGACGCTTTCCAACGGCGAAATTCTCCAGTTGACGAACATACAGAACCAGGAGATATCGGAAGAGGTTTACTATCAGGTCATTAAGCAAAAGACGGCAGCGCTCTTCGAAGCCTGTTCCGCTATCGGTGCATTGTCTTCCGGTGCTGATGAGGACAGGGTGGAGGCCGCCAAGCGGTTCGGTCAGAACCTCGGCATCATCTTCCAGATTCGTGATGACATCTTCGACTATTATGATGCCGCCGAAATCGGAAAACCCACCGGCAACGACATGGCGGAAGGCAAGCTGACGCTGCCCATCATCTATGCCCTTCATCGTTCTCCCTACGACTCGATGATGAACCTCGCCCGAAAGGTGAAAGCCGGCACTGTCAATCCCGATGAAATCGCCGTTTTAGTGGAATATGCGAAGCAGAGCGGCGGCATTGAATATGCTGAAAAGCGAATGTATGAGCTGCGTGCAGAATGTCTCCATTTCATCGAGAAATATACTTCCGATCCTGCCATCCGGAAAGCCCTCGAAGCCTACCTCGACTACGTCATCGAGCGGAAGAGCTGAAAGAGAGATTAAGTAATCAACGATAAAAGTCATCGCATGGAAGCGTCTCTATAGGAGTGCATCCATGCGATGACTTTTTGGCGAATACTATGGTGTATGTCTCTTTGAAAGTATTACTTCACGAAGATCTTATGGGACGACGCAGCCTTGTTATCAGAACCCTTGACGTTGATGACGTTGATGCCTGGCGACATGTGAGCGGAGTTCAATTGCACCTGTTTCTGTCCGGCAGGAACGATGATGCGGTCGACCATCTGCCCTGCACCATTCACCACCTGAATTTCACGGGCCTCGTCAGAAACATCGTCCAGCTCTACCGTCACCGCCTCGTGGCGTTTTGGCATACGCGGCATGATGTTTATTCCCTCGACAGTCTTCACCTTCTGCACAGTACTCGTCTCTTTATCTATGCGGTAGATGTATGTAAGGTAGTCACCTTTTGCCACCACAAAAAGATACACCTTTGATTTCATCTTAAACACCTGAAGATCGAAGTAATTATATGCTTTGTTGAATGTCACAGTACTAAGGACGTCCCCTGTTTCGGATCTAATTTGCAGACCGGAATAATCACCCGATTTATTTTCAATCAGCGTGATATATTCAAACTTTTCATCGTTGTTGAAAAGTGTTTGACTCAAATAAAACGAATTATCATCAGCAAAAGTGTCGAAGTCATAGAACTCCACTCTTTTTGCTTCTAAGGTGGAAATGCGCTTGATGACTTCAAAGTTCTCATCGAAAATGACGATATCCTTCATAATCGCTTCATCATATCCTTGATTGACATAGATACACGGTTTTTCCTGATAAGCAAAGACCTTTGGTATAAAGTAGAAATAATTGTCTCTGTCATAGGTCTTGACTAATGTCTGGCCGAAGACACTGCTGCTGATTGCCAAGGCAAGGAATAAAAAGAATTTTTTCATATTTGTGAATGTTATTAAAAATGCTTTTTTTCTGGTTAGAAGAACTTCACATCGTGGCCTTCGAGTTCGGAGAGCAGTAGGTTGGCCAGGCGTGAGGTTCCGAGGCGGAACCACTTGTTAGTCAGCCACTTCTCACCGAGCACTTCCTTGACGATGGTGTAGTAGGTGATGGCATCCATGACGGTGTTGATGCCGCCGGCAGGCTTGAAGCCAATCTGTATGCCCGTCTCGTCGTAGTATTCCTTGATGGCCTGGCACATGACGTAGGCAGCCTCGGGTGTGGCTGAAATCTTCTCTTTGCCCGTAGAGGTCTTGATGTAGTCGGCACCGGCATACATGGAGATGATGGATGCGGTCTTGATGTCAGAGGCATTGCGCAGGCAGCCCGTCTCGAGGATGACCTTCATGGCCTTGTCGCCGCAGACGGCCTTCAGTTCACTGATGTCGTCGGCCACGCCTTCGTAGTCGCCCTGCAGGAACTTGCCGACAGGCATGACGATGTCGATCTCAGTGGCACCGTCCTTGATGGCCAAGGCGGTCTCGGCAATCTTTACTTCGATGAGCGCCTGAGACGAGGGGAAGGAACCGCTGACACAGGCAATCTCTACGCCTTCCACTTCGAGGGTGTCGTTGACGATGGCAGCGAAGCAGGGATAGACGCAGATGGTGGCTACATGGGGTAGGGCAGGGTACTCCTGGTCGAAGCGGTTGACGCGTTCGGTGAACTCCATGACAGAAACGTCGCTGTCGGTGGTCTTCAGGGTGGTCAGCTCGATGCTGCCCATGAGAAACTTCTTCACCTCTGGCGTGTCGTTCTGTGGAACCTTTTCGGTGAGGATGGTGCGGACGGCAGCTTGCACGTCGGCATCGCTGACATTGAGGTTGTACTTTGATAGTGCCTCTTCAATACGGCTTTTGTTTTCTTTGTTCATCATGATTTTTATGCTTTAAGTTTTGGGTTTTGTAAATGTCTGATGGAATCTCTCTTAGTTTTCTTTTCCATTGATTTGCGGAAGGCTTCCGTGAGGTCGACACCCGTCTGGTTGGCCAGGCAGATGAGCACCCAGAGCACATCGGCCATCTCTTCTTCAAGGTTGGCTTCCTCGCCGGCCTTAAAGCTCTGGTCGCCATACTTACGGGCAATGACACGCGCCAGTTCGCCGACTTCCTCGGTGAGGCAGGCCATGTTGGTGAGTTCGGAGAAGTAGCGCACGCCATACTCCCTGATCCATTTGTCTACTTGCTGTTGTGCTTCCTTGATGGTCATTTGGCAAAGAATTTAAAAATGATGAAGATGGCGATGATGGCACCCATCATAATGCAGATGTTGACGATGTTGTCGCGGCGGTAATGCTGCCAGTCGAGGGCCTTTACGACGATGGTAAATGCCCACAAGAGCAGTCCCACGACCACCATTAAGGCACCGAAGGTCATATTGGCAATGCGGCCTATCAGCCATCCTGAGGCCAGCAAGATGATGCTGGCATATTCTATTTCTTTCAGGTATCTTTTCATTCCTTGTTCTTTGTATCCATACAGATGGTGACGGGGCCGTCGTTGATGAGTTCAACCTGCATGTCTGCCCCAAATTCTCCGGTTCCAACGGGTTTTCCCAAGGCAACAGTCATCGCCTCGCAGAAGCGGTTGTAGAGCGGAATGGAAATCTCGTGGGGAGCGGCATGGATATAGCTCGGTCGGTTGCCCTTCTTGGTGGAAGCCATCAGTGTGAACTGGCTGACCACGAGGATGTCGCCGTCCACATCTATGACCGAACGGTTCATGACACCCGCATCGTCGTTGAAGATGCGCAGCTGCACCGTCTTCTTCACCAGCCAGTCGATGTCATCTTCACCATCGTCGGCACCAATGCCCAACAACACCAGCAGTCCCTGCCGGATTTCAGACTTCACGACACCTCCGATGCTGACGGATGCCCGTTTCACGCGTTGAATGACGACTCTCATAGTGCAATGATTTATGTTTGCAAAGGTAAAAGAAAAATCTTGCTTATGCAAAAAAAGTAGAAGATAATTTCTTCTGTTTTTTTTATTTCTCAATTCTTTATGGTAAATTTGCAGTCAATAACTGAAAAACAGATGGAAAACAGGATTAAAGCAGCTTTCGTTATCTTTTTGACTGCGATTTCGATGAGTGTGAATGCCCAGGACTCGTTCAGTACGGCAGAAAAATGGTTCAGCGACGTTCCCGAAAGTCAGCCGCTGGCAGTCTATTGGTACTGGATAGCCGGCAACATGTCGAAAGAGGGTGTGGTGAAAGACCTTGAAGCCATGAAGCGTGCCGGCATCAACCGTGTGCAGATCGGAATGATAGGCGAAGGTCAGGGCACGCCGACCGGTCCCGTCAGGATGTTCACTGACGAATGGTGGGACATCCTTCATACGATGTTCAAGAGAGCCGGCGAACTGGGTATCACGGTAGGCCTCTTCAACTGTCCCGGCTGGAGCCAGTCGGGAGGTCCGTGGGTGGAAGAGGACCAGTCGATGCGCTATCTGGCGATGGCTACCGATACCGTTGTGGGTCCGACGAACTACAAGAAGCCTCTGCCTGAAATAGCAGGAAACCCCCAGAATGTCCGCGTGTTGGCTTATCCCATCGTCGGCAGCACTCGTATCTTCACGACTGGAGAAAACGTCTCTGCGGCCAAGGAAATCCATCTTTCGGCCCCAGAAGAGGGTGTCGTGCGCAGTCTGACGCTCTATCCCGTCGCCACTCGTGCCACTCGCGGCGAACTTTTCGTAAAGGATGCTAACGGCCGTTATCGCAGCATCCGCTCGTTCGATATCGACCGGAGTAATGCCCAGACCATCGTCGGCTTCCATCCGTTGGCACCCGTCACGGTATCCTTACCCGAGACGAAAGGACGCGAGTTTCTGTTGCAATTGGCTGTCGAGGGTGTCATCGGCAGGGTAGAACTCTCCGAAGAACCTCGCGTGGAGCGTTGGCCGGAGAAGACCTTTGCGAAGATGTGGCAGACGCCACACCCCATGTGGGATGCCTACATGTGGCCCTTGCAGCCGGAATATAAAGACGTCAGCGTTCTGCAAGCCAGTCAGGTGAGGGACCTCACAATGTTGGTCAACGCCGATGGAATCCTCGACTGGAAGGTTCCCGAAGGCCGTTGGGTGGTGATGCGTACCGCCATGCTGCCGACAGGGACGACCTGCAGCCCGGCACCTCGGGAGGGAACGGGTTTGGAGACAGACAAGATGAGCAAACGCCACATCCGCTCGCATTTCAACAACTATATAGGAAAGATTCTCGAACGTATTCCGGCTGAGGACAGGAAGACTTTTAAAGTCATTGTCGAAGACAGCTACGAGACGGGCGGACAGAACTGGACCGACAACCTCATTGACGACTTCAAGCGGGCCTACGGCTACGACCCAGTGCCTTTCATCCCCGTGATGTATGGTCAGGTGGTGGGCAGCGAAGACCTTTCAGACCGTTTTCTCTGGGACCTGCGCCGTCTGGTGGCCGATGAAGTCTCCTATAACTATGTGGGCGGACTGAGTGAAGTGGCTCACGAACACGAACTGACGACGTGGCTCGAGAACTACGGTCACTGGGGATTTCCCGGAGAGTTCCTTCAGTATGGCTCGCAGAGTGATGAAATATCAGGTGAGTTCTGGAGCTGGGGCGACTTAGGAGATATTGAGAACCGTTGTGCGTCGTCGTGTGGACATACCTATGGCAAGCGCCTCGTGTGGGCAGAGTCATACACCTGCGGTGGTTCCGATTTTACGCAGTATCCTGCCGTGATGAAGGCTCGCGGCGACCGCTTCTATACCGAGGGTATCAACGCCACACTGCTCCACCTGTATATCCAACAGCCTGACGACCGTCGGCCAGGCTTCTCGGCATGGTTCGGCAATGAGTTCAACCGTCATAACACCTGGTTCTCACAGATGGACTTGTTCTCAACGTATATGAAGCGATGCACCTATCTGCTTCAACAGGGCCGCTACATGGCTGATGTCGCCTATTTCATCGGTGAGGATGCACCGAAGATGACGGGTGTGCGCAGTCCTGAAATACCGAAAGGTTACAGCTATGACTATCTGAATGCGGAAGTGTTGATGAAGGCTCATGTTGAAACGGGAGAGCTGGTGTTGCAGAGTGGAATGCGATATAAAGTGTTGGTATTGCCGAAGATAGAGACGATGCGTCCGGAACTCTTAGAGCAGCTCAGTCGGCTGGTCAGTGACGGTCTGGTCGTTATCGGGCCGGCCCCGCAGCGGTCGCCAAGTATGCAGGGCTATCCACTTTGTGACGAGCTTGTGAAGGCTTTTTCTGAGGCGATGTGGCAACCCGAAAAGGCTCCGCTGACGGGAAGTGTCAGCTATGGTAAGGGCCGTATCTATCGGGATGCCTCACTCGAAGAAGTGTTTGCCGAAATGCATCTTGTGCCTGACTTTACGACCGCCGACCCATTGCTGCCGTTGCTTTTCATTCATAAAACACTGACGGACGGCGACTTCTATTTCGTTTCTAATCAGAGCAGCAAGGTACTGAATTTCGACGCAGCCTTCCGCATCAAAGACTGTCCGGCAGAACTGTGGAATCCCGTCACTGGCGAACGGCGGCGGTTGCCTCAGTACAGGCAGTTGACGGAGGCCACGCTCATACCGATGCAGCTGCAACCCGATGAGAGTGCCTTTGTCGTCTTCCGACGCACAGCGAAGCCGGCATCAGCCGATGGGGAAAATTTCCCTGAGCCAATGCTGGTGAAAGAGGTTGAGACCCCTTGGCAGGTTGCCTTTGACGAGGGTAGGGGAGTGCACCATGAACTGAGAGTAGACTCCCTCTTCGACTGGTCGCAGAGCAGTGACTATAGAATAAAGTATTTCTCGGGCACAGCAACCTATTCCACCCAGATTAAAATAGGGAAGCTGCCGCGTGACAGACAGTTGTATTTGGACCTTGGAAGGGTGATGGTGATGGCCAAAGTAAAGGTCAACGGGCATGATGTAGGAGGTGTCTGGACATCGCCTTATAGAGTGAACGTAACGAATGTGTTGCACAAAGGACTCAACACCATTGAGGTTGAGGTCGTCAATAACTGGCGTAACCGGCTCATCGGAGAAAAGGGCGCTGTGCCCGAGGGTGAGCGTTACACCTTCCATACCTCCAGCGCTCTCAATGCTGACTCCGACCTGCAGGCGTCAGGATTGCTCGGTCCTGTCGTCATCGAGGCCTACGACTACCGCCTGATAAGTGACTGAAAATAATTAGTTTGTGAAAATTCGTATAACTCGTAAAATTAGAGGTTCTCTATGACTTCCGAAAGATGAATTCTATAGGATTCAACTTTCGGAAACCATAGAATTGGCACATATCGTAGACGGGCTTGGAAATCATGGGATGAACAGCGATATTCTAAAATGTCGTCTATTTATAACTTGTTGAATAATAATTACTTGCGAATTGTCTGTGAGACTTCTTTGTTCAAAATCAATTAGCATATTTTGGTACGCCTATTATCACACACAGGTAATAGGCTTATCACACATTGATAATGGGCTTATCACACATTGATAATAGGCTTATCACACATTGATAATAGGCTTACCTTTTACAAGTATGGATGACAATAGATTGCTTCGGTATGGACGAAGCTAATAAGCGGGCATGACGAAGGATAGTTTCGTTATTTTTCGCTAAGGTGAAAGTGCTGATAGATGATGGCGGCCTTCTTACTACCCAGCAAATCCGTAAGCTGTTGTAAGTCAGCTTCTCTGATGTGGCTTATCGTCTTAAACTTTTTCAAAAGAGCATCCCGGCTCTTGGGTCCGATGCCTTTGATGTCGTCGAGTTCACTGTGCAGGGCATGTTTTGAGCGTTTGTCACGATGGAAGGTGATGGCATAGCGGTGCACCTCGTCTTGGATTCTTGTCAGGACGTGGAAGAGCTCGCTATCGGTCTTAATACCAATTGTTTGCGGTGGATTTCCAAAGAGAAGTTCATTGGTGCGGTGACGGTCGTTCTTGGCAAGTCCCGCTATCGGAATGTGAAGTCCTAATTCTTCCTCTACAACCTCACGGACGACTGACATCTGACCCTGTCCGCCATCCGTAATAATCAAGTCGGGTAGGGGAGTGCCCTCTTCTATCATCCTGCTATAGCGGCGGCGAACAACTTCCTGCATCGAAGCATAATCGTCAGGACCTTCAACAGTCTTTATATTGTATTTACGATAGTCATTTTTTGAAGGCTTCATGGCCTTGAAGACTACGCAGCCGGCGACAGCATCAGTACCTGATATATTTGAGTTGTCAAAGCATTCTATCTGATACGGCATCTTCTCCAACCCAAGCTTTTGTTGCAACTCCTTCATCAGTCGTGTCTGCTTCTGTTCGGGATTGAGCTTTTCGGCCTGTTTGAGACGGTCGAAACGATATTGTTTGCCATTCATCTCCGACAGGTCCAAAAGGTGTTTCTTGTCACCGCGCTGAGGGATAAAAAACTCTGCATCGGGCAAGTGCCAGCCCATCTCGAACGGCACGATGACCTCTTTGGCTTTACTCTTGAAACGCTCTCTAATCTCAGGGATGGCTGTCAACAGTAATTCCTCATCCGTCTCCTCCAGTTTCCGCTTGTATTCAAAGGTGAAACTCTGGGTGATGGTTCCGTTGTTGACATGGATGTAGTTGATAAATGCATTCTTCTGTCCGTCGTCATCCGTGATGGTAAAGACATCCACGTCTGTAATGGTATGGCTGACCACTTCGCTCTTCGAGACAAAGCCATCAATGGTGATATACTGTTGTTTAAGTTGTTCGGCCTCTTCAAATCTCAGCTCTTCCGCCCTTTGAAGCATCTCCGCATGGAGCATTTTCAATACATCCCGGGTGTTTCCCTTCAGTATTTCTCTGGCTTGGGCGATGCTTTGCTGGTATTCTTCATAGCTTTGCTTCCCTATACAAGGGCCTTTACAGTTATGAATATGATATTCCAGGCATGGCTTAAAACGACCCTGTTCCACACCTTCTTTCGTCAATGGCAGCCTGCAGGTGCGGGGCTTGCATACCTTTTTAATCAGTTCCAAGACCGTATACATACTCGAAATATGGCTGTAGGGACCATAGAAAGTACCATATCTCCGGTTGATGGTTCGAGTCTTGAAAATGCGTGGAAAAAATTCGTTGGTGATGCAAATGCTCGGATAGGTTTTGCCGTCTTTCAACAAGACATTATATCTGGGGTTGTATTTCTTGATGAGGCTGTTTTCCAACAGCAAGGCATCTTCTTCCGTATTGACGACGGTATAGCTGATGTCCCAGATCTTACTGACCAGAACCTTTGTCTTATAACGGTCTACTTCCTTGTGAAAATAGGATGACACACGGTTCTTCAGACTTTTAGCCTTCCCCACATATATTATAGTATGTGAGTCGTCATAGAACTGATAACTGCCAGGCTTTTCAGGCATATTCAGTACTATCTCTTTAAGTCTTGAAAGTCTTTTCTCGTTTTCCTCGCGAGTCATACCACTTTACTTACTCTAATAATTGAAGGGTGTATACAAATTGTTTCACGTGAAACAAAACGTCGCAACCCTTATTGTTCTTTTTAAATTTGTATCAAAGAAGTCACTTCAACATCTTCATCGAATGCGTCTCTTCCGTTGAGACCTTCGTTAACCAGTTCGATAATGAAGTTGCAGTAAATCTTTTTTGGATGGAACTTCTTGACCAAGTCGCAGGCAGCTTTCATGGTACCACCTGTTGCCAGCAGGTCGTCGTGAAGAAGAACAATGTCGTTTTCATCGATGGCATCCTTGTGAATTTCTATGGTGTCGATACCATATTCTTTTGCGTAGTTTTGTTGGACGGTCTCACAAGGTAACTTGCCTGGTTTCCGACAAAGAACAATTCCGGCATTTAACCGCAAGGCAACGGCCGATGACATCACAAAACCGCGGCTTTCAATACCAACGATTTTAGTGATGCCCTTGTCTTTGTATAATTCAATCATCTCATCGCTGATAGTTTTTACGCATTCTGCATTTTTGAAAAGCGTTGTAACATCTCTAAAATTTACCCCTTTAATCGGCCAATCAGGAATGCAGCGCAGATTGTCAAGTAATAATTGGTTGTTCATTTACTCATTATTTTAAATGTTAATCCCTTATATATACATCCTTTGGTTATGTTTCACGTGAAACATTATCTGCCTGATAATACCAAAAGAACGTTGATGTCTGACGGAGATACCCCAGGAATGCGGCTTGCCTGAGCTAACGTTTCCGGGTCTATCTTCGTTAGTTTTTGTCGGCACTCGGTTGAGAGCTCATGTAATTCGTTGTAGTTGAAGTGGCCTTTAATCCGGATATTTTCCAGACGATGCATCTTCTCTGCCACCAATTCCTCTCTTTCGATGTAGCCTTTGTATTTTATCTTTATTTCGGCGGCCTCGCTTATTTCCTTCTTTCTGTTAGGCGATGCTTCGATGACTTCGCGTAATTCCGGAATAAAGGTTGAAAGATTTTCCAAGGTTACCTGTGGTCTTGCGATGAGGTCTGCAATCTTGCATCCAAATTGTAGTGGCGTTGTTCCAATGGTCTCCAAGGCGGAGTTGATTTCTTTCGGTTTCACCGCTGTGTTCTCGCAGAAATGAAGGAGCCGTTGAATATTCTCTCTCTTCTCGACCCACCAATTGTAGCGATTGCGCTTGACAAGTCCTATGTCAAAACCTTTTTCGGTGAGCCTTTCATCGGCGTTGTCCTGCCTTAACAAGATTCTATATTCTGCCCTTGAGGTGAACATACGGTAGGGTTCGTCGACACCTTTTGTTACTAAGTCGTCGATGAGGACGCCAATATATGCTTCGTCGCGTTTGAGGATGAAGGATGGATTTTTTGCTGTGTCGCTGGCAGCGGCACCTGCTTTCAGGGCTGCGTTGATGCCGGCGACAGTCCCTTGTCCGCCTGCCTCTTCATATCCGGTAGTTCCATTGACTTGCCCCGCAAAGAAGAGGTTCTTGATAATTTTCGACTCCAACGTGTGGCTTAGTTGGGTCGGGTCGAAGAAATCATATTCAATGGCATAGCCCGGTCGGTATATTTTAGCTTCGCGGAGGGCGGGGATTTGTCTGAGTGCTTCGATTTGTACATCAATGGGCATACTGGACGAGAACCCATTGAGATACATTTCGTTCGTGTCTTCACCTTCCGGTTCCAAGAATAATGGGTGTTGGTCGCGGTCGGGGAATGTCACCAGTTTCGTCTCAATCGACGGGCAATAGCGAGGTCCGATGGATTGTATCTGTCCGTTATAAAGGGGAGAGTCGGCGAGGCCTGAGCGCAGCACCTCGTGCACCCTTGCATTTGTGTTTAGCGTCCAGCAAGGTAGCTGTTGCAAAGGTCTTGGAACGCCCATATAAGAAAATTTATGGTAGTCGTTCTCGCCTGGTTGTTCTTCGCAGTCTTCGAAGTGTACCGACCGTTTGTCGATGCGTACGGGTGTTCCCGTCTTCATTCTGTAGGACCTGATGCCATGTCGTGTGATACTTTCCGTAAAATGGGCCACAGCAGGTTCGGCGATGCGTCCTCCCGGCACTTGCTTGCGTCCGACATGCAGCAGTCCGTTGAGGAAGGTTCCTGTCGTGATAATGACGCATTTCGCCCGCAGCTCCACGCCCCATATCGTACGTACGCCGACGGCTTCTCCATTTTCCACCAACAGTTCGTCAGCCTGGTCTTGCCAGACATCCAAGCGTTCGGTGTCATCAATGGTCTTTCTCCATTGCCAGATGAATTTCTCACGGTCGCATTGGGCTCTCGGGCTCCATACCGCAGGTCCTTTGCCTCGGTTGAGCATTCTGAACTGGATGGCTGTAGCGTCGGTCACCAGTCCCATGTGTCCCCCAAGGGCATCTATCTCTCTGACAATCTGTCCCTTAGCAATACCGCCGACGGCAGGATTGCATGACATTTGCGCAATTTTGTTCATGTCCATTGTTACCAGGCAGGTCTGTGCACCCATGTTGGCAGCCGCCGTGGCAGCCTCACATCCGGCATGTCCGCCTCCGATAACAATGACGTCGTACTTTAGTACCATGTTTGTTTTTTCAATTCTTCGGCAAAGTTACTGATTATTTTGTAATCATGGGATATTTTTTTAAAGAAAATGTAGCTCTATTTATTAAAAAAGTGTACCTTTGTATGCAAAATGACAGGTCAAGAGAATTGCAAATCCCAAGTTGACGAACGAGTCAGGAGGGTAGGGGAGTTGTTTCCCGACCTTCTGACGGAGCACATGGACGCGCAGGGTCATGTGCGACGGTCTATTGACTTTGAGCGTTTGCGTCGTGTCCTTGGCGATGCCGTTTCGTCTCCTTCAGAAGAGCGATATGAATTGACATGGCCAGGCAAACACTCCGCCATTCTTGCTGCCGACATCCCGCCGTCTACCCGTCTTGAGGTTTGTCGGGAAGAGAGTGTAGACTTCGGCCACACCCGGAACCTCTATATCGAAGGCGATAATCTCGATGTGCTAAAATTGCTTCGCGATGACTATCGTGGTCGGGTGAAGATGATCTATATAGACCCACCCTACAACACCGGCCACGGTTTTATCTATCGTGACAGTCTCACACATTCCGACTGGCTCAACATGATGTATCCCCGGTTGAAGATTGCCCGTGAGCTTTTGCGCGACGACGGTGTCATCTTCATCTCTATTGATGACGGCGAATTGGCAGACCTTCGCAAGATTTGCGATGAGATTTTCGGTATGGAAGCCTTCGTCAATTGTATAGCCGTGAAGATGAGTGAGCCGACGGGTTTGAAGATGCGTTACCAGTGGCGGCGGTTTCCGAAACTGAAAGAATATATCCTTTTTTATAAGATGCCTCGCTTTGAGCGTTTCTGTGCCATCGACAAATACCGTCATGGTGAATGGGATCCGGAGAACAACATCCTCCTTGAGGGTCTGACGAAGGCCGACCGGGCCGCTCTCATGGCCTTAGAAGACAAAGAAGTCAATACGCCAGAGGATGTTGCCGAGGCGAATGCTATTCTTCAGAAAGTAACGAAGACCTTTCTGTCGCAGAAACTTCCCACGATGGATTTCAAGACAAAGGAGAAGTGTCGGCGCTGGCTCTTCGACAACAGCTACCGCATCATTAAGACAGCAGGCTCAAACAGTCTCGCCCGTCATGTGGCCACCTTCCGCCAGATCCCTCCGCAAGCCATCGCCGCAGCCCTTTCCCCCGAGGGTGTCCTCTTCTATTATATCACCGATTACAACCGGCAGACCCCTCAGCCCCGTCTGCGAGTGATATTTGCCGATCGAAATATCTACCGCAACCCCTGTGATTTCTGGCAAGACATCAAGACCTCTGGCGGTGTGGCCCGTGAGGGTGGTGTATTATATAAGAATGGTAAGAAGCCCCTGCAGCTACTAAGGCGACTCATCAAGATGACAACCCGGGACGATGACATCATCCTTGACTTCTTTTCCGGTTCTGCCACGACGGCTCATGCCACCCTGCTACAAAATGCAGAAGACGGCGGGCGACGTCGGTTTATAATGGTGCAACTGCCTGAAAATCTTGACGAGACATTGTCTTTGGTAACAAGAGAAGAAAAGAATGACATCCGCCAGCTCATCCGCTTTCTGGATGTCATCCACCGTCCTCATTTGTTGACGGAAATAGGCAAAGAGCGCCTGCGGCGTTCCGCCTCTGCACTTGCAGAAGCAGCTACAGGAGCTCTTGATACAGGATTTCGGGTGATGAAGGTAAGGCAGGAGGTCGGTTAGCCTTTTAGTGCCCTCATGGCATTGAAGACCGCCAACACCGTGACGCCGACGTCAGCAAAGGCCGCCATCCACATCGTTGCCAGTCCGAAGGCTGCCAATATCAGTACTGCAACCTTTATGCCAATGGCAAACCAAACGTTTTCCCGGGCAATGCGAATGGTGCGTCGGGCAATCTTGATGGCCTGCGGAACTTTCGATGGCTGGTCGTCCATCAGTACTACATCGGCAGCTTCGATGGCGGCGTCGCTGCCCAGTCCACCCATGGCGATGCCTACATCGGCCCGCGCCAAGACAGGAGCATCGTTGATGCCGTCGCCCACAAATGCCACCGCCTTTTCCATCTTCCTTTCCTCGTGAGTTGTCAGCAGTTCTGCCAGATAAGAGACCTTGTCGGTGGGAAGCAATTCTGCGTGTACCTCGCCGATGTTCAGTTGTTTTGCCACCTCATCCGCTACTGCCTGCCGGTCGCCGGTGAGCATGACGGTATGGCTGACGCCCAGCTCGTTCAGTGCTTCGATAGCCTGCTTGCTGTCGTCTTTCACCCGGTCGCTGATGACGATGTGTCCGGCATAGGAGCCGTTGACGGCCACATGGATGACCGTTCCGCTCAGGTGACAGGCGTGCCACCGTGCACCCACGGCATCCATCATCTTCGTGTTGCCGACACAAACCACATCGGTCCCCACATGAGCTTTTACACCCTGGCCGGCCACTTCCTCTACCTCGCTCACTTCGCACCCATCGGTGGCCTCGTCGGGGAAGGCATCGCGCAAAGCGGCTCCGATGGGATGTGACGAGAAGTGTTCGACGTGGGCAGCCAGATGGAGTATTTGCCGCTCGTCAAACTGTTCGGGATGAACGGCTTCCACGGCAAACTGTCCGTAGGTGAGTGTGCCTGTCTTGTCGAAGACCACAGTATCAACTTTTGCTAATACGTCCAGATAGTTGGCCCCCTTCACCAGAATGCCGTGACGAGAGGCCCCGCCGAGTCCGCCGAAGAATGTCAGCGGCACACTGATGACCAATGCGCAGGGGCAAGAGACGACCAGGAAGATCAATGCCCGATGGAGCCATACGGGGAAGGCCGCCATCAATTCCGCGCCCATGAACATGGCGACAAGGGTCGGGACGACAGCCAGTGCCAATGCGGCAAAGACGACGATAGGCGTGTAGATATGTGCAAAACGGGTAATGAAAGCCTCGCTCTTCGACTTCCTTTCGCCAGCTTCCTCGACGAGATGGATAATCTTGGCAACGGTGCTTTCGCCAAAGGCCTTTGTCGTGCGGACTTTGACAACGCCTTGTAAGTTGATGCAACCGGAAAACACCTCGTCGCCGACCGACGTCTCGCGAGGGATGCTTTCGCCCGTCAGAGCCAGCGTGTTCAGACTTGTAGAACCCTCGGTGATGATGCCGTCGAGGGGCACTTTCTCGCCTGGCTTGATGACAATCACTTCACCGACAGCAACCTCCTCGGGACTCACTGTGATGACTTCCCCCTGCCTTTCCACGTTGGCAGTGTCGGGCCGGATGTCCATCAGGTGAGCGATGGAGTTGCGGCTTTTTCCTTCGGCATAGCCTTCAAAGAGTTCGCCGATTTGGAAGAACAGCATGACGAAGACGGCTTCGGGAAATTCCGTCTCGGCACCAGGCAGGAAACCGATGGCGAGAGCTCCGAGCGTGGCAACCGACATCAGGAAGTGCTCGTTGAAGGCGTCGCCCTCGGCAAAACCTTCTGCCGCCTCCTTCAATGTTTCGTGACCCGCCAGCAGATAGGGCACCAGATAAACCAACAGCAGCTGCCATGTCGGCAGGTGGCAGGTCTTCTCGATGACGACGGCTCCGATGAGCAGCAGTGCCGATGCCACAATCAGCATGATTTGTCGGGTCATGCCTTCATGTTCATGGTGGTGCTCATGCTCATGATGATGGTGATGATGGTGTTCGTGATGCTCACAGCACTCATGCTGGTGTTCGTGATGCTCACAGCACTCGTGGTCGTGATGATGAATATGTGTCATAACTTTTTCAATTTTTCTGCAAAGTTATGGCGGATTTACTGCAACCGAGTTGCAAAATATTTTTTTTGTGTTTTTGATAGCTAAGAGGTAGGCAAGTTTCAAAGAGAGAATGGAAATCTTGCATCTTATTAGCGGGACTGTTACCTCTTGGCTGTACGGATGACAATCGGATAGCTTCGGGAGTTTAGGACAGCAGTCTCGTGAGGCTCTCAAGGCTGTGTTCTGAGGGTCTGTCGGTCGTGAGGCCTTGTTCGGCGAGCAGCCACAGCGTGTCGGCGTGTCGCAATGCCAGTTCCCAGTCGTGTGTGGCGAGCAGGATGGTCTTGCCTTCGCCGTGCGCCAGGTCGCGCAGGAGCGTCATGGTGTCGAAGCGTCCGGGGTAGTCGAGAAATGCCGTCGGCTCGTCGAGGATGATGACGGGAGTCTGTTGGGCGAGTGCCTTGGCGATGAGTGCCCGCTGCCGTTCGCCGTCGCTGAGCTGCGCGATGGGTCGCCGGGCAAGGTGGCTGATGTGTGTCTTTTCCATGGCATCGGCAACATAATGTCGGTCTTGCGCACTGAGGGTTCCGAAGTAGTTCGTGTATGGATGGCGTCCGAGGGCCACGAGTTCTTGTGTGGTAATGGCTACGTCGTTTGGCTGTCGGGTGAGTACGATGCTGACCATTCGTGCCCGCTGACGTTGCGACAGCGCAGCGATGGAAATGTCGTCGTAGGTGACTTCTCCGGCGAGCGGGCGCAGCCTGCCTGTGATGGTCTGCAGCAACGTACTCTTTCCTGCACCGTTTCTGCCGAGCAGACAGGTGAGCATACCCGCCTGGGCCGTGGCATTAATGTCAGCTGCCACAGTGTGGATGCTGTCTTTCTTCTGTGCGTATCCTATATAGAGCCTGTCGAGGTGGATGGCAGTCATTGTCGACAATGAAAAAGGGGCGGCGCCATAGCGGTGCTGCCCCCAGTGAATGGTTGTTGAAATTTCTTTACAATTTCTTACTTCACGATTTCAGCGAGTTCTGCACCAGCCTTGAACTTAGCAACCTTCTTGGCTGCAATCTTGATCTTCTTGCCGGTAGCGGGGTTCACACCCTGACGAGCGGGCTGCTCCTTTACGAAGAATGTACCGAAGCCGATGAGCTGTACCTTGTCACCTGCCTTCAGAGCTTCCTTAACGCCTTCTACTGTTGCTTCCAAAGCTTTCTTTGCAGCGGCCTTTGTGATGCCAGCCTCAGCTGCAATCTTGTCGATTAACTGTGTCTTGTTCATACTTGTTATTAATTTAATGATGAATAAAAAAAGGTTTTTTGTTTAAAATCTTTCGCAAATATATGACAAAGTTTCGGGAAAACAAACAAAAAATGGAAAAAAGTGCATTTTTTTTTGAAAATTTGTGTATAAAAGCCCTTTTTCGTGTCATTTACGGGATATTTTTCGTAATTTTGCGCCGTTATTTAAGAAATGTATTAAGGAGAAAAGCTATGCGCAATATACCTCAAGTGACCAAGGGCCTGTTGATAGTAAATATCGTGGCATTCATCATCTGTGTGCTGGTGGGTGGTTCGGAATATAGGGTCAACGGTGAACTGATGACCGACTACACCGTGAACAGCATTTTCGGTCTGTATTTTTTTAAGGCTCCGGGTTTCCAACCCTATCAGTTTCTGACCTACATGTTTATGCACGGTTCATGGGCGCATTTGTTTTTCAATATGTTTGCCCTTTGGATGTTCGGCTGTGTAGTGGAGCGCGTGTGGGGTCCGAAAAAATTCCTTTTTTATTACATTTTGTGTGGTATCGGAGCCGGTCTGACACAAGAGATTGCACAGTATGTAGCCTATCTCGGACTGGTCGGTGACCGTGTGATGTCACTCGGAACAACTGTCGGTGCCTCCGGTTCCATCTACGGCATTCTGTTGGCATTCGGTATGATCTTCCCCGAAGAACGCATCTTCATCTTTCCGCTGCCCGTGCCCATCAAGGCGAAATACTTTGTCGTGGGCTATGCCGTGATAGAATTGGTCGAAGCCTTCTCGCTGCCCGGCGACGGCGTGGCCCACATGGCCCACTTGGGCGGTATGTTGTTTGGCTTCTTCCTCATACGCCATTGGCAGAAGCATCCCACGTCGGGTTACGGCCGGGCTGGCGGACAGCAGTTCTTTGAGAACCTGCGCTCCTCGTGGGAGAAACGTTCGAAGAAGCCTTCGGCCACCTCTACCGGCAATCCAGACTGGGACTACAACGCCCGCGAAAAAGCCAAGCAAGACGAGATAGACCGTATCTTAGACAAAATACGCAAAAGCGGATACGACAGCCTGAGCAAGTCGGAGAAGCAGACCCTCTTCGACCAGAGCCGCCAGCACTGAACCCCCGTCACGTCAACACATCATTATTTATAACATGCAGGTGCCCGTGCACCTGTCCAACGTTATGATATTCAAGACCATCAAGCAATTCATACTGAAATTCCTTGCCGGAGCCAACCTCGTCACCATCCTTCTGATGATGGCAGCTGGCTTCAGCGGCCGCCTCAGTCCCATCGACCATCCCATGCTGACACAGGCAAACTTCGTGTTCCCCCTCTTCATACTTATCAACGGAGGATTCCTCTTGCTATGGGTACTCATCAAGCCGCGGTGGGTGTTCATTCCCGTCATTGGCTTCCTGGTCAACTTCGTCCCTGTGCACTCATACTGTCCGGTGAACCTGCCCAAGAAGGCACCTGAGGGAAGCATCAAGGTGATGTCGTACAACGTCGAAGGATTTGTCCATTCACGCATGACCGACGACGAAGGGCGCTCCATCATACCCAACTACATCCTTGCCGAAGATGCCGACATCGTCTGCCTGCAGGAAGGCTATTCAAACATACCCACGAACAAAATCCTCGATAAACTGCTAAACCCCGTCTATGCCTATCGCGACTCGTCGAATGCAGGCAAAAACGGCAACCCACTCCTCATCTATAGTAAATACCCCATCGTCAGGAAGGAACATCTCGACAACGTCGTGGGCGGCAACCATTCGGCAGCCTTCTTCCTCGACATCGGCGGCGACACCGTCATCGTCATCAACAACCATCTCAAAAGCCTGCAGCTGACCCAGGAAGACCGCACAGGATTCCAGTCGTTGGTAGAAGGCAATGTCTCCGACGGCGACTCCGTGCGCCGCGAGTCCCACAAACTCTTCGACAAGCTGCGTGCAGCCTCCATCCTCCGAGCCCCGCAAGCCGAATGTGTGGCGCGATATATCAGCGACCATGCCGGACAGAGCATCATCGTATGCGGCGACTTCAACGACGGCCCACTCTCCTATACCAACCACATCATCGGAGAAAACCTCACCGACTGCTATGTCGCAGCCGGAAACGGACCCGGCTTCTCGTTCCATGAGAACGGAATGCTTGTCAGAATAGACAACATCCTGTGTACGAAAGACTGGACACCCTTCGAAGCAAAAGTTGACCGGAAAATGGACATTTCTGACCATTATCCCGTACAATGCAAGCTCAAAAAAGGCCTTAAACCTTAAAAAATGAATAATAAACGCTCAGAAATTTTCTTCTTCGGGAAATTTTATGTAACTTTGTGCGCTAATTCTGAAAATAAATTAATAATTAAATAAAATAATAAAAAATGCAAAACAAAGGAATTGTAATTGTAACAGCCGTCTTACTGACGCTTGCAAGCATCTTCTATCTTTCGTTCTCGGCAGCCACAAGCTACTATGACAAGCAGGCAGCCAAGATTGAGGACCCCATCGCACAGCAGGACTATAAGGACTCTGTGAAGTATCTGGGTGTGTACTCTTATCAGAGATGTCTCGAAACGCAGATTGGTCTTGGACTTGACCTGAAGGGCGGCATGAACGTCATTCTTGAAGTGTCGGTGCCCGATGTCGTTGACATGCTGGCCGACCACAAGACCGACGGCGACTTCGTCAAGTCTATGAACGAAGCCAAGAAAGAAGAAGAGACAAGTCAGGACGACTTTATCTCACTGTTTGAAAAAGCCTGGAAGAAGAACGCACCTCAGCGCGGACTGGCCGAAATCTTCGCCACCCAGCAGCTCCAGGGTAAAGTGTCGCCTCAGAGCACCGACAATGAAGTCGTGAAGGCACTGCGCTCGGAAGTACAGGAAGCTATCGACAACTCGTTCCGCGTCGTCCGTGCACGTATCGACAAGTTCGGCGTCGTGCAGCCCAACATCCAGAAACTGGAAGGACAGCAAGGACGTATCATGGTGGAAATGCCGGGCGTACGCGAACCAGAACGTATGCGTAAACTCCTGCAGGGCTCGGCAAACCTCGAGTTCTGGGAGACCTACAACGCAGAGGAAATCGTGCCCTACTTCACTCAGCTCGACCAGCGCTATGCTCACGAGAACGAGGAAGCAGCACCTGCCGAAGAAGCAGTAGCCGAAGAGACTGCTGAAACTGAAGCAACGGAAGCACCAGCCGAAGAAGCTGCCGCCGACACCACCGCTGCCGAGTTCAAACTCAACAAAGACATCGCTGCCGCTCAGACCACCGACAAGGCGGCACTCGAAGAGGCTCACAAGCGCAACCCGCTGCTCTCACGCCTCTATCCCACAGGACAGGGAGCCCTGGCACTCGTCGGATATGCTCACCTTCGCGACACCGCCGATGTGAACAAGATCATCTACTCCGACATTGCCAAGCAGATCATCCCCAGCGACTGTAAGCTCATGTGGGGTGCTACCGCAGAAGACGGACTGAACGCAAAGAACATGTTCGGACTCTATGCCATCAAGGTCACCAGCACCAGCGGACGCGCACCCCTCGAAGGTGACGTCGTCACCGATGCACGCGACGAATTCGAACAGACGACCGGTCGGCCCGAAGTCACCATGTCGATGAACTCAACAGGTGCCCGCAAGTGGGCAGAGATGACAAAGGCAAACGTCGGTAAGGCAGTGGCCGTAACCCTCGATGGCGTCGTCTACAGCGCACCTCGCGTCATCAACGAAATCTCTGGCGGTAACACCCAGATTACCGGTAACTTCACCATCGAACAGACCAAAGACCTCGCCAACACCCTGAAGTCAGGTCGTATGCCCGCTCCTGCCCGCATCGTTCAGGAAGAAGTTGTCGGTCCTACCCTCGGACAGAAGTCCATCGAACAGGGTGTCATCTCGTTCATCGTTGCCTTCGTACTCCTGATGATCTACATGCTCATGATGTACAACCTCATCCCCGGCATGATGGCAAACCTCGCTCTGTTGGTCAACATCTTCTTCACACTCGGTATCCTCACCTCCTTCCAGGCCGCACTGACCATGTCCGGTATCGCAGGTATGGTGCTGTCACTCGGTACGGCGGTCGACGCCAACGTGCTCATCTACGAGCGTATCAAGGAAGAGATGAGAGCCGGAAAGAACATCAAGCAGGCACTGCAGGCTGGTTACGACAACGCCTTCTCGGCCATCTTCGACTCCAACCTGACCTCTATCATCACCGGTGTCATCCTCTATGTATTCGGTACAGGACCCATCCGCGGCTTCGCCACCACATGGATCATCGGTATCATCTGCTCCTTCTTCACAGCAGTGTTCCTCACACGTCTCGTCTATGAGAGCCGCCTCTCAAAAGACAAGTGGCTCGGACAGACCTTCAGCACACGATTCTCCCGCAACCTTATGCAGGGCACACACTTCAAGTTCATGTCCATGTATAAGAAGACCTTCACCGTGGCTGCCATCGCCCTCGTCGTGTTCATCATCAGCTTCTTCACACAGGGACTCTCACAGAGCATCGACTTCACCGGCGGACGCAACTACGTCCTCCAGTTCGAGAATGCCGTAGAGCCTGAAGAAGTGCGCGAAGTACTCGCCGAGACCTTCCCCGAGGCAAACACCGGCGCATTGGCACTCGGTACCGACAACAAGACCATCCGCGTTTCTACCAACTATAAGATTGAGTCCAACGACCCGACCATCGACGATGAAACAGAAACCATGCTCTACGAGGGACTCAAGAAGGCAGGACTCGTCAGCCAGCCCGACGTGCAGTCGTTCAAGAACCCCGACGTTCGCGAAGGTGGTTCCATCATCAGCTCATCGAAGGTAGGACCCGCCGTGGCTAAGGACATCACCTATGGCGCCATCTACAGCGTCCTCATCGCCCTCGTAGCCATCTTCCTCTATATCCTGCTGCGCTTCCGCAAGGTAGCCTTCTCCGTTGGTTCTATCGTTGCACTGACCTTCGATGCCGTCACCGTGATAGGTCTCTTCTCACTGCTCCAGCATGTCATGCCGTTCTCACTCGAGGTCGACCAGACATTCATCGGTGCCGTGCTGACCGTGATCGGTTACTCCATCAACGATAAGGTGGTTGTCTTCGACCGTATCCGTGAGAACCTCCGTCTCCACCCGAAGCAGGACATCCAGGAACTCTTCAACAACTCCATCAACCAGACGTTGGCACGTACCATCAACACCTCCGTCTCGACGCTCATCGTGTTGCTCTGCATCCTCTTCATCGGTGGCAGCAGCATCAAAGGCTTCGCCTTCGCCATGACCCTCGGTGTCATCTTCGGTACCTGCTCGTCAATCTTCATCGCATCGCCCATCGCATACCTCTGGATGGGTCGCAAGATCAAGGAAGACGTTGCTGAAGAATAATCTTAGCAAACCGCATTAGCGAGACCCTACACATTATTATTTTATACGCGTATGCGTACGCATGTGTGTAGGAGACCTCATATAAAAAGCCATCAGAACCCATCAGTTCTGGTGGCTTTTTCTTAAAGCCCCTCCCGACCCAAGCCTACCCCTAACCCCTCCCTAAGGGAAGAGAGAGCCTGCCGGTAGGGGTAATTTTATTAATTACCCATTAGCTTCCTTATCCTGTCCACTCGGTTCCATGCAGTCTGTACAGGAGTATCCATGATGTTGGCAATCTCTGTCGTCGTCAGACCGACCTGAATGAGATAGGCCGTGCGCAAGATGGGTTCGCGCA
>JAFSRY010000017.1 GCA_017445845.1 Prevotella sp.
AGGTGATAGCGGACTATGAGAAAAAACACCTACCTTTGTCAGACATTATGTTAAAACACGGGGTAAGTGCATTCGCGATACGAAGTTGGCGTTTGCTATATGCCGCTGGCGGGAAGGAAGCGCTGCGCAAGCCCAGGGGAAGACCTAGGAAAGACATGGGTAGACCGAAGAAAAAGAAGCCAGAGGAGATGACGGAGTTGGAACGACTCCGTTACGAGAACGAGTACCTGAGAGCTGAGAATGCCCTGCTAAAAAAAGTGAAGGCCTTGGTCGAAGAAAGGGAAGCCCGTCAGCGAGGGACTGGGCTGAAGCCATCGAAGGGCTGAGGCCGGAACACAGCCTTGACCTCCTTTTGAGGATCAAGGGGATGGCGCGTTCCACCTTCTATTATCACACCAAGCGCATGGGACGGCCCGACGGATACGATTCTGCCAGGGAGCGCATACGCTCGGTATACGAGGAGCATCACGGCCGATACGGCTACCGTCGCATCACTGCACAACTCCACAACGAGGGCCTTGACATCAACCACAAGACCGTCCAGAAGCTGATGGGACAGATGTCCCTGAAAGCCAAGAGGAAGACTCAACATTACCGTTCCTACATAGGCGAGATTGGCAGGGTCGCCCCAAACGTACTCAACAGGGACTTCAGGGCCTCGGCGCCGAATCGAAAATGGGCCACCGATGTCACGCAGGTGAAGATCAAGGACAGATGGATTTATCTTTCCCCCATCCTGGACATGTTCAATGGCGAGATTGTCTCTTACACCATATCAGACAGCCCATGCTTGCAGATGGTCATGGCGATGCTGGACAAGGCGTTCAAGAAAAGAGACATACACGGGAACCTGATTCTCCACTCGGACCAAGGCTGGCACTATCAGCATAGAATGTATCAGAAAGCATTGGAAAACAGGAACATTACACAAAGCATGTCGCGAAAAGGCAACTGCCTAGACAATGCCATGATGGAAAACTTTTTCGGCTTGATGAAGAATGAATTGCTATATTTGCACGACTGGAATTCCGTCGATGAGTTCAAACATGCACTTATGGATTACATACATTACTATAACAACGACAGAATCAAGTTAAGACTAAAAGGAAAGAGTCCGGTACAATACCGAACTCTTTACCTTGATAATTAATGTTTAACCGTCCAACTTCTGGGGGTCACATCACTCGCAGCGCCTCTTTTTTGTTTAGCAGTAGTGTTCCTCGATATTTCGGACAACAATGCCCAACCGCAGGATGAAAGCCTCTTCGGTGGCAAAGCCGATGTGGGGCAACATGATGAGATTGGGTGCGCCGAACAAAGGATTTTCAGGCTTCAATGGCGGCTCGGTGCCATAGACGTCGGTAGCTGCTCCGGCAATCTTTCCCTGTTTCAACGCGTTGGCCAAAGCCATTTCGTTCACCACGGGTCCGCGGGCGGTATTCACCAAAATGGCACTTGGCTTCATCAGTGCGAAGTCTTTCTCCGTGATGAAGTAGCGGGTCTCGGCGTTCAAGGCGATGTGTAAAGTGACGATGTCGGATTCCTTCAGCAAGGTCTCCTTATCCACAAATGTTACGCCATCGACATGTTTTGGGGTGCGGTTCGATGCCAGCACCTTGCAGCCAAAGGCGTTGGCCAACTTGGCCACACGCTGGCCGATGTTACCCATACCGATGATGCCGATGGTCTTGCCTCCGATCTCGCGACCAGGCATGATGCCCTTACGGTTGCATTGATGGGTAATCGCATCGTTTTCTAGCACTTTACGATACACATCAATCATCATGGCGATAGCCAATTCGGCCACGGCCTCGGTGCTGTAGCCCGCCGCGTTTTTCACGACGATGCCACGACGCTGGCATTCCTCCATGTCGATATGGTCCAAA
>JAFSRY010000018.1 GCA_017445845.1 Prevotella sp.
GCCATGATTGGTGCAATGATGTTCTGCAAGGGCATCTGGAAGAAGCCGGGCGTCTTCAACGTCGAAGAGTTCGATCCCGATCCGTTCATGGAACAGCTCAACAAGCAGGGTCTGCCCTGGCACGAAATCCACGATGGCGACCTCGAATTGTAATAATCTGATACATATAAACACAAAGGTGGGCGAAGGTTTGTTCCTTCGCCCACCTTTTGCTTTTGCCCTCCGACTATTTGTCATTCTTTGGGATCTCCATGATCTTCAGTAGTTCAGCGCGATAGCCGTTAGGGTCGAAACTCAGTCCTTGTTTCACCAGCTTCTTCGCCATCTCGATGCTGGCATCACCCTTGTAGGGCGAATCGCGTAGAATCATTCCGTAGGCGGCTACGCCGGCAGCGAAGTAGAAGTCGTCGGGACGTTCGTACTTTTCGAAGATTCTTCCCGCATCCATCTTCAGTTGCAGTGGGCGGCTAGGGCCGTCGAGCGTCTTCTTGTAGCGAAAGTCAAAGGTGAAGAAAGATTGGTTGGCAAATCCTTCCGGTTTGTCGTCCTTGAGCACGATTTCGTAAAGAGCGGTGATGGTCTGTCCGGCGCCAATCTCGCCTGCGTCCTTTTTGTCGTTCTCGAAGTCTTCTTTGCTCATCACTCGGTTTTCGTAACCAATGAGGCGATATTCGCTGACTACATCAGGGTTGAAACTCACCTGACACTTGGAATCGTTGGCCACACTGACAAACTGGTTGCGCTCGTGTACGAAGACCTTCATCATCTCGTTCTCGCAGTCGATGTAGTGATAGGTGCCGTTGCCCGAATTACTGATCTTTTCCATCATGGCATCGTTGAGATTGCCTAACCCAAAGCCCAGACAGGTCATATAGATGCCTTTGCGGGCGTAGCTCTCTACCATCTCCACCAGTTCATCCGTGTTGGTAACGCCCACGTTGAAGTCGCCGTCGGTGCCCATGACGACCCGGTTGTTGCATTTGGGGTCGTAATTCGCCAAAGCCTCTTCGTAGGCCATCTTCAACGCCTTACCGCCTGCTGTGCATCCATCGGCGTTCAGCTTGCTGATAGCCTTCTTGATTTTATCTGCATTACGGACAGACGTCGATTCCAACAGCTTTTTCACCTCTCCGCTATAGGTGATGAGTGAGATGCGGTCATCGGGATTCAGTTGGTAGAGCAATTCCGTCAGTCCTCTCTTCAACAAATCCAGTTTGTCGCTGCTGGCCATCGAACCTGACACATCGACGAGAAACACGAAGTTGGCGCGCGGCATTTCGGAAGTAGTCAGCTCTCTTCCTTTGATGCCCAACCGCAGCAGATGATGATTAGGGTTCCAGGGGCAGTCGCCCACCTCGGCATTGATAGCCACGCTTTCATCACCCTTCGGCGATGCGTAGTTGAATGTGAAATAGTTCAAGAACTCCTCGATGCGCACGCTGGCAGGTGCTATGTTATAGCCGTCAGCCAGATGGCGTCGCATGATGGCATACGAGGCTCCGTCGGCATCGACGGAGAAGGTGGAAACGGGCTCTTTCGATGTCTTCACAAATGGGTTGTCGGTAAAGTCTTCAAACTTGTCGCCCCCGGCTTCCGGCATTTCTATCATGTCGTTATCAGCTAAAGAGTACAATTTGTAACCCTCGTATGAAACATCCTCGCCTGCAGTCGAGCAACCCACGACACACAGGCTCATGGCGGCCAGGCCAACACTTAGAAAATTCTTTCTCATTGTTCTCATTGTTTTTGTTGTTTAACGTATTGTGTTCTGTCATGAAAACAGCCGAAGACGGCAAATCTTGCATGTGTGCAGATTAAAAAGTGTTAATGAAACTGAACCTGTGATGACAAGAAAAAATATATGAGAAATAATTTTGCAGGACCATAGAATTATTGTATCTTTGCAGGAGGTTTAACTATCAAAATACAGAGAAATATGGCAAAGAAAGAAACTGAGGGCGAGGCCCTCACCCCACAGCAGGAGAAGCAGAAAGCCTTGCAAGCTGCCCTGTCGAAAATCGAGAAGGACTTCGGCAAGGGTAGCATCATGCGCATGGGCGACGAGAACATACAAA
>JAFSRY010000019.1 GCA_017445845.1 Prevotella sp.
ATCTCGCTGACAAGCAGGTAGCAGCTGAAGAACATCATCACCAATAGGGTTACAACGCCTCCGGGCAGTTGGTCGAGCCAGCGATGGGTGCCAACGATGAGTGAACCCCAGTACAGTGCGTTGGCAGGCGTGGGAAGTCCGATGAAACCCATGGCCTGGCGTTCGTCGAGGTTGAACTTTGCCAGTCGCAATGCAGAGAAGGCAGCCATGATGAAGGCAGCGAACGACAGCACCTGTGCCCAAGTCATCGACGAATAGGGTACGAGGGTGGTCTGCAGGGCTGCAGGCCAGTCCATCACGCTGAGTTGTTGATAGAGAATGGCCGATGGTGCCACACCGAACGTCACGTCGTCGGCCAGCGAGTCGAGTTCCTTGCCGATGGGCGAGCTGACGTGGAGCAGACGTGCCGTCATGCCGTCGAAGAAGTCGAACACGGCGCCGACGACAATCCACAGCAGGGCGAGCCCTGCATCACCATAGATAGCCATCACCGTTGCAATGCAACCTGAAATCAGATTGCAGCAGGTAATCATATTAGGGATGTGTTTCTTCATTTCGGGGAGTTTTTCCTTAGTTTACGAGGCTTCTAGAAAATCTAGAATATCTAGGGCATCAAGAGTTTCTAGACAGTCTAGACAATCTGGTTTTTCTTCAAGCGGGCAATAATGGTTTGGTCGCCAGTTGTCTTTTGTCCCATACTCACACACACCTCAGAGCCTACGGGCAAATAGACATCGACGCGCGAACCGAGCTTGATGAACCCCAGATGTTCGTCGATGTAGCAATCCTCGCCCTCCTTGGCATAGGTGACGATGCGTCGAGCCACAGCGCCGGCAATCTGACGACAAAGCACATCGGTGCCGTCGGGAGTGGTGATCATTACATCAGAACGCTCGTTTTCCTCACTCGCCTTCGGCAGCCAAGCCCTGTGGTAGTTTCCGTTCTGATGTTGCACAAACTTCACTTTTCCATCGACGGGGAACCAGTTGGCATGTACGTTCAGTGGACTCATGAAGATGCTGATCATCAAGCGACGGTCGTGGAAATACTTGTTTTCCTCCACCTCTTCAATGACGACAATCTTGCCGTCGGCAGGAGCCACAACGATGCCGTCAGTGTCTTCCTTCGGGAAATATCTGATGGGGCAGCGATAGAAATTCACAACGATTCCATAGATGGTACCGAAGACAGCGAGGAATATCCAGAACGGAACTTTCGTATCCAGACGCCAGAGTAGTAAAGCAATGGCTGCAAGGGCGATGAGGCTCCAAACCAGTGTGTCGGTGCCTTCGCGATGCAGGCGTATTTTCTTGAGTTTTTTGATTTTTTCTCCCATGATGTTGTCATTACAGACCTTTCCAACCTGCAAAATTAGTAAAATCTTTTTAATTACAACCCTTTTTGTCCTAAAATTTTCTTGAACGCTTTGTTTTTTGCAGTTTTGTTGTTTCCTTCGCGTTAATCTTCGCAAAAAGTTTGTTCCATCGCACCAAAATTTGTAACTTTGCAAAATGCGGCCCTTACATCAAGCCGCCTTTTCAAAGAATGGAAGATTTCATACATTTACACGTACATACTTATTACTCCATCCTCGACGGACAGTCGAAGATATCGCGACTGGTTGATAAAGCCATCGGTGACGGCATGCGAGGCATGGCCATTACCGATCATGGCGACATGTTCGGCATCAAGGAGTTTCATGATTATTGCATCGGCATCAACAAAAAGCGCAAGGGTGAAGGTCTGGAACCCTTCAAGCCTATTTTCGGTTGCGAAATGTATGTTGCCAAGCACGGACCGAAGGAGAAGAAGGACGGCAAGGAAGACCAGAGCGGCTACCACCTCATCGTATTGGCGAAGAACTATCAGGGCTATAAGAACCTGATCAAGCTCGTCTCGCGTTCGTGGGTCGACGGCTTCTACATGCGTCCACGTACCGACCGTGCCGACCTGGAGCGCTTTCACGAAGGACTCATCGTGTGCTCTGCCTGTATTGCTGGTGAGGTGCCTCACAAGATTCTGGAGGGCGATATCGCCGGTGCTCGAGAGGCCATCGAATGGCACCAGCGCGTCTTCGGCGACGACTACTATTTGGAGTTGCAGCGCCACGAGGTGAAAGACCCCTATGTGCGGGCCAATCGCGAGACGTTCCCCTTGCAGCAGAAGGCCAATCGGGTGCTCATCGAGCTGGCTCGCGAGTATGGCATCAAACTCATCTGTACCAACGACGCTCATTTCGTTGACGAGGAAAACGCTGAGGCCCACGATCACTTGCTCTGTCTGGCCACAGGCAAGGACCTCGACGACCCTACGCGCATGCTCTACTCGAAGCAGGAGTGGTTTAAGACGCGTGCCGAGATGAA
>JAFSRY010000020.1 GCA_017445845.1 Prevotella sp.
ACCTCTACCACGAATTACACGAATTGCACGAATTTACTCCGAGTGAGATGATTCAAATTCGTTATAATTTGTTTCTGAGGAAAGACGAACACGGACGACACGAAAGTCAGGAATGTCACGAAGCAATTCGTGGAATTAGTGAAATTAGTGGTCGAATATAAGAAAGTCCGGAATGTCACCTCTACCACGAATTACACGAATTGCACGAATTTACTCCGAGTGAGATGATTCAAATTCGTTATAATTTGTTTCTGAGGAAAGACGAACACGGACGACACGAAAGTCAGGAATATCACGAATCAATTCGTGGAATTAGTGAAATTCGTGGTCGGAAAAGAAGTACTGACCAACAGAATGAGAATTAGTGTTTATTTATATCTATTGTTTAACCTAAATTAAAAATGCGTATGAAAAAATTGTTTTCATTGATCGTGATGGCACTTATGACAATGGGTGCCTTTGCTGAGACGTGGACAGTAGTGGGTACGGCTGCCAACCTGAATGGCAAGAGCTGGGATCCTGCAGCCACAGTCAATGACATGACGCTTGGCGAAGATGGCCTCTACACCCTCAAGGTGGTAGATGCTACATTGGCTGCCAATGACAGCTATGAGTACAAAGTAGCTGCCAACCACTCATGGGCTTTGAACTATGGCGCTAACGGACTACAGAACGGAGCCAACATTCCCCTGTCTGTAGAGGAAGACGGTTTGTATGACATCGTCTACACCTTCAACCCTGACACGCACATCATCAGTGCCGAGACAACGAAGAAGGAAGGCGAAGTGGTTATTCCTGAAGCTACCTGGACTGTCGTCGGTAACAGTGCAGCCCTGTTCGGTGTAGAATGGACTCCTGCTGCAGAAGCCAACGACATGGTGAAGGGTGAAGACGGAATCTTCACAAAGGCTTATACCGATGTTGTGCTCGCTGCCGGTACCATTGAGTACAAAGTGGCCAAGAACCACTCTTGGGATGTAAGCTATGGCTTGAATGGCGTTCCGTCAAACGATGCCAACAAGCAACTCGCGATTGCTGAAGATGGTAAGTATGACGTTGTCTTCACCTTCAATCCCGAAGACACCAAGAGCCTGACAGCTACTGCTACGAAGAAAGAAGAAGTCGTCATCGAACACACCTACACCGTTGCCGGTCCGTATGACGAGGACGGTCTCCTCATCTTCGGCGCTGCATGGGATCCTACCTTCACTGCCAATGACATGGAGAAGCAGGCTGATGGCACCTATAAGAAGGTCTACGCTACTGCTGACATCGATCCCGACTATGAGCTTGAAGCCGGCGACATCGAGTTCAAGGTTGTAAAAGACCACGACTGGAATGTTGCTTCTTATCCCGCTGGTGATAACTACAAACTGAATATTCCTTCAGCAGGAAAGTATGTCATCACCATCACCTTCAATCCTCAGACAGAGGAAGTGAATGCTGTTGCTGAAAAGGAAGTCGTGAAGCACACCTATGAGGCTACCTTCGTCAACGACGGAGAATGGGAGGATGTCTTTGCCTATGTATGGGCAGGCAACGAGAATCCTCTTGGCGCATGGCCCGGCACGAAGCTGGAGAAGAACGGTGAGCAGAAGACCGTAGGCGAGAAGGCTTACGACATCTATGCCGTGAAGTTCGAAGGCGCTGAGGACCTTGCCTACAGCATCATCTTCAACAACGGTGCAAACGACCAGACCAATGACCTCCAGTTCAACGACGGCAAGGAGTATAACTTCCTGCCTACGCCCGAACCCGAGCCCGTCTACACCGTTGTCGGTATGGCTACTGATGAGTTCATGCTCTTCGGTGAGACCGCATGGGATATGAACAACACTGACAATGACATGGTGAAGCAGGAAGACGGCAGCTACCTGTGGACTGCTAATTCTTGGGACATCGACGAAGATGCAATCCTTCCCGGACAGCTGAAGATTGAATACAAGATCGTGAAGAACCACGAGACTTGGATGCAGGAAGGCACCGAGAACCTGAGCGTTGTCGTTCCTGAGGACGGCCACTACACGCTGACCATCATCTACAAGCCCGAGACCAACGAAGCTACCGCTACACTGACCAAGCGCGTCGTGAAGCACACCTATGAGGCTACCTTCGTCAACGACGGCGAATGGGAGGAAGTCTATGCTTATGTATGGACAGGCAACGGTGAGAACAAGGAACTCGGCGACTGGCCCGGCACGAAGCTGGAGAAGAACGGCGAGCAGAAGACCGTAGGCGAGAAAGTTTACGACATCTATGCCGTGAAGTTCGAAGGCGCTGAGGACCTTGCCTACAGCATCATCTTCAACAACGGTGCAAACGACCAGACCAACGACCTCCAGTTCAACGACGGTAAGGAGTATAACTTCCTGCCTACGCCCGAACCCGAGCCCGTCTACACCGTTGTCGGTATGGCTACTGATGAGTTCATGCTCTTCGGTGAGACCGCATGGGATATGAACAATACTGACAATGACATGGTGAAGCAGGAAGACGGCAGCTACCTGTGGACTGCCAACTCTTGGGACATCGACGAAGATGCAATCCTTCCCGGACAGCTGAAGATTGAATACAAGATTGTGAAGAACCACGAGACTTGGATGCAGGAAGGCACCGAGAACCTGAGCGTTGTCGTTCCTGAGGACGGCCACTACACGCTGACCATCATCTACAAGCCCGAGACCAACGAAGCTACCGCTACACTGACCAAGCGTGTCGAGGCTCATACCTTCGCAGCTACGTTCGTCAACGGCGGTGAGTGGGAGGATGTCTATGCCTATGTATGGAACGGCAATGAACTGAAGCTCGGCGCATGGCCCGGCACAAAGCTGGAGAAGACCGACGCTACGAAGGCCGTGGGTGAGAAGACCTACGACATCTACGCCGTGACCTTCGACGGTGACGCCACCGAGGCTTACAGCATCATCTTCAACAACGGTAAGGAAGGCGACGAGCTTGTCCAGACCGACGACCTCAAGTTCGAGGACGGCACGGAATACAGCTTCGGCCTGCCCGAGAAGATTGAACCCGCAACGGTAGAAATCAGAGGTTCGTTCAACAACTGGATGGAGAGCGATGCCAGCAAGATGGTGAAGGTTGCCGACGCATATATCTACACGCTCGACGTAGACCTGACCAACGATGCCAACGACCAGGAGTTCAAGTTCGTGGTTGACGGAAACTGGATGGGATTCAATGCTGAGGGTCTGGCTCTCGAAGCCGAGGAAGGCCTTGTTGAAAAGCAGACCGCTGAAGGTGCCGAGGATAACTTCATCCTCCATGCCGACAAGTACCAGAAGTTCACCTTCAAGGCTCTCTGGACAGAAAGCGACGACGTGCTCGCCGGCTGGAAACTGGCTGTCGTAGGAACTGAGGAGCGTGCTGTCACAGAAGACGTTTACAACGTCGTCGGTGATCCCGACATGCTCATCTTCGGTGAAGACGGCTGGTGGGAGAAGAGCTCCGACAACCCGATGGTGAAGCAGGACGACGGCACCTATGTATGGAGCCGCAGCACCTGGGACATCGACGAAGACTTCGAGTTTGCCGCCGGTGACGTGCTTGAGTTCAAGGTTGTGAAGAACCACAGCTACAATGCCGGCTCATGGCCTGCTGAGAACTACAAGCTGACGATTGGCGAGGCTGGACACTACACCATCACCGTCTGCTTCGATCCTGCAAAGGAGAAGGTGACTGCCACTGCCACCAAGCGTGCTTCCGAGACGCAGACCTTTGCTGCTCAGTTCGTCAATGGTAAGGAATGGGAGAAGGTCTATGCTTATGTATGGTCCGGCAATGGCGAGGAAGAGAAACTCGGTGCATGGCCCGGCACACAGCTGAGCGATATCGCCGACATGTACCATACCGCAGGCAACACCCAGCTGGCGTCTTACAAAGTCTCCTTCGAGGGTGCTTCCGACAAGATCTACAACATCATCTTCAACAACGGTGCAAACGACCAGACCAAGGATCTCCAGTTCAACGACGGAAAGATCTATGCAGAAGGACTCGTTGTCAACATCATCGACTGGGACGGCAAGGGCGCTGCCATCAACATGCCTGAGCTGGAGTGGATCGAAGATACCTCAATTGATATCTACGACACCACGCATCCTGTGAAGGTGTTCGGTCTGACCGAGCTGAAGGCTGATGACAATGGCAATGTCCAGCTGCCTCAAATGACGAAGTTCGAAACAGGTTACACTGTAGACAATGGTAACGGTGAAGTAGAAGCTGATGCATGGGATGTTGCCTTCATCCCCGGTGCTTACTATGCATACGACAAGGCCATCACAGGCAAGGTGAAGTTTGTCGTTCCTGACAATGTCGCTCCTGTTAATGCCCACAATGTGAAGATTGCCGTTCAGGGCGGTTCTGGCGATGGTATGATCTGCTATCCGCGCAAGTTCGAGGTAGGCAAGATGTATACCGTTTCACTGCCGTTCAATGCTTCCACTGAAGCCGGTAAGTTCTACGAGCTGACAGCTCTTGAGGGTGACAAGGTTACCTTCGCTGAGGTTACCGCTCTCGAACCCAACATGCCTTATGTATTTGTTGCTGCTTCAGAGTATCCCTTCGAGTCCGTCAGCGACTACGGCTTCGTAGGTGTCCGTCCCGCAGAGGTTGAAGTCAACGGTGCCGTGATGAAGAACGTCACCAAGACCACGGAGGTTGAGAACGTCTATGGCATTAAGGACGGTGAGTTCGTCAAGGTGAACACCGGCACTTGCAATCCTTATCGTGCTTACCTCGAGACCACTGGCGCTGCTGCTTCTAAGCTCGCTATCGACCTTGGCACAACCGGCGTCGCTGCCATCAAGGCTCTTGTCGGCGAGGGTGCTGACGTCTATGACCTGCAGGGTCGCCGCGTGCAGACTGCCCAGAAGGGTATCTACATCGTCAACGGTAAGACTGTCGTAGTAAAATAAGTAAAACCAGAAAGGATAAAAACTATGAAAAAGAATGTTTATATGACGCCCGCTACCAAGCATGTTGGTGCCGAGGCAGAGAACCTTATGGTTACGAGTGTTGAATTCTATCTTCCCTCCGAAGGCGAAGATGGTGTTATCCTGGAAGGTAAGAAAGTAACCGTCTGGGAGGATGATGAGGAGTCTTAAAACCTCACCGGTTCTCTGAGACCTAATCTATAATGAGACGGCAGCCACACAAAGTGCGGCTGCCGTTTTTGTTTTTAGTAACCGTTAAAAAATAATTCGGTATACGGATAAAATACTTAAAATTTGCAAACAAGCCTAACTGGCTGATAATGAACGAATCTGTTTTTCTTTCTTTAACATATAATTACCATACAATTTCTCATATAATTTTGCTATGCGCAGCCATTAATGGATAATTCGTGGCAATTCGTGTTAAAAATAGTCCACTTATTTGACAATTAAGAAAATTTTAAAGTTTTTAAGTATTTTATCCGTATACCGAATTATTTTTTAATGGTTACTTAGGCATAATGACATGTTTTTAGACATCATGACAAAAAGGACAGCAATAGTCAATAATATGTCCTTCTGTCTGAAACCTGTTATTATGTAAAAACTAAGTTTTTGGAATACAGGGACTTAGCTATGGCGCTATTATCACGCATTGGTAATCTCTCAATCGTTGCTTTGTTCCATGGCTTCCACTACTTTCTGTTGAAGCTCCTTGAGATGCTCGCGCGCATGGCGGCGCGTGTGGTTGAGCTGATACTGATAGACGAAGCAGGTGATGAGAAAATAGACCAGTGTCTGTGTCCAGAGTGCGATATATTCCGGCTGAACGTCGCCCAGTGTTCCACCCATTGAGTTGGTGCGCAGGAATGCCCTCACGCCAAATGTTGAAGGGAAGAGCATCGACACGCCCTGCCATATACCCGGGATGTTGCTCTGTGGCCATGACAGACCTGTCATAAAGAGCAGGGGCACACTGGTGAAGACGACCAGCAGCATGACGTTCTCTCGATAGCGCACCATACAGGATAGCGCCATTCCGAAGAAGATGCAGGCCAACAGGTAGGGCACCATCAGTGCCAACAGCGTGTCGCCGTGAACCATACTGGTGAAGCCGAAGAAGCGTGGCACGCAGAGTGTGACGTAGGCTCCCATGACGGCATAGACCATCATGTAGCAGAGTGACTTGCCGAGTACGATGCGGAAGATGCCATTGTAGTGGTGGCTGATGGGTACCAGGTCCTGATAGCGGTTGTTCTCGCGTGCCGTACCTGCTGCCAGTCCTATGCCGAGGAGTAGTGTCTGTTGCAGGATGATGATGAGCACTCCGGGCAGGATGGCATTGCCGTAGCCTCCTGTGGCATTGAATATCTGTACGGCATTGACGCTGACGGGTTCTGTCGAGATGGCAGCATCGCGGGCGGTGAAGGCACCGCTCTTGCCGGCTTGTATCGTCGCTCCCATGTCCGTTGCAATGGCCTGTGCATTCTGATAGATGGCTTTATAGGTGAGCATGAGGCTCATGTCGCAATAGACGCCGACGTGGCTCTGCTCTGAGCGTGCCAGCCTTGTCGAAAAGTCTTCGGGGAAATAGAGCACGCCGCGTGCCTTCTGCCGCTCTACCATCTGTCGTGCTTCGAGCAGGTTGTTGTAGTGGCCGATGACGCGGACGTCGGGCGAAGCGTCGAACGACCGGATGAACTGTCGGCTCTCTTGCGAGTGGGACAGGTCGACGACGGCCACGGGCACCTCGCGCACCACCTCGTTCGTATAGATCCAAGAGTAGACAAGGGGATAGAGCAAAGGCACCAGGATAAAGAAGATGAGGACACCCTCGTCGGTGACGGTGCTCCGCATCTCCTTCGCCCATATATAGCACATGTCGCGCAGGCCTTCCTTAATTCTATTTCCAAGTGTCTCTTTCAATTTTTCTTCTTTCTTTATTTTGTCGTTATTTCACCATACCGTTGTCTACGGTATATAGACATATTCGAGCATGGCCTTCCTGATGTTTTTCACGGTGAACAGGGGCAGCACCATGAACAGGATGAGGCATAAGATGTGAAGCCACGAGTAGAACAGCGGGAACCCGTTGAAGATGGCTGACTCGTAGATCATATAGTAGTGGCGCAGGGGGAACAGCCACGACAGTGCCTCGATCATCGGACTCATCGCGAAGACGGGAAACGTGGCGCCACTGGCCGAGAACCCCAGTACGGCCCAAAGGGAACAGACGCTCATCGACATGCGCAGGGAAGGCATCAGACCGAATACGAAGATGCCGAAGGCCTGGCTCGCCATGACGCTGAGCAGTCCGAGCAGTAATACTGGTATGATTCCGCCCGGATGGGGGAACTGGAGCACATGATAGATGTAGAATTCGAAGCCGAACATGATGAACAGGAAGATGAGGGTCTGTGGCAGAAACTTACCAGCCAGGGCGATACCGATGTCACCGTCGGCCATCTCCATCCATTCCTTCGACCGGCGGAACTTCAGTTCGGTGCCAATGGAATAGGCGGTGATGAGGAAGATGAAGAGCATGATGACTCCCGGCACCATCGACGTGGAGAGGTAGACGTTGTAGTCCACCCACGGATTACCCACCATGTGCAGGTCTACGCTGACGGGTTGCAGGAAGGCCCGAATCTCATCGGGGCGCTTGCCGAGTGCCGACAGTTTTGCCCTGCCGACCGCTGCCGCTGCCAGTGTCGTCGCTGTCTTCAGGTCGCGGAACACCATGTTGCCTGCCAGCATGGCGACACTGCTGTAATAGAATGAAATCTCAGGCTGACGCGAGGCGAGGAGTCCGTCGGTAGTACCTTTCGGAATGTAGAGGTATGCATAAATCTCGCCTTGCTGGATGGCTTTGCGTGCCTCGTTGGGGTTGGGGTAGTGGGCGACGATACGAGTCGTCTGAAAAGCGTCGAGGGTCCGGACGATGCTTCGTGTGGTCGTGGTGTTGTCAAGGTCGACGACGCCCACCGGCATGTCTGTCGGCTGCCCCGTGCTCATGAGTGAGGTGAAAAAGAATACCACCAAGACGGGGAACACCACCATGCAGAACCCATAGATGGGGTTGTGCATCATGATGCCGCATTCACGGCGCGCTATTCGGAGGATTCTTTTCAGCATTCTGTTTCTTTTTTCCTTAGGCTTTCCTGTCTTGTCCTAAGATGGCCAGGCATTCCTATTTCTTAATGATCAGTGACATGCCGGGGCGGAGACCCTCAAAAGCCTCGAGGGGACGGGCCTTCACCTCGAACGTCTTCAGATCGTATTGACCGGAGGCCTTTGTGGCTTTCCATACGGCATAGGACCCCTGATCTTTCAGGTGGAAGACCGTCAGTTCGATGTCTTTCTTGAAGGCAGGCACAAAGGCTTTGATGGTGCTGCCCACGGCCATGCCGTCCAGCTGGTCTTCACGCACGTTGAACGTTCCCCACAGGTCGTTCATCATGGCAATGCTCATGATGGGTGAGCCGGTGCCCACCAGTTCGCCAACCTTCGGATAGATGCTGCTGACTTCACCTTCTGCCTGTGCAATCTGAACGGTCTCGCGCAACAGCGACTGGACGACTTCCACGGCGCTCTTGGCAGCCTGAGCCTGTTTGGCGGCTGCCTTGCGTTCTTCCCGTCGGGCACCACTCTTGGCCATGTCATACTGACTCTTGGCAGCCATCACCTGGGCCTCAGTGGCCTTATAGGCGGCAAAGGCTTCGTCGCGCTTCTGAGCACTCATCACTCCTTCGTTGAAGAGACGTTGCACACGCTCATAGGTTTTCTTAGAGATGTCGGCAGCAGCCTGCGCCTGTTGCCACAGCTGATAGGCAGCCTGCACCTGTTCTTCGCGGGCACCATTGTCAGCCATCTCGCTGAGTGCCTCGGCAGCATCGCCGGTAGCCTCGGCAGCGCGCTTCTGTGCCTCCACTTCGGGCACTTCCAGGATGGCCAGCGTGTCGCCGACATGCACATAGTCGCCTTCTTTTACGCGGAGTTCAAGGATGCGGCCGGGCAGTTTGCTCGATATGCGATATTCAGATACTTCCACTTCTCCCTGTATGATTTCTTCGCTGCGTCCCAGGGTGAAGTAACCAATAAGGGCAACGACGATGACGACCGATGCAAAACCGATGACGGCCAGCAGAATGTTGTTATGTTGTGATTTTACGGACATGTTTTTTATGAATGAAAAAATGAAAACCTTATCTTCTCCTTGTTATATGATGCCAGTTTGTGAACTTTTCAATTTGTCAGTGTTCCCTGGGCCTTCCTGAGGTTGACTTCAGCCATGCGGAGGTCGATTTCTGCGTCAATCTTCTGGCTCTCAGCCATTTGCCATGCTGTCTGTGCCGCCATGACATCGGTGCTTTCAATGACACCTTCCTGGAAGCCGATGTTGGCACAACGGAGGTTTTCCTCGGCACTCTGTATGTTTTTCCTTGCGGCACTGAGTCGCTTCTGAGCCTCGCGCAGCTTATATTCGCCCTGCGTGACCTGCAGTCCTACTTTCTCGCGCAGGTCGCTGAGTTCAAGTTCGGCGATGGCGGTGGCTCCCTTCGTCGCGCGTATCTTATATTTACTCTCCATCCAAGTCCAAACGGGAACCTGCACCAACACGCCGACATTCCATACCCCTGCGAAATGGCGCTCGAAGCCGTTGAAGACATTGGGATTGGAAATCATATAGCCTCCCGTAAGGGCCACATGGGGAAGGTACTCAGCCCGAATGAGGCGTGTGGCCTCTTTGCTCAGGTCGACGGCATTCTGTAAGAGCCTGAGTTCAGGACGTTCTGTGTAATACGGCTTTTCATCGGATGATGAATTCGAAGAACCTTCCAGAGAGGTGAGGAGGGGGGACGTGTCGGGGGTGACGCTGATTTCTTCATCCAAGGGCAGACCACACAATTGGCAAAGCAACATCTTTGCCAGCGACAGTCCGTTCTCGACCTGTGTTATCTGCATCTCAGCCTCGTTGACTTTTACGTCGACCTTCAGCCCGTCGGCGCGAGTGGCAAATCCTTCGTCGATGAGTTTGTGGACATCGTCGTTGAGTTTTTTCACAAGGTCGTAGTAGCTGTGGGCCAACTGCTGCTTCTGTTGGAGGGAGACAACGGTCCAGAATGTCTTGTCGATGCTGTAGAGGGTGGTCTGTGTCTTGAAGTCGAGGTCGTCATTGGCCATTCGCTCGTGAATGTCGGCCATGTTGTTGGCAGCCGTGATGGCTCCACCCATAAAGATAGGCTGGCGAACCATGATGGCTCCGCCCCACATATTCTTATTGTCGGTCTTGAAAGCATCGCGAATGGTGTTGCCCAGTTCGTTGCCAGCCTGAACGAGTGGTGTGGTCATCGATGAGGCCATCTGTCCTAACTGTTGAGCTTTCTGGGGTTCTAACAATCCTTGTTGTACAAGGGTGGTGATGAGGTCTGTGGCGGACTGGCCGACACCCATGCCAATGTTAGTACCAAGATTGTTCAGCGCCGTCTTCTGCTGGTCGTTGAGCAAGGACACTTCGCGGCTGAAGAATTCATAGCCGCCGACAGCATCCACCTTCGGCAGGTATTTGGTGCGTGCGGCCTTGCGGGTGTTGCGTGCCACGTCCTGATTGATGCGAGATACGCTCAGTTGCTTGTTGTTCCGTAAGGCCAATGCCCGACAACTGTCAAGGCTCAGCTCACGTTGAGCACAGGTCGGCAGAACCACAGCTATCAGGCATCCGATGATAAGACTCCTTTTCATTATCGTATAAATAGTAGTACTCAATCAATAGGTTATTCAAATGTGAAGCTTCGGCTTCCAATCATGTTGCCGTCGGCAAAGACACTCATCTGATAGGTGCCGGCCTGCAGCGTCTGCGAAACCTCCCAGAAGAGTGTCATCGGGAGTTCCTGACCGCTGTATTCGACCGTCTTCTTCATCGAACACTGCAACTGGCGGTTTTCATACGCAAAGTTTCCGGCATTGCCCAGTGTGGAACCCGTGGGCGACGTGATGCGGACATAGAAGGTCTTCGTGCCGTTGGAGGCCGTCACATTCTTCGATACGGTGAACGAAGCCTGTATGGTCTTACACTTGCTTAGTTTCTTTGCCCTCTTGTTGCGTTTGTCGAGCAGGGTGAGGTTCAATCCGGTCGCATCGAGCTGGGCTGCGATGGCCACTTTCTCGTTGAGGGCTTCCTTGTCGATGTTGAGCGTCTCGATCTGCCGCGATGCCTCTTCGTTCTGTGCCTTGATGCGGTCATTCTCTGCAGCGAGATTTTGGTTCAGACGGTTCAACGAGTCTATTTCGAGCACATAGCTTCGGATGATGGAACGACAGGTGGCGAGTTCCTTCTTCAGTCGGGTAATCTCGCGGGCATCGTTGGCCTTGACGGTTTTCAGTTCTTCCAGAAGCTTGATATTCTTCTCTTGCTCAATGGTGAGCTGCTGTATGAGTGAGTCGTTGGTGATCTTGGTCATCATCTCGCTATACTGCAAGGCGAAGTCCTGATATTCGTTCTCCATCTCTTGCTTGTCCAGCTCGGCCAGTTCCTGCATCTCGTTCAGTTCCTGACGCTTCTCGTTGAGGTTCCATCCCAAATAGGCAATGCCGCCAATGAGTAACAAGGCTGCAAGTGCTACCGGTATCCATATTTTTTTGTTCATGTCTGATGAGGTTTTTTCCTTTTTCTGATTACGCCTGCAAAGTTACTTCTTTTCCTTGAAATTCGCAATAAAATAAATATTAGTAAATCTTTAATAAGTTAAAATTATCGGAAAAAAAGGGAAAAAGGAACAATTTTCGTCGGTTATGGAGTTCTTTCATAGAGAAATATTTTCCGATTTTTTGGAAATATGGAAATAAATGTGTAACTTTGTCCACAGAAACCATAAGCGCAATCTTATGAACAAAGACAGCTTCTTATACCGCGTCTATGACCTCTATGTCGACGGGTTCCGCCACATGACGTTGGGACGGACACTGTGGGCTGTGATCCTCATTAAACTTTTTATCATGTTTGCCATTCTCAAGGTCTTTTTCTTCCCGAACTTCCTGAAGCAACATGCCAGCAGTGGGGGAGAGGCAGACTATGTGGCAGGGCAGTTGACAATGACCGTGTCTGATGGTGACGAATAGGACCTTCCCTTTTTCATCTTCATCACAGAAAAGGCAGGATATTAAAAACTTAAATCTAAAATAAAAAAGGATGAATACATTATTATTAGACATCACTTCTTCAACCATTGACTGGTCGAGGGCGCAGTTTGCCTTGACAGCCATCTATCATTGGTTGTTTGTCCCGTTGACTCTCGGACTGGCCGTCATCATGGGTATCATGGAAACGCGTTACTACAAAACGCGCGAACCCTTCTGGCGCGACTGCGCAAAGTTCTGGCAGAAACTCTTTGGAATCAACTTTGCAATGGGTGTTGCCACAGGTATCATCCTCGAGTTTGAGTTTGGTACTAACTGGTCGAACTATTCATGGTTCGTCGGTGACATCTTCGGAGCCCCGTTGGCCATCGAAGGCATCGTAGCCTTCTTCATGGAGTCTACCTTCGTTGCCGTGATGTATTTCGGTTGGAAGAAGGTGTCGGCAGGATTCCACCTGGCTTCGACATGGCTCACGGGTCTTGGAGCAACCATCTCTGCCTGGTGGATACTGGTGGCAAATGCATGGATGCAGAACCCGGTCGGATGTGAGTTCAATCCCGATACGATGCGCAACGAGATGGTGTCGTTCTTCGAAGTCGCCTTTTCGCCCTTTGCCGTCGGCAAGTTCTGTCACACGGTCACCTCGGCATGGATTATCGGTGCCGTCTTCACCGTGGCTGTGTCATCGTGGTATCTGCTGAAGAAACGTGAAGAACGCCTGGCTCTTGAGAGCATCAAGGTAGGCGCATGGGTGGGACTCGTCGCCTCGCTTCTGGCTGCAGGCACCGGTCACCTGTCGGGTGAGCAGGTTGCCAAGTCGCAGCCGATGAAGCTCGCTGCGATGGAGGCCCTCTACAACGGTGGCACCGACCAGAGCCTGACAGCCATTGCATGGGTGAACCCTTTCAAGCAGCCCGACTATCAGAACGAAGAGGAAGCACCGCTGCGCATTGCCATGCCCTATGCTCTTTCGGTGATGGCAACCCGTGACATTCATGGTTATGTGCCAGGCATCAACGACATCCTTAACGGTTACACGACACCCGACGGAAAGACCGAGCCATCGGTAGCTGAGAAGATGGAACGGGGAAGAATGGCCATCGGAGCACTTGCAGCCTATCGAAAGGCAGTGGCAGAGAATGCCGATGACGAAATCGTCCAGCAGAACCTGGCCGTGCTCCGTGAAAACATGCCTTACTTCGGCTATGGCTATGTGAAGGATCCGACGCAAATCGTACCTAACATCCCTATCAACTTCTGGGCTTTCCGAATTATGGTTGGCATGGGATGTCTGTTCATCGCCTTCTTTGCCCTTATCTTGATCATCGTCTATCAGAATAAGTTCAAACCAATCGCAAAGTTATGGAAGAACCGCCCGTTGGCTGAACATAAGTATCTGCACATGGCTGCTATCGCACTTGTTCCTCTGGCCTATATCGCATCGGAGAGCGGATGGATGGTGGCTGAGATGGGACGACAGCCGTGGACGATTCAGGATATGCTGCCTACCTGGGTTGCCGTGAGCGACTTGCACTCCAGTTCCGTCATGGTCACCTTCTTCATCTTCCTCATCCTTTTCACCACTATGCTCGCAGTGGAAATCAACATTCTTCTCAAGCAGATTAAAAAAGGACCGGAGTATTCTGAAAAGTAATAAGGTAAAAACGTTAATAAAGATAATTATGACATACGAGTTCTTGCAACAATACTGGTGGTTCCTCGTTTCTTTGTTGGGAGCCCTGCTCGTGTTCCTGATGTTCGTTCAGGGAGCTAATTCGCTGGTGTTCTCTCTTGGTCGTAATGACGACGAACACCGCATGATTATTAATTCGACGGGACGGAAATGGGAGATTACTTTTACGACGCTGGTCACCTTTGGCGGTGCCTTCTTCGCCTCCTTCCCGTTGTTCTATTCGACGAGTTTCGGCGGTGCCTACTGGCTTTGGATGATTATCTTGTTTTCCTTTGTCCTGCAGGCTGTCAGCTATGAGTTCCAGAATAAGCTCGGCAACCTGTTGGGTGCCCGCACTTTCCAGACTTTCCTCGTTATCAATGGTATCCTCGGTCCCGTACTCCTTGGCGGAGCTGTGGCAACATTCTTCGAGGGTTCAAATTTTCTTGTTGAGAAAAGTAACCTGATTGATGTTACCTCGATGACTCCCATCATCAGCCGATGGGCAAATGCCTCGCATGGTCTCGATGCACTCCTCAACCCTTGGGTGGTGGCATTCGGCATAGCGGTATTCTTCCTCGCACGGACGTTGGGCATCCTCTATGTCATGAATAATGTAGCCGACGAGAACATCCGCTCAAGAGGGTCTGTGCGTCTTGTCGGGACTGCCTTCATCTTCGTCGTGCTCTACGTTGTCTATCTCATCCATCTCCTGCTTAAAGACGGATATGCTTGGGAAGATGAAACAGGACTTATATACATGGAGCCAAATAAATACTTGCAGAACCTTTTGCAAATGTGGCCGCTGCTGGTATTGTTGCTGGTCGGCGTGGCATTGGTGCTCTATGGCATCATCCGAACGGTTGTTTCGAAAACTTATGTCCGTGGTATATGGCCTGCCGGTATCGGAACAGTCCTTACGGTTCTTTCGCTTTTGCTGTGCGCCGGATGGAACCATACGGCATACTATCCTTCAACAGCAGACCTGCAGTCGTCACTGACCATCGTCAACAGCTCTTCCAGTGAGTTCACACTGCGTACGATGGCCTATGTCTCGGTTCTCATTCCTTTTGTCCTGGCCTACATCGCCTATGCATGGCGGGCCCTCGACAGCAAGAAGATTGACAGGGAGGAAATAAAGACTGAAAAAGAACTATATTAGGACAAAATGAAAAGCGTATTGTTCTCGGCCGTCATGGCCATTTATGCCCTATCTCTCCCGGCGCAGGAAACAACTCAACGCCGGGAGGTACTTATTGAAACGACAATGGGAAATATAAAGGTGGAACTCTATAACGAGACACCGCTTCATCGGGATAACTTCCTGAAACTCGCCAGTGAAGGCTATTATGATGGAAACCTCTTCCATCGTGTCATCTATAACTTTATGATACAAAGTGGAGACTCTACATCACGTCATGCTCAGCCTGGACAAGAACTTGGCCTCTACTCACCGGAATATACAATACCAGCCGAAATCCGTTTCCCGCAAATATTCCATAAGCGGGGCGTCCTGGCGGCCGCTCGAGAAGGTGATGAGGTGAACCCTGAACATGCTTCGTCAGCATCGCAGTTCTATATAGTCTATGGAAGACGCTTCAACGATGAAATGCTCGACGAACAACAGGCACGCCTTGACAAGCAGACGCAAGGACAAGTCCTACTGACACCTGAGGTGCGAGAGGTCTATAAAAAGACGGGCGGAACACCACATCTTGACGGACAATATACGGTGTTTGGCGAGGTGACGGAAGGGTTAAATGTCGTAAAGGAAATTGACTGGGTGCCTACCGACGATAACGCGCGCCCGTTGGAAGATGTGAGAATCATAAAAATGACAGTATTATGAAAATCGGATTGGTGCTCTTCATGTTGATACCTCTGGCAGGATGTGCCTATGTCGGATGGCATGTCTGGAGAATTCTACCGCTGTCCGTAATATGGAAATGGATGGTTGTACTTGTCCTTCTGTTGTGCTTCTGTCAGTTGTTCCTTAACTTCGTTATCGGTCTCGACAACCTGCCACTTCCCGTTGCCCGCATTCTCTATGCCATCGGTACATCATCCATTGTTGTCCTCCTATACCTCTTCATGCTTTTCGCCATTCTCGATGTCGGACATCTCTTCCGTCTCATTCCTGAAAGCTTTTTGCATAACAGCATGGTAGGGTCGCTGACCGTTTCGGCGATAATGCTGACAGTCTTTGTCTATGGAAATATCCAATATTATAATAAAGTACGTGTACATATTAATATAGATACGGACAAAGTGGAAAAACCTGTTCGACTGATAATGATGAGCGACCTCCATTTGGGCTATCATAATACAAGGCACGATCTGGCAACTTGGGTCGACATGCTCAATAAGGAAAATGCTGATGCGATACTCATTGCCGGTGACATCGTGGATATAAGTGTCGAACCGTTATTGAAGGAAAATATGGCTGCCGAGTTCAGAAGACTCAATGCACCTGTCTATGCCTGCTTGGGAAATCACGACTACTATGCAGGTGAACCGCGCTCAGAGCAATTCTATCGTGAAAGTGGCATCAAGTTACTTCGAGACACTTCTGCTGTCCTTAATGGAGAAATAATCGTCATAGGACGAGACGACCGTACGAATAGTCGACGGTCAGATGTCGGACGATTAGTAAAAAACTTCACCGGAAAAAACAAAAATGCGTTTACCATACTTCTTGACCATCAGCCCTATCATCTTGAAGAAGCCGAGCTGGCTGGTATCGATTTCCAATTCAGCGGCCATACCCACTACGGACAAGTATGGCCTATATCGTGGGTAGAAGACCTCATGTATGAGTGTGCCTTTGGAGAGCGCCGCCGAGGGCAAACCCGTTATTATGTGTCAAGCGGAATTGGTATATGGGGAGGAAAGTTCCGCATCGGTACACGGTCTGAGTATATTGTTGCCACCATCAAGTAGCAACCCTCTCACGTTGTTACCTCGTATTATCCTCCTTTCCATTTTAATCTTTCCATTTTAATCTTTCCATTTTAACCTTTCTTTTAATCTTTTCCTTTTAATCTTTCCTTTTAACCTTTCTTTTAATCTTTCCTTTTAACCTTTCTTTTAATCTTTTCTTTTAACCTTTCTTTTAACCTTTCTTTTAATCTTCCTATATTTTCCTTTTAGTCTTCCTTGTTTTTTAACCCTCCATTTTTTCCCTCCTTGTCTTTTAAAGCCTTATAGCCCGTCTATCCTTCATCCATTGAGTGTGGGCCGCGGTTTTTCCGCGGCCTTCTCTCCCTGTTTCTCTCCCTGTTTCTCTCCCTGTTTCTCTTTTTTGCTTCCATTCTTCCTTACTTCCCTCTTTCATATTTAGCGGTCTTATCGTGGTCAATTGAGCTTTTTGCCCCTTCTTTCCTTGATTTTTGTCAATATTCACGAAAATTTTCAACTTTATGCAAAAATAATTGCAAAAAAGTTTTGGTGGTTCGGAAAAAGTGTGTACCTTTGCACTCGCTTTCGCTCTAAAACATAGGCGAGGCAAAAAATAAGAGTTCTTTGAAAGAATTACATAAAACAAACAGAAGTAGTACAAGAAGCAAGGACACTTTCATGTGAAAACATAAAGTGACTTGGGTAGAAACTTCCCGTCATGTTCAAGGTAACTTGAACTAACAGGTTTTTTCTTTAAAACTTCGGTAGATTTCGGATGCGGCCTGAGACAGACATCGGCCTGCCGTCCTCCCTTTTTCAGGGTGTGTCCGGCGGTCACAGATACAACTTTTTTTTACAATGGAGAGTTTGATCCTGGCTCAGGATGAACGCTAGCTACAGGCTTAACACATGCAAGTCGAGGGGCATCATGGGGTTTGCTTGCAAGCCCTGATGGCGACCGGCGCACGGGTGAGTAACGCGTATCCAACCTGCCCCCGAGTAGGGAACAGCCCGGCGAAAGTCGGATTAATGCCCTATGTATCCCATGACGGCATCAGAATGGGATGAAAGATTTATCGCTTGGGGATGGGGATGCGTAGGATTAGCTTGCAGGCGGGGTAACGGCCCACCTGGGCATCGATCCTTAGGGGTTCTGAGAGGAAGGTCCCCCACACTGGTACTGAGACACGGACCAGACTCCTAC
>JAFSRY010000021.1 GCA_017445845.1 Prevotella sp.
CATCTGCCAAGCATTTCTCCAGTCACCGATATCCTTACGTGTCAGCGCATCCGTCTGACGCTGTAGCTCTACGACGGTCTTTTTCAGCCGTCTGCGGTCGCTCTCCTTTGCCAGGTTGAACGTTCCGTATGGTGAATGCAGTACGCGGTTTGCCAGCGTGTTCTGCTTTTGAATTCTACGTTTATTCATACCTTACCAGTTATGTTTTAGTTTCGGCTGTGAACTATACTTGAAGAGGAAGCCTACCGGCTCCCCATTCTCGTCAACGACTAACGGCAAGTCAGGCAAGATCTTCTCAGCCTGTACGCCCTCCAGCCACTTGATGGCACGCTCGTAACGTTTCTCGCGAATTTCCATGCCCATCTTCTGAGGCAGGGACGCTGCCATGTGATAAAGCGCGATATCGCAGGCATACATGACAACGGTGCTGTTGCGACTGTCACCCTCTGCACTGAATATGGCCGGGCAGTCGTACTTTGGACGCAGGTAGCCAGAGATTTCCTCGATGGCCTCCTTTTCGGCATTGGCACGGTTCTCTGCACTGACCTGGCTTACTATGCGCAGGGCATTGTCGCCAATGACAATCTTGTAGTCTTCGTCTGTGATAAACATAGCAGCTGTTATTTGGTTACGAACAAAGCACGTTTCTCAATATCCTCAACCTTCACGCCTTTCTTGAACTGGCGTGTGGCCACCATAGTACGGATGTCTTTCTTGGCGACAACCTTCAGCTTTCCGTTTACGACTAACACGAACTGTTTGCGGCCTGTCAGCTTCTGGAGCTTGACGGCCTCTTTGACGGCGCGTTTGTAACGCCATGCGTTGTAAAGGTCTTTAATCAACTGTATCATAACTACCACTTATTTTTAGGGCTCGGACGTTTGCCGAACCTCGGTGTAAACTTCTGTATGCGCGTGTTCTTTTGTAATATATAGATAGCTCCTTCGTCGGCATCCGGCGCATCGTCGTTGCCGCTCATGCCCTTCTCAAAGGCAAGCAGCTGCTCCAGTCCGGCCTGCATGTCTGGATCCTGTTTTTGCTCTTCGTCGTAGTAGACAAAGCCACGTTCCCACAACGGACTGATGGCCTCGACGCGCTGGAACTTGTCCGGCTTCTTTCGCTTATCGCCTGTGATTGGTAGCTGGTAGCCTCTCAGGTTGCCTTCCTCAGTGAAGTCATCGAGTATCATATCCTGCATGAAGGAGGCCTCCATAGCAAAGCGGATGGCAATACCCACCTCCTGGCTCCACTCATAAAGGTCATAACACCAGCGAACCATTTCCGCAAGTGTTGTCTTACGGACAAAGGCGCGTATGTGCCAGAGGTTCGTGCCGTGCTTGCCCCACAGCTTTGCGGCCTTGGTATCGTTCTTTTTGCTGGACTTCCATGCCGGGTCGATGTACAGCACGAATTCTGAAAACTCCTTCCACTTTGGACGCTTGGCCCACTTGATCCACTCCTGCTTGAATACCGTACCCTCTACGATGGGGTTGTGCATCATTTCCTTGTTCCATGCCCGGTAGCCAACAAACTCCGCATACTCGCGGGCCTCCTCCTTAGTCCATTTCTCCTTCCACACGGGGTTGCCCTCGTTGTCAACTGCATAGACAGTCGAAACGTGTACCCCCTTCGTGTCACAGATATTGGCCAATACAGAGGTCTTGGAGATAAGGTTGCCTACCATGATGAAACGGCCACGTCCCACATCGAGCGAACCGAAAAGAGCCTCCTTAACCCAATCCGTCAGCTCGCGTACACGTCGCTCGTTGCGGCACAGTTCATCATCGTCGAGGTCATCGATAACGATATAGTCAGGACGGGCCTCACGCTTACGAAGTCCACGTGGTGACTGTCCGCGTCCGCATGCCAGGAAGTGAACGCCTGAGCGTGTGGTGAATTCTCCCTCCGTCCAGTCGCCAAGGGTCATCTGCTCCCCATAGTCGGAGATAATACGCTTGTTATACTGAAGCTCTGCCTGAATGTCGCCCAACAGTCGCATGGCACTGTCCTCAGACTTACCAACGACAACCATGAAGTTGATGAGTCGCTTGGGCTGGAACATCAACCAGAGCGGCATGAAGATGTCGAAGTGTGTGGACTTGGCGTGTCCGCGTGGCCACTTGAACACGGCCTTCAGGTTGGGCGTGTTCTTTACCTTCTGCGCTGCCTGGTTATGGAACGGCGCATTATGCACGATGCGGATCGGTTCTCCCGTCACTTTGTCGCGCAGTGTGAGGAAATGGGGGAAGTAATACTCGCAGAAAGCCGCATAGTCTTTCTGGAGGCGACGGATGCGCTGCTCTTTCTGCGTCTGCGTCTCATGTCTGAGCTGCGAGTCGGAAGTGAGCGACTGTATCTGTCTACAGTGTTCCTGCCATATCTCAAGAGCCTGTTTCTTCTCAGCGGCTGTCATAGGGCAGGATGGTTAGAGTTCCGCACTTGGGGCCATCTTCTCCATGAGGAACTTGTTCTGGTACTTGTTGATGGCCTTGATGAGTTCCGGGGTGATTTCGGGATCGAATTCCGAATTGTACTGGAGCCACTTGTTGAATGCCATGAACACCTCGACGGCATCCACCACGTTAGCCTTCTTGTCGAGCTTCTCTACTACGGCACTAAGCTTTGACAGCTTATCCGCAAGACCCGCAATCAAGTCGGGGTTGTTAGACTGGTTTACCGAGGTGATGAGCTGGTCGATGGTCAGCAACAGTTTGTTTACGAGTTCCGGGCGTGTGATGTTCTTGGCGGCACGAGCCTCCTTCCATCCCTCCTTTGTACACCAGTTTGATATGGTAACGCGTGAAACGCCCAATCTCTCTGCAATTTCCTGTTGATCCATGCCGGACAGATACAAGGCCCGTCCGAGCTGTTTCTTGTTTTCAAGTTCTGATTTTGTCATTGCGCTATTA
>JAFSRY010000022.1 GCA_017445845.1 Prevotella sp.
AGGTGCTTCGGGTCTTCGCTCAGTTCCAGAATGTCGATACCGGCACTCACCATCTTAAGGCTGCCGAACTCCCACTGCTTTTTGCAGCGCTGGCTCAGTTCCGTGGCCTCGTCAAACATCAGTTCGCCGGTCACCTCGTCACCTTCCACCTTCAAGTCTTTCACATAGCCGATTACCTGACCGCGCTCATGCATGTACAATAGTACAGGATTGCGGTTGTACTGCTCCACGTTCATGCCGCTCGTCAGTACTCGCGTGCCGTAGCTGTTCAGGCTCTCGTTGCTAATTCTTACACGTTTTGCTTTGCTCATAAATCTTGTTCTTTATGCTGTGCCTTTCAGCACAGCTGCGAATTTTATGATGCAAAGTTGGCGGCTTTTACTTTACCTACAAAAAAAGTGTGAAACGGTTGCACACTTCTGTGAAACGCTTGCACACTTTTTTTCTCTACCGCCTGAAAATAACCAACTTTGCACCAGTTTTCACAACTCCATAAATAAAAACGTTTTTATGACAAAGGCAGAAATTGAAAGAAAAAAGACGCTCGGACGGTCATTGTACCTGTCCGGCATGGAACTGACAGAGATTGCCGACCAGTTGGGCGTGTCAAGGCAGTCTGTCTCTAAATGGTGCGCAGCCGACGGTTGGAAGGAGGCACGGGCAGCCAAGAATATCTCACGCCCAGAACTGGTAAACAAACTGCTCCTCGCCATCGACAACCTCATCGCGCAGGTCAACGAGTCTGGAGATCCAGAGGCTATCGGGGCACTCGCCGACAAACTGTCAAAACTCTCATCCACCATCGAGAAACTCGACAAGAAGGCGAACGTCATCGACGCCATCGAGGTCTTCATGGCATTCAACAGATGGATTCAGGACCAGGCTTGCTATGATCCGGAGATTACGCCGGAACTCATCAAGGCCATCAACAAGTACCAGAACAAGTTCCTCATGGAAAAGATGTCCCCTAACTCAGAATTATAGTACAAACCGAATGCAGAAGGGCTTGCACTTATGCTGAGGTGCAGCCTATAATCCTTTCGTCGATTGAAGCGCAGATGCCACCTGCGACTATAAAAGTTAACTCTAACCATGTCATCAATAGCGGAATTTAAGAAGATACAGGAAGAGTGGAAGGAGCATTGCCGGCATATTCAGAACCTGACCGACACCAAAAGTCTCGTCCGCGAGAACGCCACCCAGAAGGAGCAGCGCATACGCCGGCTCCAGAAAGACTATGCCGCTTTCTGTGAGTATTACTTTCCGCATTTCCTGACGCTCCGGGACAAGGTGACGGGAGAAGCCATACGTACCATCCATAACGCACCCTTCCACAATGCCGCTGCCACGAAGGTTAAGAACACGCCTAACCTGAAAGCGGTCTTCAAGTGGCCGCGTGGTCACGCTAAGTCCACACACTTCGACATCTTCATGCCGCTCTGGTTGATGTTCCAACCGAAGCGGCTCATCAATTTCATGGTGATAGTCGGTAAGTCCGAGGACAGCGCAGACCGACTGCTGGGTGACATTCAGGCGGAACTCCAGTACAACAAGCGCATCATCGCCGACTTTGGAAAACAGATGTCGATGGGTAACTGGACGGAAGGCGAGTTCACTACTAAGGATGGCGTGTATTTCCTGGCATGTGGCCGTGGACAGTCACCGCGTGGTCTCCGAAAGCGTGAGTCGCGTCCGGACTATATCGTTATCGACGACCTCGACGACGATGAACTCTGCCGCAACGAGCGACGGGTTCGCGAACTCACCGACTGGGTGAAAGAAGCACTCTTCGGAGCACTTGACGTGGGACGTGGCCGTTTCCTCATGGTAGGCAACCTTATATCCAAAACCTCCGTACTGGCGAACATCTGCGCCACAAAAGGCGTTCACGTATCAACGGTATATGCTGTTGACAACGACGGCAATCCTGTCTGGAAGGAGAAATGGACAAAGGAGGAAGCACGGGAGTATGCAGAGTTTGTCGGGTACCGCGCATGGAACAAGGAGATGATGCACAACCCCATCGTGGAGGGCACCGTCTTCCGTCAGGAGTGGATCAGGTGGGCCAAGCGTCCGGCATGGAAGGACTTCTCTGAATTTGTACTCTACATCGACCCGTCGTGGAAAAGCAAGAAAACCAACGACACCAAGGCTGCAAAGCTCTGGGGAAAGCACAAGACAAACCTATGGCACCTCCGCGCCTTCGTGCGCAAGGCATCTTTGGCAGAACTCGTCCGTTGGTGCTACGACCTCTACGAGTGGAGCCTGGACGCGGGTATCTCCATACGTTTTGCAATGGAGGCTTCCTTCATGCAGGACATGATACTCGACGACTTCACGGAGGAGGGCAACCTGCGGGGCTACCAACTCCCCATCACGGGCGACACACGCAAGAAGCCGGACAAGTTCCAGCGTATCGAGGCCATCAGTCCGCTCTGGGAACGTGGCTTCGTGTTCTACGATCTGGCACAGAAGGAAGACCCCGACATGCAAGCCGGACTGGAGCAGCTGCTGGCATTCGAGAAGGGTATGTCCGGAAACGACGACGCGCCTGATGCCGACGAGGGTGCCATCTGGATCCTGCAGAGAAATACAAGACAACAGATTTATTCACCGAGGTTCGGCAAACGTCCGACCTCCAAAAACCAATGGTAATATGTTCCAACTCATTAAAGACCTCATCTTCGGCTTCCGCTTCAAGCGTGCCGTCAAGAAAGCAGACCGCTTTCACCATATCACCCACCGTAAATACATGGTGCTGGTCATTAACAAGAAACTCGAAGTCCTCTCCAAGCAGGAGGTTAAGAAGTTCGTGGCCAATGGCATCTTCCGTAAGGGCACGACGGTCGCGGACATCGAGCAGAAAGCCTTGTATGTTACCCTATAAAGTAAATAACTATGATGTTCATCACAAACGAAGATTACAACGTCGTCATCGGAGAACAGGCACTGAAGGTCATTTCGCAAGTTAACGAAGACATCCAAATATCTGCCGAGACAGAA
>JAFSRY010000023.1 GCA_017445845.1 Prevotella sp.
AAGACGAAAATTTTCGCGATTTTTGACAAATATCAAGGGAAAGAAGGGCGAAAGAGGAGGAAAGGGAGGGGGAAGCCGCGGAAAAACCGCGGCACACACTCACTAAGGGAAGGAGGGGGCGGAAGAAAAAGGGAAGAAGGGGAAAGAAGAAAGAAAGAAAAGGGAGGGGACGGACGGAAAAAGGAAAAGGCCGCTAATTTGCGGCCATTATGAGAGGGTTTGGGGGTGAACATTAAATTAATTACCATGAAACGCTGACACCAAGAGAGATGTTGGCATTTGAGGTGAGTGGCACATATTGTTTAGACATTTTGCCGATGATATGGTCCATACCTACATAGACGTTGATGAGTTTTGGATGTATATTAAGGACCCATCCGACGCTGGTAGTGAAAGTGCTTGCCGAGAAGTTGACGCCTCCGTCAATCCAGTTGAACGGTGAATAGTTGGCACTGACCCTTCCCTCCGTCCATGACATTGGCCCATTGAAGCGATGCGTACCGAGGGCTCCGAATGACAGGGCTTTATAGTTCGGAAGTGTGTATTCTACGCCTACCCGGGCTGTAGCCCCTACCCCAACGGAACGTGCTCCCTGGTCTCCCATATCTTTGAAGTGAGCGAAGTCAGCGAGGTCGTCTCCATATTTATCGAGTTGTTTCTCAAGGGTGTTGTCATTTCTATCTTCGTTAACCGAAACATTTTGGAATCCGTTGAATGTGAAACTTTCGACGGTTGTCTGCAAGAGATGGGTATTATCCCATCGGATTGATCCAAGGTCGGTGACAGATGCGCTGACCGTGATATCGTCGTTTACTTTGTAAATGGCACCGAGGTCGAAGAGCATACCGAATCCACTGACTTTAACACCGTCGAGGTCAGCGTCATTGACATAGTCGTAGGTTCCGTCCTTTGCATCATAGTCTTTCTGTTCTGTTTTGAATTCGACACCTCCGATGGAGATTTCTCCCTTCGCATTACCAGATACTGTCCACTGGTCGGTGTTTTTCAGGTCAACTTTAACATTTTTGAGGTCGATGTTTCCGTATCCTGCTCCGATTGCGAGTTTTACTTTCGCGCCTACCCTGAGGTTCTTTCCGATGTTCCGTGAGTGTCCAAAGGCCACTTCCCCATAGGCTTGTCCCCGGACAGCCATATCGTCGAATTGGTAGGTTTCATTACCTACGTTTTTCATAAATGCGAAGAGATCGTAAGGCAATGACAGTCCAGCCCTTTCCTTTACGTTGACTTCCAAGGTGCTATATCCTCCGAAGCCTTTAAACCCGAGTGAGAGCACGGTGAGGTTAAGGTCTTCGAGGAATATATTCTTTCCCTTTTTAAATCCTTTGAGAGCCTTGTCAACAGGTATTTCCGGGTTCATGAATGTCGTTTTAGAGTATCCATTGTTGAGTGGATTGTCGAAAATGAATGCATCGAGGTTGAGGTTTCCCCTTACGCCTACGTTGATATTTCCGACGACGGGCATAGCAAAGTATCCATTGTCGTTTCCGAACGCGGGGTTCATATCGTGTCGGAACTTATAATCTTTTGTGAAATAGGCAGAATTGAGTTCCTGTGCCATTGTGTTGGCGGCGATAACCAGAGTGCCAGCCAACAGTATATATTTAGCTATGGATTTCATAGTTGTTATTTTTTATCTGTTAGTCTTACCGTGCAGTTATTTTTCGTCATTGGCATCATAGATGACACGTCCTTTCAGTGTCAGTTCGATGTCTGTGAGCTGTATGGTCTGGTTGTAAGCGTTCAGTCTGACTCCTACCTGTTTTTCGGTAATATTTCCGTTGTCATCACGTTTTGCTGCAGATGCTTTTGCGGTAAAGGCGATGGCATCGAGTCGCTTTAGTGCGTCGCTTTTCTTTTGTGAAGCCACCACCTTGAGTTTACCTTCCTTAACGGCAGAACCATCCGAAGCATCGACATTGCATTCGACATTAAATTCGAGGTCGTCGCTCCTGATATTGTTTCCGTTGACATCGACCCCATGAGCCTCGAAGTTGAGGAACAGCGGCAGTTGTGTCTTCACGTTTGCCGTCAGAGTGATTGTTGCATCTTTTGAAAGTTCGACGTCATCGAGGTCACCATTGATATCGTCGATAGAATCGGAATAAGTGATGACGGCGTCTTCGGCAAAGGCCAATGGCGTCACGAACTCATACGAAGGTGCGATATAATAGTCATTCGGTCCCAGTCTGAAAGTGCTTGGGGCTACATCATCACCATGTTTTGCGCCCGATTCGGCACTGAAGGAGATTCTCTTCGGCATTTTCTTGACGATGTCGGTCAGGTTGTGAACGATGACAGGCTGATATTTCGTCTGATCTACGCCTTCCGTATTACGGCAGATACAGATTTTGCTCTCTTTGCTTCTCGGAATTGATATTTCAGGAATGCTTACACTGACGGGAGCTGTCCCGTCTTCGTATTCAGCCGTCAGTTTTCCCACGACGTATCCGTCAATGTCGGTATTGTTGTCGATGACAAGATACAGTTGCGGGTTATATAGGTCTATGCTGACATCGTTGTCACTGAGGAAGTCGGGCACGTCGTCTATGTCGATACTGCCCATGTCCGTGAGGTTGATTTCCGGATTAAACTTTCCCGTTGCGCTTGTCACCACGATGTCCGACATGGCAAGTCCCACAGAAATACGGAAATCAGAGAAGTCTTTTGAATTCAGTTCCTCAGGCGTCACCTCCACATTGGTATCAATGGCAAGCCCCATGTCTACTTGTCCTCCGAGGGCAACGGTTCCCTTCTCATCTTCCTTTCCGGCAATGAATACCGCGAACTCTCCATCTTCGGGGATGCCTGAAGCCCTTGCCACATTCAATCCCGTCACGCTGAACTGGAGTTGTATGACATCTTTTGTCTTAATGTCGGTGAGCGAGATATAGTTATTCTGTGTGTCGGTGCTGACGCTGCATGTACCTGCTGTTTTTCTCACGTTGCTCATAGTGAAAAACGTCGGCAACTTCAATGTAGCCTCTTTGATGTCATCAATGATGCCGTTGAGGACGGTGAAGTCTACCGTCATCGTGAGTGTTTCGGTGATGTCCAGATGATTTAGTTCCACAACTTCCTTAGGCACTCTTTTCTCTCCGTTCTTGTCGCTGGAACCGAAGAAGGTGACAACGGTTTGCTCGCGTTCGAAATTCAATGGGAAGCTGACACGCTGTGCATGTTGTCCCTTTGCAGGAGTATGAATGTAGCTCGACAGGTCAAGATGCATGTCGATGGATTTCGGTTTGATGCCTTCTACGGTGAATGGGTCTACTTCCGGTCGCGACGTCTTGATGTCGTTACCCTCTTTATAGACGTAATAGTCACCATTGTCAAATCCGAAAACGTTATCCTCTCCGGCAATAAAAACGATGTCGCTGCCATCAATGTCAAGGATGTCATCGAGTTGTATTGCCATTGTTGAGTTGTTATTTGGCAATACCAATTGGTCGGTTCCCACTCCGATTGTCAGGTCAACGTCTTCAAGGTCATAGTTTTTATCTACGCACCCTACCATCAGAGTTCCCACACAGATAGCCATTAAGGCATTCCACTTAAAAAGATTGTGAAGACACATAGTGGTTATATTAGAAGTTTAATAAAAAAAAGTATATCGCGTACAAAGATAGGCAAAAACTTCTAAATGGCGACATTAAAATTAAAAAAACTTTAATAACCAGACTAAAAAACCTATCATTTTGTATTTTTTGGTATTGTTTTTGCTGTTATTCATTGAAAATAAAGTATCTTTGCACCACTTTAAATGAAAAGGAATAATGAATACAAGAGAATTTGACATTGACAATTACTATCTGGAGAGAGACGAAATGCTCTCACAGGTTTTTCCTGCGCTGATGCGCAAAGTTTACCTATGGATGACACTTGCCCTCACCATTACCGGAATGACGGCCTATGGTGTGGCCACCTCGCCGAACATTCAGGCTCTCATCTTCCAGAACACCGCCATCTTCTGGGGGCTGATGATAGGCGAGTTAGCGCTTGTCATGATAGTATCGGCCGGCATCAACCGCCTGTCGCTCACGACCGCCACACTGCTCTTTGCCCTCTATTCGGTACTCAACGGTGTCACGATGTCGAGCATCTTCCTTGTCTATACGGCAGCCTCCATCGCCAAGGTCTTCTTCATCACGGCAGCCACCTTCGCTGCGATGGCCTTCTATGGCTATACGACCAAACGCGACCTGAGCCGGATGGGAGCCCTGCTCTTCATGGCCCTCATCGGTCTTATCATCGCCACCGTTGTCAACATCTTCCTTAAGAGCAGCGGCCTCGACCTCATCCTGAGCTATGGCGGCGTACTCATTTTCGTAGGACTCACAGCCTGGGATTCCCAGAAAATCAAAAAGATGCTGTCAACTCAATACGACATGAGTGAAGGAGCCCAGAAACTGGCTCTGTTGGGAGCTCTCTCACTGTATCTCGACTTCATCAACCTGTTCCTCTACCTGCTCCGCATCCTTGGCAATCGCAACAACTAATAAGTCTCGCGCGTATATATAATAATGTATATCTATAATAAGAAAGCATGAAAAGAAAGAACATCATCCTTGTGGCCGCTGGTACGCTCCTGTTGACGAGCTGCGGTCCCATGACACAAACCGGCGCCACAAACGGCACCACCGATGCCGCCAACGTATTGGGCGGTGTGCTCGGAGCAATCACCAACGGCGATGCCCTCGGCAACATCCTCGGCAGCGTTCTCGGCACTGACAAACTGACAGAAGCCACACTCTATGGTTCATGGAAATACAGTCAGCCCGGCGTAGCCTTCACATCCGACCAGCTGCTGGCCAAGGCAGGCGGCGAAGTGGCAGCTTCGCAAGTAAAGGAAAAGCTGAAGAGCTACTACAATAGTTTCGGCATCAACTCTTCCACCACCAATCTTACGCTGAAGGAAGACAAGACCTTCTCGGGCATCATTGCCGGTAAGAACATCAGCGGCACCTACACCTTCGACCAGGCTCAGGGGCTTCTCACGCTGAAGACGCTGTTCTTCACCCTCCCTGCCTATGTAAAGGGTTCTACAACAGGCATGAGCCTGCTCTTTGAGTCGAAGAAGCTCCTCACCTTTCTTCAGACGGCAGCCATCATGAGCGGCAATTCTGAGCTGAAGACCATTGGCGACCTGAGCAAGAACTACGATGGTGTCCGCATCGGTTTCGACATGAGCCGCTAACCCTACCGACGAGTCACATAAAACGAAAAGTGAACAGTCTTCTCCTTCATGTCCATGCAGCCAAGGCTTTTCACTTTTCTTTTTAGTCTTCCACAGTCCTTAATCCCCCGCCCCTCCCACAGACGAGAGAGAGAATAGGCAAGAAAACGCAGTACAAAAACACATTTTTATACAAATTGTTTGGTTCTGTAAAAGGTTTTTCGTATATTTGCAGCAACAATTCGAATAAAAATTCAGACGCATGAAAGCTAAAGGTGAACGATTAGACGCATTGAAAATGCTCATCTCCAGTCAAGAGTTAGGCTCACAGGAAGAAGTCCTTCAGATGCTACGCCAAGAAGGCTACGACATCACACAGGCCACCCTGAGCCGCGACCTCAAGCAACTCAAAGTAGCCAAGGCAGCCTCCATGAGCGGCAAATACGTTTATGTGCTGCCCAACGAGACCATGTACCGCCGCATTCACAAGCCCCTGTCGGCCCAAGAGATGATGCAGACGCAAGGGTTTCTCTCCATTCACTTCTCCGGCAACATGGCGGTCATCAAGACCCGGCCGGGCTATGCCAGTTCCATTGCCTACAACATCGACAACAGCGAGATACCTCAAATACTCGGCACCATAGCAGGCGACGACACCATCTTCCTCGTCATCAAACAAGGTGTGACCGAAGAAGAAATCAGGCAAGAAATCTACGGCGTGGCAAAATATTAAGCCTTTCGTGCATCTTTTTCTCATTCGCTAACGTCAAACGAGCAGAAAACAACCCATAAAAAAAAAAGACAACTATGGAAAAAAAGCTTTTACGTTCACACGACCGCATCATCGCCGGAGTATGCGGCGGACTTGCCAACTATTTCGATGCCGACCCCACCATCGTCCGACTCATCTATGTCCTGCTCACCTTCTTCACCGTCTTCAGCGGCATTTTGCTCTACCCCTTACTGTGGATTATCATGCCCGAAGAATAACAAAGAAAAACCCTCGACGACTATGGATGACAGTATCCGACAGATTGGCCAGCGCCTGAAAGGCTTGCGCGATGTGCTCGACATACCAGCAGAAGAAGTGGCAGAGTTATGTGAAATCTCCCTTGAGCACTATCTGAAGATAGAGGCCGGCGAAGCCGACCCCTCCGTCTACAGGCTTTCGCGCATCTCCAAGCGCTATGGCATTGCCCTCGATGTATTGCTCTTCGGCGAAGAGCCGCGCATGGGTTCCTATTTCATTACCCGTCGCGGTCAGGGGCTCAGTCAGCAACGCCCCAATGCGTATAAATACCAGAGTCTTGCGGCCAGTTTCCGTGGTCGCAAGACCGATCCGTTTTATGTAGAGATAGACCCCTTGCCCGACGGGAAGACCTTCAACCAGAACTCCCACGGCGGTCAGGAGTTCGATTATGTGCTTGAAGGTCAGCTTGAGGTCACCATCGGCGACAAGGTGCTTCAACTAAACGAAGGTGACAGCGTCTACCTCGACGCCTCCCATCCCCACTCCATGCGGGCCCTTAACAACCAACGTGTGAAATTTATCTGTATTGTTATTTAGGTGCTCCCCCAACACATCCAACACTTATTCCCCACCCCGCCGTCAAACATGATTGAAAGATTTATAGAGCAGACCCGCTTCACTTCAGAGGAAGACTTCCGTAAGCATCTGCATTTCAGGATACCCGAGAATTTCAACTTCGCCTACGACGTCATGGATGTCTGGGCAGAAGAACAACCCGACAAGTTGGCCATCATCTGGACCAACGACAAGGGCAGAGAACGCATGACGACCTTTGCCCAACTCAAAGAGCAGTCCGACCAGGCTGCCGCCTATCTGCAGTCACTCGGCATTGGCCACGGCGACATGGTCATGCTCATTCTGAAGCGTCGCTACGAGTGGTGGCTCACCATGCTCGCCCTCCACAAGCTGGGTGCCATTGCCATTCCCGCCACTCACATGCTCACTGAAAAAGACATCGTCTACCGGAACAACCGGGCGTCGGTCAAGGCCATTGTCTGCGTCGACGACGAATATGTCACCCGGCAAATCAAGCTGGCCCTTCCCGACAGTCCCACAGTGGAAAGAGTCGTCGTGGTTTCGGAGAATATCGAAGCCGACGCCTCCTTGAAGAAGACCGAGTCGTCAGCCATCTTCTCTTACTGGCAGTCGGAGTGGCAGCAAGCCCCTGCCTTCCATCGTCCTGCCCATGTCAATACGAACGACGACACCATGCTCATGTATTTCACCAGCGGTACTTCCGGCGAGCCAAAGATGGTTGCCCACAACTATCTCTATGCTCTCGGCCATCTGACCACCGGAGCCTTCTGGCATAACCTCGGCGAATACTCCATCCATCTTACCGTAGCCGACACCGGCTGGGGAAAAGCCGTATGGGGAAAGTTCTACGGACAGTGGCTGGCAGGTGCCGTCGTCTTTGTCTTCGACCACGAGAAGTTCACTGCCGACAAGATACTCCGTCAGATTGAGCGCTATCGGATCACGTCCTTCTGCGCACCACCCACCATCTATCGCTTCCTCATCCGCGAAGACCTCTCACAATACGACCTCTCCTCACTGAAATATTGCTGCACGGCCGGTGAGGCCCTCAATGCTGCCGTCTACGACAAGTTCCTCGAACTCACCGGCTTACGCCTCATGGAAGGCTTCGGACAGACCGAGACCACGCTGACGCTCGGCACCTTTCCTTGGATGACGCCGAAGCCTGGTTCCATGGGAAAGCCCAACCCTCAATACGACATTGACCTAATCAAACCCGATGGCACGCACTGTGAAGACGGCGAGAAGGGAGAAATCGTCATTAAGGCCTCACAAGACGGGTCGACGACACCTGTCGGACTCTTCAAGGGCTACTACCGCGACGAGGAGAAGACGCGCGAGGCATGGCACGACGGCATCTATCATACCGGCGACGTAGCCTGGCGCGACGAAGACGGCTACTTCTGGTTTGTCGGCCGCACCGACGATGTCATCAAGTCGTCAGGCTATCGCATCGGTCCCTTTGAGGTGGAGAGTGCCCTGATGACCCATCCTGCCGTCGTCGAGTGTGCCATCACGGGGGTGCCCGACGACATTCGCGGTATGGTCGTCAAGGCCACGGTCGTCCTTGCCGCCCAATGGAAGCAACATGCCGACGACGACCTCGTCAAAGAACTCCAACGGCACGTCAAGCGCGTCACGGCTCCTTATAAATACCCACGCATCATCGAATTTGTCGACGAACTGCCCAAGACCATCTCCGGAAAAATCCGACGGGTGGAAATACGAGAGAAAGATGAAAAGGGGAAAAAGTGAAGAGGTAAAAAAGTAAAAAACAAAGAAAAAAAATGCTATCCTTCGAATGTGACTATAACAACGGGGCGCATCCACAAGTGTTGCAGCACCTCATAGAGACCAACAACGAAACGAGTCTCACCTACGGTTTCGACCGATGGAGCGAGTCGGCCCGCGAAAAAATACGCGAAGCCTGCCAGCTGTCCGATGCCGATATCTATTTCCTGCAAGGCGGCACACAAGCCAATGCCGTCGTCATCGACTCTCTGTTGCGCTCCTACGAAGGCGTGGTGTGTGCCGAAACAGGACATATCAACGTTCATGAGGCCGGAGCCATCGAGGGCTGCGGACACCGTGTCATCGCCCTACCCGCCCACAACGGCAAGCTGCAGGACAACGACTTGGAAACGTTCATGCAAGTCTATCTGCACGACGAGAGCCGGGAACATGTGGCACAGCCCGGAATGGTCTACATCACCTTCCCCACAGAAATGGGAACGCTCTATACGAAAGAAGAAATCAAAGCACTCTGCGAAACCTGCCGCCGCCACAATCTACCGCTCTTCATCGACGGAGCACGGATGGCCTACGGACTGGCTGCCAGCGACATCGACCTGCCCTGGCTGGCAGGCCACTGCGATGCCTTCTACATCGGCGGCACCAAGTGCGGAGCACTCTGCGGCGAAGCGGTCGTCTTCACTAACCACCACGTCCCCACCCCACGCGGCATCTTCCCGAACATCAAGCGACACGGAGCCCTCGCGGCCAAAGGTCGCCTGGCAGGCATACAGTTCGAAGCACTCTTCACCGACGGCCTATACCTTGAGCTGGGCCGGCACGCTGTCAGTATGGCTATGAAGGTGAAGCAACTGCTGGCAGAGGCAGGCTTTAATTTCTATATCGATTCTCCTACCAATCAGCAATTCGTCATCATCCCCAACAAACGTGCACAAGAATTGAAGCCACTCGTCGACTTCACCCTGTGGGGACCCTACGACGCCGACCACATGCTCTGCCGCTTTGTCACCTCATGGGCAACCACCGAAGACGACATCCAACAGCTCCGTAACATCCTGAAAGCCTGACAGTTCTATGAAATTGGCAAGCCGCAGCTAAGAGATGAAACTGCGGAGCCTAAGACTTCGAAGTATTATCACACATTGGAAAGGGTGTTATCAAGCACTGATCATCCTATTATCTGTGCTTGATAACACCCTTTCCAATGTGTGATAATAGTGTCAACAAATAGAGACACTTTTCACGAGGCTTACTTTTCTATGATTTTTTTGCCTTTGACGACATAGACGTTCCTATGATGGCTGTCGGTCTGAGGACGTCCCTGAAGGTCGTAAACCTTTGCTGTCTTATTGCCTTGTGCATTTGCAACCTTGCCGCTAATGCCCGTAAACACCTGACTGAAGGTCAGTTGCGTCAGACCTTCGGCCACATCCCCAGCTGCGATGTAGATGGTGTTGGCAGGGATTGTCGTCATGACATTGGGCGTCATCACAGCTTTTCCTTCTTCGCCCGTGGCAAGCAGGAATACCTGATTGCGGGCCATCGACTCGGTAAGAAACGTACCACGGAAGAGGTTTACGTCGTCAGAAATCTCACCATCAAGCTCTCCCTTGCCGACGGAAATAGTCATCATTCCGTTGGAGGCCCCATTGACGAGGGCTGCTGTTCCGGCAGGAATTGTTGCCGGAGCCGCCAGTTCTTGAGTTGTGATGACACCGTTTTCATCGACCGACCGGGCCGTATAGGCTTTCACATTGGCCGGAAGGGTGGCATGGAAGGCTGCATGGAAAGGCATGAGGGCAGTGTTGTCGAAGTTGAGGGTAAGGTTTCTTACGGGTTCAAGGAACCACTGGGCGTTGACAGAGGTGACAGCACCCGACTTCAGCGTCGACGAACTGGCTGAGAGACCCGTGGTAGAGGTCTTGGCTCCCCGGAGTGTGAAGTGGCATCCGCCGAGGTCGACAAGGTAGACCGTAGCGGCTTCATCGCCGATAAGGATATTCTGACTTGAGTTGCCCGTGATGGCCGTGATGGCGTTGCCCTGAGTGCTGACTTTGTATCCGTCGCCGTCGGCATCGAAGCTCCATAACTGTCCAAAGTCAGCATCGGCTGCGGCTTTCACGGTGAGCGTCTTGGCATTGTCAGCAGTCAGATAGGGGCGGTTCTGATAGTTTCTACCGGCCGAACGCACACGATAGAGGGTGGTGGCAGGTTCGAAAGGAACACGCTCGACACTGTTCAGAAGCTTTGAAAGGTCGTCGTAACTGAGGGTCGACTCATCGTAGGCCTGCTGCAACTGAGCCAGCTGATCGGCATCGGCTACGCTTCCGACCACGCCGGCTGGCAGGTCGAGTATCTGATGAATCTCATTGAGAAGCTCAACATATTTGGCTGAGTTCTCTGTCTTCTCAATAATCTCATTGATGAAGGCGTCGTCGGGTTGCATCGTTATATTGTCGAACAACTCGAAGACGGTGCTGCTCGATTGCGAGCGGGACTTGCCAACGGGAGCCGTTGCCGAACTGGGGGTTATTGAAAGGTAGTTGCCGTTCTGCTTGAAGGTGAAGCCGTTGGAAACCTTCGCAATCTCCAGCGGTATGGCCACTTCGTTGAGCAACGTCGGCTTGTCGAGGTCGAGGAACTTGTGGAGCCCGATGTTATAGAGATAATAATCCGTTCCCCGGTCGCGGCGGATGATGACCCAGTTGGCATTCGTATCTGTGACGGGAACGATTTCCTTGCTCTCCTCGGTGGCATTACGAGAGGTAGAGCCTGCCACACGAAGTGTCTTCACACCGTCGGTTTCCGTACCCATGACAATGCCTCCGCCCGAGGCATTGCTGAGTTGATAGGCACGGTAGGAACCGATGTTTTCCATGCGGAGCACCGAACTATACTTCAGCGGCAGGCAGTTGTCGGCAAGGTCGGTGAGTGCTTTGCGCCACTGGTCTGTTGACGTATTCTCATCAGCATAGAGTGCCTTCAGTTCCTGAAGGTCTTCCGAGCGGTAGCCATTGAACTGGTCAGCCCCATTGAGTTTTTCTTCAGCCAGCTTGCGCATACCCTCAATGGTAGGATCGCTATTGAGACGCTGTAAGATGACAGAGCCTTCATTGTGGCGGATGGCTTCCTCAACGCGTCGGTGCATACGGCTGAGGTCGATGGTGTCGACACAACTTTGGTCGGTTGCCAGGGGGATGGTATAGGTACGGTTCACGCCGTCGTGTTCCTTGAAGTATCCTCCGGCCGACATGTAGAAAGTGGTCTGCTCTTCATCGTAGACACCGAAGTCCATGTCGACACGACGGTCACGAAGGTCGGAACGGAGTCGGTTCGGGTCGTAATAATATCCGCTGGTCGTACGGTTGCAGTTGTACCATTTGTTCGATGCGATGGAGTGCAGATAACAGTTGCGGAACAGGGCGCGGCGCTCGTATTGTCCGGCTGTCGGCACCCAGTTTTCGAGGAAGGCTCCCCATGTGTCGACATAATTGCCCGTGCCACTCTTACGGAGCGTAGCCTGATAGGTCCACTCATCCTCATCAGCCATCTTATACCAAAGAGACACCAGCGTATTGTTATAGACAATGGTCTTCGGGTTGCCGTTCTCGTCTTCAATGTCCACCGTGATGTCCTCGGGACGGCAGGTGAAGAGCATCTGCACCCATTTGCCGGGCTGCCACCAGTCGCCTTCGCCCTTCATGGCCTGTATGCCGGTGCCTTCGTTGCCAAACCGGTTGAACTTGACCTTCGGATGCTTGTCAATGCCACCCGAACGCAGATAGTCGGGAAGATAGGGAGTCTTGTCGACATCGCCGTTGTCCCACATGGAGAAGATGACATTATGCCAGAAGTTCTTGAAATAGTTGCGGGGAGTGATACTCTGGTTCAGGCACGACTGAATACCGAGATAGCCCCCCAGAAGGTTCATGGTAGAGATGTAGGAGTTGATACTCTCATAGTCTTCGGGCGCCTGCACCTCAAGGTAGACACAGTCGAACGATGCGCCCGTGGGAGCCTCTTCGTTCGTCGTGCGCCAAGAATTGAGATAGGTGGCAAGGGCACTATAGATGCGAGGGGTGCAGATGACTTTCTTCGATTCACGCTGGAAGAGCAGATACTCGAAACGTCCCAGTGCCTCATCGCCCTCATCGCTGATGAACTCCAGACGGTACCATCCGTCGCGCTCAATCTCTATATCGGACATACATTCAATGGTTCGCTTGGTGCCCGGCTCTGTTATGTTGATATCCCAACTCCTGAGTGTCTTCTGCTCAAGCGGGTCGCTCAATTTGGCATGGATGGTTGCGGTCTTGCCCGATTTCGTGGAAATCAGCATGTCGGCACGACAGTGGCCCTCTGGAATGTGCAGATAGTAGGCCAAAGTGCGGGTCTTCGACGGCCATGAGATGTAATAGACCCACTCGTACTCACCATAACGGTTGCTGGGTCTTTTCTTCAGCTTGCCATTCTTGGCATACTCGGGACGGTCGGTGTTCTCGACAAAGTTGTTTCCCAAGTCTTCTATGCAAACATTAGCGGCGTAGATAGTGTCGCGCACCTCCTGATAAGACTGTGCATTGGCACCGATGACAAATGCCACTGTCATCAAAACTGTTAGAATAATTGACTTTCGCATGGTTAGTTGTTTTTTAAGGATTTATTTTTAGGCTTTATTCTTATTTTTCAACCGTCAGATTGTAATTTCACGCGCCAACAGACTTTCCAGTTCTTCGGCAGAAAGGCGCAGATGGAACTCTCCCTTGGCTGCAACGCTGATGCGGCCGGTCTCTTCGCTCACGACAATAGCAATGGCATCGCTACCCTGAGAGATGCCCATGGCGGCACGATGACGCAACCCGAGTTCTTTAGGAATGTCGAGGTCGTGACTCACGGGAAGGATACATCCCGCTGCCTTGATGCGTTTCTTCGAAATGACCATTGCGCCGTCGTGAAGGGGCGAGTTCTTAAAAAAGATGTTTTCGATGAGACGCTGCGATATCTTCGCGTCAATGTTCTCGCCTGTGTCGACAATGTCATCGAGGGCAATGGCCCGCTCGATGACGATGAGTGCGCCGACTTTATCTTTTCCCATACTCATGCAGGCCATGACGATGGGCATGATGGTCTCCTTGTCTTCTTGTGGTTCTCCCCGATGATGTCCCAATGTAAAAAGCCGGGTAAGGGAGCGGAACCGCTGATGGGCTCCCAACGAATAGAGGAACTTTCGGATTTCTTCCTGAAAGAGAATGATAAGTCCGATGACTCCGACACTTACCAATTTATCCATGATGCTGCCCAGCAGGCGCATCTCCAGAATCTGACTGACAAAGAGCCAGACAAGGATGAACACCATGATGCCGATAAAGACATTGAGCGAACGGCTTTCTTTCATCAGTCGATAGATATAGTAGAGCATCATCGCGACCAACAATATATCTATCAGGTCTTTTATTCCAATTTCAAAAGGCATTATTTCGTATTGACAATATTACTTTCATTATTCATCAGCTGTTGGCTACTTTCTCAAAGAGCGTCACCGTCTCGACGGCCTGACGTACATCATGGACCCTGAGTAGTCGGGCACCGGCTTGCAAGGCCATGACATGAAGGGCCGTCGTACCGTTTAAAGCGTCTTGCGGCGTTGAGTCGAACAGCCGATAGATCATGCTTTTCCGAGACACTCCTACAAGGATAGGCTGCCTGAGGGCTTGCAACTCTGACAATGCCGCCATCACACGATAGTTTTCATCCAATGTTTTTCCGAAGCCGAAGCCAGGATCGACGATGACATCGCTCACGCCTAACGAATGCAACTCCTGCAGTTCACGGCAGAAAGCCAGCAGCATCTTTTCCATCGCAGGCTGTACAGACATTAATATATAGGGCACATGCAGGTCGGCCACTACATCGAACATGCGTTCTTCTTCATGGATAGGTGTATTGACGATGCCCGTCTGACCACCTTCTGAGACATCGTTGATGATGTCGGCACCCCATTCTTCTATGCATCGGCGTGCCACCCGGGGGCGAAAGGTATCGACCGAGACGGCCACTTGCGGTTGCTCACGCCGAACGATGCGCAAAGCCCGCTCAAGTCTTTCGGATTCCTCTGCTTCCGTCACTTCCTGGGCACCAGGTCTTGTCGAGAAAGCTCCGACATCAATAATAGTGCCGCCTTCCTCAACAATCTGATTGGCACGACGGGCTATCTCATGCTCCGCCATCACCCGACTGCCCTCAAAGAAGGAGTCGGGCGTAGCATTCAGTATTCCCATGACGACGGGCTTGTCCAAGCTCATCAGCCGGCCTCTGACATTGATGGTCTGCATCATTTGCATCGTGTCACCTCTGGTAACAGTTTCTATTCGCGTGCAAATATAGTCATATTTTTCCAAAGTGCATTATTTTTTATGAGGAAAAAGACTATAAGGTTGAAAAAAAACTTTCCTATAGACGATATTGGCATTCGTCGTTCTTCACTCACCGGAAGAAGGGAACGTCTTGAGCGAAAGAATGCGATAGGCCGACTCCTGACAAGGCTCGTCACATAGAGCCAGTGGTGTCTGGCGGTCTTGGTTGGGTGTCTGTCGGTCGGGAAGGTTACGATAGGCTCCAGTTCGAAGACTCAGCCGTTCCATCGACTTCACGCTGTGCATCAACGGACAAGCCGACCGGTTGACGGTGGCATAGCCCGATGCCGTATCTGCCGAAACATCAATATAGAAAGGCCTTCCAATGGTATAGCTTCCCACGTTTATTCTATGTCCATCTTCATATTGAGCCTCGATGATACCCTTATGCAGAGTCAGGCTTAAGGCTCTTGTGCCGTGACGGTCGGTCAGGTCCACTTCAAAGGCTTCGTCCTGTTCCTGTTCTACAACCATATAAAGGCTCAGGCGCGGACAGGCGGTCTCCTCAAAGACTCGGATGACGCGGGCATAGTCGTAGCGGTCGCCGTCCTTCATCCAAAGGCCTTCACCGTTATCACCGATGTAGACCGGCGCCCACTGCGACCGATAGACATTCCAATCGGGAACCGGCGACTGAGAAGGTAGTTTCGTCAGGTCATCATGAACGGGTCCGTCCCAAGTCGTCCTGACGGGCAGGGGCACCCGGCTGACCCAGATGTCTTCCTTGTTCACACTGTAAGTGAGCCACATATTATAATCCTCTGGCTGCTGTTCGCCTTCAGTAATACCTCTGACGTAACAAGGTCCGAAGTCTTTGTTGATGCCAAAGAAACGACGCGGAGGCACTTCCCCATGGACGATGCCGAGAGAATCGAAGGTGATGCCATCGTCGCTGGTGATGATGATGAGCGGATAGCGATAGGGCTGTGTCTCAATGGGATTATAGCTGATGGCATAGCGTCCGTCCCGGGTGCGTTGTCCCCATTGTTTACCGCCAGCCATAATGAGAGTCGGACATCTTACGGGTGCCGACCATGAGGCTCCCTCATCATCGCTCAGGGCAGCATACGACCACTTCCATAATGCCACCGTCTTTCCGTCCTTCCGATGATAGTAGTTGGTTGCCTGAACCGTATTCACAGAGTCTTTCAGCGTATAGAAACCGTCGAGTCCGCGGTCTTCGTCAAGCCACTGTAACGTCTTCAGACGATCTTTCAGCAAGGCATCGCAAGCCTCACGAAACCCTTTGTCTTTCGATTTCGTATAGAAAGGCAAAGACGTATTGCTCTCGTTCCACGATGTATGGGAAGAATAACGTATGAAATAGATGGGTCCCATGGTACCGTTGGCCTTTATCTCCCTGACCACCCTGCCGATGCCACCTTTTCCGAAGGGATCGCCAGAATGGCCATAGAAGCCCAACAGCAACAGCCGGCCGTTAGGGGCGGTATAGAAACCCATACGCTGATGCATCATATAGCCGGTGTAGCCTTCCGGCGGTGTTATGCCCTTGGGAGGTTCATATGCCGGGAAAGCCACGACAGGCCGGTTCCATGTGCGACCGTCTTCCGATGTCGCCAGCAACGACATTCCCGGCGGTTCATGTTCGTCAGCGGGACTGGTGAGGTATTCAAGATAAAACTTTCCGTTCCAATAAGTCAGGTTGGGCGCGTGGTTATAGGTAAAGCCAGTACCTTCGGCCCATTCCGGATGCGTCCGATTGGCTCTGAGCACTTGTATATTCTCGGTTCCTATGGCATAACGGAAGCCTCCTTCATGAAGTCTCGGATTACAAATCTCGCCACCCACATAGGCTACGGGTTCTGAGGAGTTTCCAGTCTGTGCGGCTACTTCTACAGCGGCAGCCAACAATGAAACGATTAGCAGTTTTTTCATCACATTTTTTATATTTATATGCAAAGGTAATTAAAAAAATGAAATAATAAAGAGGCATTTTGCTTTTTTTGAAAGTTTATCGTTATTTTTGCATTCCCAAAGAAATTAGAATAAGATGGATATCAAAGAGCTTTACCAATTATTTAAGGCACACCCCTGTATCACTACCGACAGCCGCAACTGTCCGCAAGGAAGCATCTTCCTGGCTTTGAAGGGAACCTCCTTCAACGGAAACCTCTTTGCCGGGGATGCCCTGAAAAAAGGTTGCAGCTATGCCATCGTGGAAGAAGATGAAACTCCCGATGAGAATGACTCATTCATAAAAGTTGCCGACACCCTTCAGACTTTCAAGGACCTCGCCCGCGAACACCGCCGACAGTTCAGCATTCCCGTCATTGCCATCACCGGCACGAACGGAAAGACCACGACGAAGGAACTGGTGGCGGCTGTCTTGCGCGAGAAATATAATGTGTTGGCAACCGAAGGAAACTTCAACAACGACGTGGGTGTTCCAAAGACACTCTTCCGCTTGCAACCTGAGCATGAGATTGCTGTCATTGAGATGGGTGCCAGCCATCCCGGCGACATCAAGACACTGGTCGAAACCGTCGAACCCACCTATGGTCTCATCACGAATGTCGGGCGGGCCCATCTTGAAGGCTTTGGTTCTTTCGAAGGTGTCAAGAAGACGAAGGGCGAGCTCTACGACTTCCTTTCCACGAACAACGGCACCGTCTTCCTCAACGGCAGCGATGAAGACTTGAAGGAAATGGCCCGTCAACGCAACGTCAGCGCATGTATTCCCTATACCGAAGGACATGTGCTCAGATGCGACCCCTTCCTTGTCTTCGAATGGGAAGGCCACACCATCCATACCCACCTCATCGGCAGCTATAACCTTCCGAATGCCCTTGCCGCCGCCACCGTCGGCCTTCATTTCGGAGTCAACATCGGGAAGATTGTCCATGCCCTTGAGAACTATACCCCGACCAACAACCGTTCACAGTTTCTGAGAACCTCACACAACAGTCTCATCGTCGATGCCTATAATGCCAACCCTACATCCATGCGAACAGCCCTTGAGAGCTTTGCCGGCATGGAGGCCCGCAACAAGATGGCCATCTTAGGCGACATGCGCGAACTGGGTCCTGCCAGTAGGGAGGAACACCAGAAGATTGTCGACTTCATCGAAGCTCGTCAGGACAGCCTCGGCGAAGTATGGCTCGTCGGCGAAGAGTTTGGAAAGACACGAACCGCCCTGCACCGTTTTGCCACGACAGAAGACGTCACAAAGCAGTTGCAGGCCCAATGTCCCCATGGCAGGACCATCCTCATCAAAGGCAGCAACGGCATGAAACTCTATGAACTGCCGAAACTGCTTTAAAGAGAGAACGACTGATTGTTATTACTTTATACAAGAAAGAGATGAAAACTACTATGAGAAGACCCGTTCTGATGCTACTCTTCCTGATGGTCGCCCTGATGTCGCTGGCACAGGACAAGCCGCAGAAAGCTCCGGATGATATGGTCATCATCACCGAGCAACCCGAGGGGCAACTGAAAATCTATAACCGTTCAGGCTATATCGTCAAAGACGACAATCTGAACACTTCCACCCCCACCGCACAGACGGGAGTGATGTCGATTGTCTTTGCCGAAGACAACGTCGTTTATATAGAAGACCCTGTCTCGGAACATGCCTACAACCGATGGGTCAAGGGAACACTGTCTGCCGACGGAACGACCATCACACTGCAGTTGGGACAATATCTTGACTACATCCAGTCGTTCGATATGGCTCTGACCCTCAATGTCCTCGACTACGATGAAGCGCAAGGCACCTTCATCCCCGACGAAGAAGCCAAAGAAATCACCTATACCGTCGACGGCGACCAGATTATCCTCAACGGAACCAGCCGCCAACGCATACTCGGTACCGTATACAGGCCTTTCCGCGACTTCATGGATCTCGACGGAAAGTGGACAGGGACCGGCGACTACGAATCGGTCTACACGCCTTTCGACGGGGTGCTCTCTACGCCCCCCCCCGGACTCGAGACAACGACGCTCAAGATGACGACGTCGATGTACGGAGGCGTCGAGTGGGAACAGCTCACCACTGATGTCAATATCGGCGAAGACGGCAACGACGTCTATCTGCAAGGCATCACTACCTACGTTTCCAAGGGATGGCTCAAGGGCACGCGGAACGGCAACACCGTCACCTTCCCCTCCGGCCAGTTTATCGGCACCTATAACGGAGCCCCGTTCTATGTGGTCGGCGCAAGGATTATAGACGGGAACTACACCATCTGCGACTTCACATTCGAAGACGACGGACAGGGAACGCTGACATCGAAAGACTACATCTTCATCACCACCGAGAAAGACCAGTTCGTATATGTCGTCTATTACCTCGGCGTCACCATTTCCAACGCAGAAGACGCCCTCGTCGACGTGCCAGAGGGACTGGAGCCCGCCACCTACATCGTCAACTATCAGTATCATCCGCAGGGAAGCAACAGCCTCGCGCGTGCCAATAAGTTCATCAAGGTTGCCCGACACGACAACAGCCTCTATATCAAAGGACTTGGCGCGCAGACACCCGACGGGTGGGTAAAAGGCGACATCGACGGCGACCGGCTCACCTTCGACCTGCCACAGTACTTAGGAACCTACGACGACGGCTACGGCCTCGTCTACCCCTTCTACTTCATTGCCTTTGACACCGTGACGGGGGAGTTGCTCCCTGAGGCCACTCTGCACTACGACGACGCAACAGGAACCTTCGATGAGGCCTCGACAGGATTGGGCATCAGCATCAACAAGACCAGTTTCCTCACCGCACAGGAATATTACAATCCCATCTTCACAAAGTTCAACGACGTGCCTGCTGTACCGTCAAGGCCTGTCATCACCGACTTCAACGGCGAAGATGAAAAGAGTGCTTACATCACCGTCAACATCAACGGCCGGTCGCTCAATGGAGGCCTCATAGACCCTGAGCAGCTGGGCTATCAGTTCTATACCGACATCGAACAAGACGTGCAGCCTTTCGTACTCACCACCGACCGCTTTGAGCGCCTGACAGAAGACATGACCGTCATCCCCTATCTGTTCATCGACAACGACGAACAGGGATACGACATCGTCTACCTCGACGAGCACACGCGCAAAGTGTACCTCAACACCGACCCGACGGTCATCAACCGCATCGGTGTCCAGACAGTCTATACGGGCGGCGGCGAAGAACGCCGTTCCGACATCGTCTGGAAAGAGCTCAAGGACTACACGGGCATCGACACGACACTGTCTGTCGCCACTGAGTCGCAACCCGTCCACCCTGCGTACAACCTGCAAGGCCAGCGTGTCGCCCCAGGCTACAAGGGCATCGTCGTTGCCAACGGAAGAAAGACCGTGAAGAAATAACCCTTTCGGACATGAACAGAAGAAGGTATGAGTCAGCAAGCCCACAGGCGTCTTTCCCCGTCGGGAGAGACAGCCTCCTTGTGTGTCTTCTTCTGTTCATTGCCACCTCGCTCCAAGCCCAGATTGTCAACGGTGACGACGCTACGGCTGGAATGCCCCAGCTGAAAGTAGCGAAGACCCTGGTTGACGGCGACAGCATACAGTATGTAGAGTTCTCGCCGCTATACATCGTTCCCGAGCCCGTCTTTAAGACCCAACGGCAGCGGAAGGCCTACGACCGTATGGTGCACAACGTCAAGAAGACGCTGCCCATTGCCAAGGAGGTCAACCAGATTATCATCGAGACCTACGAATACATCATGACTCTGCCCTCCGACAAAGAGCGGGCTGCCCACCTGAAACGGGTAGAGAAAGATATCAAGGAGCGTTACACTCCGCGCATGAAGAAGCTGACTTTCCAACAGGGAAAGCTTCTCATCAAGCTGATACACCGCGAATGCAACTCTTCTTCCTATCAACTCATACAGGCCTTTCTCGGTCCCATCAAGGCCGGCTTCTATCAGGCGTTCGCCTGGGCCTACGGAGCATCGCTGACCAAGAAGTACGACCCCGAAGGCGACGACCGCCTCATCGAACAAATAGTCCGACAGATTGAAGCCGGACAACTGTAGCTGCCGGGCTCTTCGACCGCAGCCCCTTCATCGCCGTCAAGCCCTTTATACACTGGCATTTCTTAGCTTTCGACACGCTCATTCCAAAGCTTCGTCAATGCCATCTCTTAGTATCGGAAGTATTATCTCAAACATGTAATGCCCTTATCACACACAGATAACAGGATTATCTCAATGTGATAATCCTGTTATCTGTGTGTGATAATGGTGTCACCAAAAAGAGAACACCAGACGTCCACTTTGCAAACGTCTGGTGTTCTCTGTCTATCGGCTGCTACGACAGGCTTATAACAACTCTACAAGTCTTGTCATTTGGTTGGGGATGCGTATCTGCTGCGGGCATTTGGGCAGACACTGTTCGCAGTTGATGCATGACGACGAGAGTGCCTTTTTGGGAAATGCCTTGCGGTAGGCTTTTGCGAACGCCTTCTTGCGTTTGGCATACTCCGTATCGGTGACGGCCGGCAGCGGCAGTTCGTGATTGTTCACGGCATGATTGTAGAAGGCAAAATTACCGGGAATGTCTACTCCATAGGGGCAAGGCATACAGTAGTTGCAGGCGGTGCAGGGAACGGTCGGGAAGCCCGACATCTGGTCGGCGATGCTGGCAAGGAGGTCTTTCTCCTCCGCCGTACACGGCACGAGGGGCGAACAGGTCTCGATGTTTTCCTTCAGATGGTCCATCCGGTTCATACCGCTCAGAATGGTCAGCACACCGGGCAGCGAGCCAATCCAACGCAAGGCCCAACGGGCATCACTGTCGTCGGGATGCACGGCGCGCAGCTGCTCCTTCATCTCCTTGGGCAGGTCGCCAAGCTTTCCGCCGAGCAACGGCTCCATGATGACCGACGGAATATTGAGTTTCCACAGCTTGTTATACAGATATTCTGCATCGGCATCTTTCTTCCATCCTCCGCCCATCGAGGCATGACGCCAGTCGACGTAGTTGAGCTCTATCTGACAGAAGTCCCAGTTGTAGTCGGCATCGTGGTCGACAAGCCAGTCGAACACTTCCACATTGCCATGATAGGAGAATCCCAGGTTGCGGATGCGGCCCTTCTCGCGTTCTTCCAGGAGGTAGTCCAAGAGGCCGTTGTCGATGAAACGGGGATTGAAGTCTTTCATGCCGCTCTGTCCGATGCTGTGCAGCAGGTAATAGTCGACATAGTCGACCTGCAGGCGCTGCAGGGAGCGTTCAAACATCGCCTTGCCGGCTTCGAGCGAGTGGTCGCCGTGTTGGTTCGACATCTTGGTGGCGATAAAGAATTTGTCGCGCGGATGGCGCTTCAGGGCGATACCTGTTGCCACCTCCGAGTCGCCGTAGGCAGGTGCGGTGTCGAAGTAGTTGATGCCATGTTCGATGGCGTAGTCCACCAGTTCGTTCGTCTTTTCCTGGTTGATGTTCTTGCCGTCGCGCGGCAGACGCATCATGCCAAAACCCATCAGGCTCACACGGTCGTCGGTGTTGGGGGTCGTACGGTATGTCATGCCGCCCTCCCCTACTGCTGACGGCTGAAGAGGCATGGCGGCAGGGGCCACATGCAGACCCTTCAGAGGGGCTCCGATGGTCTTTGCCACTGCCTCATAAGGCATCAGACCGGCAAGACCGACTGACATACCCAGCCGCGTCATAAACTCGCGTCGGCTGATATGTTTCTTTTCATCTCCGTTCATAATGTTTTTTGTGTTATAGTATTCTTGTGCTTGCAAATTTATTAAAAAGACATCAACTGGCAAAAAGAGGGATGTTAATCTCCGTTAAAAACAAAATCGGTTCATAACAAACGGTATTCATCCATCATCTGCCGGGCTACGTCGCTGTTTTCAAATCGGCGGACGTAGTCGCGGCTGGCCGCCACACGACTGTCGCTTTCGGCAAGCGCCGTCAGCAAAGCTTCGGCAAGGGCACGGTCGTCGTCGGGGTCTACATAGAGGCTCGCCGGACCACCGGCTTCCTCCAGGCACGAGCCTTTGGCTGCCACGACGGGCAGGCCGCTTTGGATGGCCTCGATGATGGGAATGCCGAAGCCCTCGTAACGCGAAGGATAGACAAAGGCGGCTGCCATCTGATAGATGGCGGGAAGGGCATCGTTGGGCACGCCGTGAAGGAAGCGCACACGATGGTCTAACTGCTGTTCGGCAATGTAACGTCGCACCTTATCCAGATATTTCGTCGGTCGGCCAAGCACAACGAGCGAAAGGTCGGCGGGCAGGTGGCGAAGGGCTTTGACTGCCAAAAGGATGTTCTTGCGCTCTTCAATGGTGCCTACGCTGAGAATATAATGGGCAGGAAGGTCATATTCGGCGTGGACACGCTGGCTGATGTGCTCGTCGGCAGGATGGGCGAAGCGGGTGCTGCAGCTCTGATAGATGATGTCGATGCGGTCTTCGGGGAAGTGTCCATAGTGAAGGATGTCCCGCTTCGTACACTCACTGATGGCCACGATGCGGTCGGCTTCTTTCAGGGTGCGCAGGAACTTTTGCCTGTAGAGCAGGGTGTCCCACCAATGATAATACTCGGGATGGCGCAGGAAGATGAGGTCGTGAATGGTGACGATGCTGCGAATGCCCGACTCCTTGAGTCCTGCGGGCAGTTCGCCGGAAAGACCGTGATAGAGTTCTATGCCGTCGGCCTTGAGTTGCTCTACGATAGTCTTCTCGCGCCAACGGGCTGCCATGCCGAGCTTCCCGCCGAAGGGAAGTGGACGGGAAGGATAGACAAAGCGAACGTTGTGTCGTGGCTCTATCTGCCGGCGAAGCTGCGGGTCGCCTTCGTCTGGGGCATAGAGCAACAGCTCGTCGTCGGTGTCAAGGGCTGCAAGGGCATTGACAAGCGTACGGCTATAGCTGCCAAGACCAGTGTGGTTCCTTACGATTCGTTTTGCATCAAAGCCTATCTTCATTCTTCTTTCCTTTCTTTAGACATAAGGACATATTCTTAGACATAAGGACATTGTTTTACCTTTTTCAACTTTTCCTGATGACTTTTCCGTCACGGTAGATGAACCGCCGGTTGAACTTCTCTCGCGTCCGTTTCCATCGGTTGTGACTCCACAGATAGTATTGCGGAGCCCGCCGGATGGTCTTTTCGAGTTCTGCAAAGTAGCGGTCGGTCAGTTCCCATTTCCGGGTGTCGGCAGGATGTTCGCTCATCAAGTGCAGTTCGCAGGTATAGTAACCTCGGCGAATGCGCCGCATATCTCCATAGAAAACCGCGTGGTCGACCTTTCTTGCGATGCGCTCGACTCCCGTCAGCACCGGCGTGTCATGATGGAGGAAGTCAAGCCAATGGTGAATGTTGACCCAGTGGGGACACTGGTCGGAGATATAACCTATGCACACGACCTGGCCTTTCTGATGGAACTTGACAATCTCGCGCAGGGTGTCGTTCATCGCTATGCACTTCGAGCCATGCATCTGTCTGATCTTCACGAACAGACGGTCTGTGGCCTTGTTCTCGAGTGGATGATAGACCTGTCCGCTCTGCACATGGGAAGGGACCCAATAAGGTAACGATGTCAGCCATTCCCAGTTGCCGTAGTGCCCAAGGTAAACGGCACAAGAACGGCCACTGTTGAGAATACGCAGCAGGTCGTCACCGACTGTAATAACCATGCGGCGACGCAATTGCTCTTCGCTCATTGACGTCAGCTTGAGGGTCTCGACAAAATAATCGCAAAGGTATCGGTAAAACCCATGCTCCAGCCTTCGCAGTTCCTGTTTGTCCTTTTCGGGAAAGGAAGTCGCAAGATTGGTCCTCACCACCTTTCTCCGATAGCCAATGGCCCACACGAGCACACTGGCCACGTCACTCAGTATGTAGAGCATACGCAATGGCAGCAGGGATACGGCATACCAAAGGGTATAGAGGAGATGATAGAGGATATTCATAGGAGTTGATCGTTCACCATGCGATACATATACTGATAGATAATGGCCTTGAGCTCGCGTTCCATCTGTTCCTGTTCGGCCACCGTCCCGATGAGGTTGTGCTGCATCGTACGGTCGTCGACACTATAGACGGCTTTCGTCTCATTACCGTCAAACTGCAGGACATAACCTTTCTTGACATACTGATAGGTGCCGTTGAGATAATTCACGGCAAAGGTTTCTTCGGCGGGTGTATTCAACAAGTCGATGCCAAAGGCCATGTAGGGCTTGTCGTAGCCTGACAGGCCAAGCAACGTCGGCATGATGTCAATCTGTTGGGCTACGCTTTCGCTCATTCCTCGGGGCAGTCGGCCGCTGGGGTCGAAGATGATGATGGGAGCCGAGAAGGTGCCGATGTCTGAGCGGAATTCATCATGGCAGGTCTGGTTGGTATGGTCGCTGGTGAGCACAAAGACTGTGTTGGCATACCAGGGCTGCTTCCTCGCCTCTTCGAAGAAACGGCCAATGGCCATGTCGGTATAGCGGATGCACTTATGGATGGGCAGCTCACCCTCTTTGAAGACGTTCTTGTATTCGTCAGGCACGACGAAGGGATGATGGGAGGAAACGGTGAAGAGAGCGGTCATGAAAGGCTCTGGCATCTCCGACATCTTCGCACAGTAATACTGAAGGAACGGTTCATCCCAGATACCCCAATGGGTGTCGAAATCTTTTGGTCCGCCGAAACGGGGGTCGGCTTCGTAGTCCTGACGGCCGAAATAATCCTTAAACCCAATCTTATTGGCAAAGGCCAGAAAACCCATCGAACCTCGGTTGGCACCGTGGAAGAAGGCTGTATGATAGCCTTCTCCGGACAGTAGTCCTGCTATGCCCGTATAGGTGTTCATGGACGAAGGCGTCAAGACAAAAGGTTCGATGAACATCGGTATGCTGCAGAGCACGGAGGGCATACCGTCGATAGATTTCTTTCCGTTGGCAAAAGAGTGGCGGAAGGTGAGGCTTTCGCCGATGAGGCGGTCTACATTCGGTGTGTAGCCTTGATAATGACCGCCGTCCAAGTCTTTGTTCAAGGCCCCGATATATTCGCGTCCGAAGCTCTCCACGATGAGCACGACAATGTTGGGCCTTCCCAAACCGCCTTTGTCCGCACCGTATGTTGCGACGGTGTCGCAACGTACGCTATTGCCATGCATAGGATTGAAGACCTCTGCTGCTTCCTCTATATTATTATAATAAGGTGGAACCTGAAAGACACTCTTGCCGATGGTCCTGATAAGAGCAAAGGGTGTATTGAGCACGATGGCGCACTCGGAAGGCCGCTGCACATACTGGTTGGCATTGTTGATGGTGATGGGGCGGATGCCGGTGCTCAGGCCTCCGCGGATGCCACCGATGACCAGAGGTATCGCTGCCAAAAGGAATAACAGCTGAAGGCCGGCAAAGGTGACCTGACGTCGGAGGGTCCGATAGGACTTCCGTTCGGTCCTTGGCATGACATAGAGTTTCCAAGTCAGAACGATAAGGACAACGGCCAACAATACCAGATACCAATGGCGGACAAACTCCGTGAGAAAGATGCCACCGAGGTTGCTCTCGCCCGAGAACTCACGGAAGACACTCGTCGTTGTGCGGCGAAGAGTAAAGGGAAAATAAACGGAGTCACAGAGGTTGACGACCAGCGTGATGCTGTTGACGATGACGAAAAGCCACTTGCAGGACTGATGGTAGAGGCGCGTCTCCTTCCCATGCCAAGGAAAGAGCATCAGCAACATCCATATCATATTGGTATAGAGGATGGCGGTGCGGTCGAACATGAAGCCACCGTACCCCATCGTCAATAGGTTTTGAATGGAAAAGTCGCTGTCGGCAAAGAGACCGAGGTTTTCTGACAGAAACTCTACACGGGCCACGAAATAAAGCGCAAAAGCTATCAGCAGGTTGAGCAACAACGCTATGACCGGCCCCAAGGAGGTATGCAGTATGGTGAAGTTTTTTTTCATATCTGTTGCATGTCGTGCAGCTTCTTATAGTATCCTTCCTGGGCAATGAGTTCTTCGTGGGTACCGCTTTCTACGATACGCCCTTCGTGAAGGACATAGATGACGTCGGCATTGCGGATGGTAGAGAGTCGGTGGGCTATGGCGACCGTAGTGCGTGTCTTCATCAGCCGTTCCAAGGCATCCTGGACCAGACGCTCACTCTCGGTGTCAAGGGCCGAAGTGGCTTCGTCCAGAATAAGTATGGGTGGATTCTTCAGGATGGCGCGGGCTATGCTGACGCGCTGGCGCTGACCGCCTGACAGACGACTGCCACGGTCACCGATGTTTGTGTCGAAGCCTTGCTCGGAAGCCATGATGAAATCATAGGCATTGGCAATTCGGGCAGCTTCTTCTACCGACCCTTTCTCGCCACCAAAGGTGATGTTATTATAGAAGGTGTCGTTGAAGAGAATGGCTTCCTGGTTGACATTGCCGATGAGTTGGCGCAGGTCGTGGACACCAATGTCTTTCACGTTGATGCCATCAATGAGCACTTCACCTTCCTGAACGTCATAGTAACGGGGAATAAGGTCGACGAGTGTCGACTTACCACTGCCACTCTGACCGACCAGGGCGATGGTCTTACCTTTCGGCACGATGAGGTTGATGTCCTGCAGCACCCATTTGTCGGCATACTTAAACGACACATGGCGGAACTCTATTTGATGTTCGAACGACTGGATGTGCACGGGGTTTTCCGGATCTTGTATGGTAATCTCCGCCTGAAGGATTTTATCGATACGCTCCATCGAAGCCAGGCCCTTCGGTATGCTGTAGCCGGCTTTCGAGAACTCCTTCAAAGGCTGGATGATGCTGTATAGGATGACCATGTAATAGATAAAGAGCGAGCCGTCGAGGGAATGGCTGCTCAAGACGAGCATCCCGCCAAACCACATCACAACGACAATCATTACCGTCCCCAGAAACTCCGACATTGGATGTGCCATCTGCTGCCGTATGTTGACACGCATGATTTGGTTGCGATAGTCGGTATTGATACGGTCGAAACGGTCGTTCATCTTCTCTTCGGCACAGAAGGCCTTGATGATGCGCAGGCCGCCCAGCGTCTCTTCCACCTGACTCATCGTATCACTCCATAACGCCTGTGCCTTGATGCTCTTTGCCTTCAGCTTTCGACCCACGAACCCCATGAACCAGCCAAAGACAGGCACAAAAAGGATTGTGAACAGGGTCAGTTGCCACGACAGGAAGATGAGCATTGAGAAATAGACAAGGATGAGGATGGGATTTTTGAACAACATGTCAAGACTGGCCATGATGGAGTTCTCCACTTCCTGCACATCGCCGCTCATACGGGCAATGATGTCGCCCTTGCGCTCTTCAGAAAAGAAGCCCATGGAGAGGGAAGTGATTTTCTTATAGAGCTGGTTACGGATATCCCGGACCACACCGGTCCGTATAGGAATAATGGTGGCTGAAGAGAGGAAATATGCCCCGGTCTTGAGAAACGTCATGAAGGTCAGCACGATGCCAATGACAAGCAAGGCCGTCGTGGCTCCCGTCGTGTCAATGAGGACGTTGACATAGTAGTTCATGTTGTTCAGCAATACCTCCTGCACATGGTTCCAATCCCATGACATCAACTCTGTGGCCTTCTCTGTTTCACCTGTCTGAAAGAGGATGTTCAGCATCGGAACGAGAGTGGCAAAAGAGAAAATATTGAGCACTGCCGACAGTATATTGAACACCACCGACAGCACCAGATACTTTTTATAGGGCGGGACAAAACGCCTTAACACCTGTATGAATTCCTTCATGATGGGTACAAAGATACTGCAAAAAGCAGACAACACAAAATAAATTAAGAATTATTCATCTTTATTTGGCCGTTTGCTGGTTTAGAAACGAATAAACCCTCTAAGCCACCGACTCCTAAACAAGCAGGCGGCGGGAAAGGTAACGGACTGGATACCAGACGGACAGCCAACCGACTGCGACAACGGTAGCAAAGACCAAAAGGACATCGAGGAAACTGACACTGACGGGATAAGCCTCGACAATGAAAGAGCCAGAGCTGCTACCCAGCTTGACGATGCCAAACTCTATCTGCACCCAACAGAGCAGGAGTCCCATCAGCAGTCCCACGACGGCACCGATGACAGCTATCATCCGGCCTTCAAACATAAAAATCTGTGCTATCTGACGGTCGGTGGTTCCCATATTGCGCAGGGTCTGCACGTCATCCTTCTTCTCGATGATGAGCATCGAAAGCGACCCGATGATATTGAAACATGCCACGATGAGGATGAACGTCAGGAAGATGTAGGCGATGAACTTCTCTATCTGCATGATGCGGAAGGTGTCGTCCTGCTGCTCATAGCGGTCGAGGGCACGAAAACGTCCCGCTGCCAGTTGGGTTATTTTTTTCTTAACCGTGGTGACCTGACTGGGGTCTTTCAGCTTCAACATGAGCGACGACACACGCCCCTGCAAGTCGAAAAGCCTGCGGGCAAAAGCCACCGACGTAATGACATGGTCGCTGTCATAGCGGCTTTGGTTGACGGCAAACACACAACCTGGCGACAACAGGGAGTCGACGACAAATCCCGACGAAGGGTTCGACATATCGAGCTGACCCTCACGCTGGGGGGCATAGATGCGGAGCCACTCGCCCCAATGGGCCAGCATTCCGAGGTCTTGTGCCAGTCGGTAGCCGGCGATGCCATACTGCAAGTCACCATCGTGAAGTTCAAACTGCCCGTCGCCATAGAGGATGTTATCAATGTGGGTTAGCTTCTTGAAATTGTCGTCGACGCCCATCACGGTGACCATCTGCTGTTTGTCTTCATAGACTGCCAATGCCATATCCTCCACACAATCGGTGGCGATGAGCACTTCGGGCCATTGGCGTATTGCAGCCAGCACGGGGTCGTCGGCGGCGACCGTCTTACCCTCGGTGGGTATCACCTTCAGCTGAGGGTCGAAGTTGGTGAAGAGCGAGCCTACCAAGTCGCTGAAGCCATTGAAGACGCTGAGCACGATGATCATCGCCATTGTCGCCACCGCCACCCCAATCATTGAAATGGCTGAGATGACGTTAATGGCATTGGTCGACTTCTTCGAGAAGAGATAACGCCGTGCTATATAGAATGGAAAGTTGTATTTCATCCGACCTTTTGACTTTGTCTTCCTCTGTCGCGACTCGGCAATGTGCAAACAAGTTTGCATTGCCCTCGCTGCTCCATCGGTTCTCGCCAAGGCAGACATCAAGCAAGCTTGGTCTGCTCTTTTGGCTTAACGAAAACGTTTGTTACTTCTTCAACAGTTCATCAATGCGGTCGATGTAGTCGAGGGAGTCATCGACAAAGAAGCGCAACTCGGGGATGATACGCACCTGGTTACGAATACGGGTGCCGAGTTCATAGCGAATGGTCTTCTGACTGGCATTGACGTTCTCAAGAATCTCCGTGGCCTTTTCCGAGGGGAACACGCTCAGATAGGCTGTGCAGACACTGAGGTCAGGACTGACCTTGGTGCGCGTTACACTGACCATCACACCATGCATCATGCGGGTCTGACTTTGGAAAATGAGACTCAGCTCCTTCTGGAGCATCCGGGCAATCTTGTTCTGTCTTGTTTCTTGCATAATTCTATTTTTGGGCCGCACCGAGACTCCATTCCGAGATGGGTCCCCGTGGGGCTATTTTTTTGCCTTTATATATATATACTTGTCCTGATGTGGGCTCACCGATACGCTGTCCCTGCAAGTTATAGATGACGGAAGGTTCCATATCGTCAGTCTTGACGGGTGACACGCCACTTTCATCAACCTTTGAGATGATGAGTGATACGGCACGGTTGCGATAGTTGCGGTCTCGTCCGTTATAGACATAGGAGAGGTCAGGGCTCGACGCCGTGAACGTGACCGAACTGGATGCCGTTCCCCTCAGTTCATCGTTGATAAACAACTGTATCTGATAGCCTTCACGCACTTTTATCGACTCGATGTCTTTCTGTGTGACGCCATAGGCTGCGAGGTCAGCCAGATGGTAGGAGCCTTCGGGCAGTGCGACGCTATAGCCACCGTAGTCGACCTCACTATAGACTGTTACGGCGGTCTGTCGGCTTGTCACTGTTTTCGAGGGGTAGATACGGTTCATGGCCGTTGCCCAGTTGTGCAGGTTCCATGTTTCGTCATTATAGACCCATACAAAAGCGCCCACGACACCATTATTGCTCTTCCACGACTTCATCTGGCTGAGAGAGGTCTCCATGTCGGTCTGATAGTTGGTGCGACCGGCATGAACAGGCAGGTCGCCGAGCTTCCAGTCCGACGGATTATTGTAGGCTCCGCCGTCATAGCACTGTATGAGCACACGGTCGCAGGCTCCGGAACGCTGGCGATTGAGCTGAGTGACAAGGCTATTCCAGAAACTCTTGTTCGTATAGGGTGCCACCGTGGTCTTGTAGCCCAAATCAAACATCATGGCATGGAACTTCACGGCCGTCGAGGCATCATAACACTGCTCGTCGTCGTTGTTTACAGCTTCTATTTCGGGGATTGCCTCTTTTAATGCCTTGAAGTTGCGATAGAGGATGGTTTCCTCGCCAGTGCCTTCTTTATTGATCAGGTCCCGGATATGGTTGTAAGAGTCGTTACCCCATCCGCCGATACAGATCTCAATGCGTTCGATGCTGGTGGGCGCGGTTTTCAGGTCTCTGATGTCCGCTGCATAGTAGGGTTGAACCTTGTTGAAGATGTATTCACCATTCCGGCAGATGATGCCGCCAGCCTCTCCGCCATTGTCCACCATCAGTGTGCCGTCGGCATCGACATGGACATTGAAGAGAATGACGTATGTAAAACCGGAATTACGAAGGGTTTTGATGGTGTTGGGACGTGCACGACGGATATGGCCGCCCGCATAGACGCCCGTGCCGCCTTGTGCCGGCAGGTCGGCAGTGCCCATGAGAAGGCACAGTAAAGTCAGGATTAGTTGTTTCTTCATAAAAAAGACCTGTTCCCCTGCCACTTCTCATGGCATGGGGAGTATTTGTTTATTGTTTTTTATTCTTTGGGGTTCTTCCTCATAATCGTCAGCCCGTCGCGGAGAGGCAGAATGACTTGCTCTACGCGAGGGTCTTGTGCCACATGCTCGTTGAAACGGCGGATGCCGAGGGTCTGCGCATCGTGGTCATAGGAAGAGTCGACGACGTGGCCGTCCCACAGCGTGTTGTCAGCCAAAAGGTAACCACCGTCGTTGAGCAAAGGCAGCAGCGCCTCGTAGGTTTCGGTATAGGTGCGCTTGTCGCCATCGATGAACATCATGTCGAAGGTCAGGCCCAGTCGAGGGGCTTCCACCGTGGCATCGCCGATGATGAAATGGATGCGGTTGCCGTAGGGAGACCCTTCCATCCATTCGCGGGCGAAGTCCTCCATCTCGTCGTTGATTTCGAAGGTGTATAGTTCGCCGCCCTCCGCCAGGCCCTCTGCCATCGACAGTGCCGAATATCCGCTGAACGTCCCGACTTCAAGGATGCGCCGGGGACGTATCATCGTGACCAGCAGTTTCAGCAGCCGTCCCTGCACATGTCCGCTGGCCATGCGCCCATGCACCGTCTGCACGTTCGTCGCCCGCCAAAGCCGATAGAGATAGTCGGGCTCGGCAGCGGTAAACTTCTCCACATAGTCATTCAGCTCCACACGCCTTACTTCTAAAGCTTTCTATACCCAGACGATAGGAGTCCATGCCGAAGCCGCAGATGACGCCCCGGCAGGCACTGCTGATGAGCGAATGATGTCGGAATTCCTCGCGCCGATGCACATTCGAGATATGCACCTCCACGACGGGAACCGTCAGCGAACGGATGCAGTCATGAAGGGCTACCGACGTATGCGTATAGGCACCGGCATTGAGCACCACACCGTCAACACCGCCGAAGCCGACCTCTTGCAGCTTGTTGATGAGCTCGCCCTCGACATTACTCTGATAGCAGGTCAGCTCGACGTCAGGATAGCGGCCGCGCAAAGCCTCCAGGCAAGCCTCCATCGACTCCTTGCCGTAGATGCCTGGCTCACGTTGGCCCAGCAGGTTAAGGTTCGGACCGTTTATGATAAGTATCTTCATTTTTTCACCCTCTCACGCTTGCTTTTTATATTCTTTTTTCTTACCTTTGCAAAATCATTGATGCAAAGGTACGAAAAATTCGATTAAGTGAGGAAAATAAATTCATTTATTTTTCCGAGCGTGAGATTTTTATCCAAAAATTCGATTAAGTGAGGAAAATAAATTCATTTATTTTTCCGAGCGTGAGAATTTTATCCAAAAATTCGATTAAGTGAGGAAAATAAATGCATTTATTTTTCCGAGCGTGAGAATTTTATCCAAATAAAATGAAAAATGAGAAATAAGAAATGAAAAATATTTCCGAACGTGAGAATTTTTATCCAAAAAGAGAGTTCAAGACCATGGACATTCTCCGCGACTACTACCGTTACCTGAAACTGGAGCGAAACTATACGGCCAACACCCTTGAGGCCTACCGGCACGACCTGGAGCGGCTGCAGCAGTATTGCAAGGAGAGCAAGCTGGAGATTACCGACATCACGCTCGACGACCTGCACGCCTTTGCCACCCGGCTCCACGACCACCGGATAGGAGCACGCTCGCAGGCCCGTATCCTCAGCGGCACGCGCGCCTTCTACCGCTATCTGCTACTCGAAGGCTACATCGACAACGACCCCACCGAACTGCTCGAATGGCCCACCCTGCCCCAGCACCTGCCCGAGGTGCTCACCACCAGTGAAGTAGACCGGATAGAAGACTCCATCGACCTCAGCCAGCCACAGGGACATCGCAACCGAGCCATCATCGAAGTGCTCTTCTCCTGCGGACTCCGCGTGAGCGAACTCGTGAACCTCCGGCTCTCCGACATCTTCGAGAAAGAACGCTTCGTACGCGTCATGGGCAAGGGACGCAAGGAACGCCTCGTCCCCATCTCCGACCGAGCCGTCAGCGAACTCCACGACTGGTATCACCACCGCAACCTCATGAAGATAAAGGCCGGCGAAGAAGACTATGTGTTTCTCAACCGACGCGGAGCCCGCCTGACCCGCACGATGGTCCTCCTCATCATCAAGCGGCAGGCCGAAGAAGCCGGCATCCGGAAAACCGTCTCGCCACACACCTTCCGCCACTCCTTCGCCACCGAACTGCTGAAGGGCGGTGCCGACCTCCGCGTCATACAGAGTATGCTCGGACACGAGACCATCGGCACCACCGAGATATACACCCACCTCGACACCACCACCCTTCGGGAGGAAGTGCTGCTGCACCATCCGAGAAACCGAAAACACACATAAAAAACATGGTCTCCTTCCTACCACGAATTACACTCATTGCCCGAAGACTGCAGCAGCGCAATCGGGAAGAGATAACAGAGGACGTGACGCTCAACGCCACACTCTACCCACAAAACACCAACAATAACTACAAATATTCATAGGGAGGGGTGATTTTTACCTCAAAATATTTTGCAGTTTCCGGATTTATTTCGTACCTTTGCAGCGTCACTCAGTTAGTCCGTATGTGGGCTGGTGGGAGACCATATATATGAGAAAGACGTTTTCGAACGTCTGTCGTTGTGAGCCAAGAACTTCGCAAATTCCTAACATCACAGCAGGCAGATGACAACCGAAACGTCTGCGTGGTACGTTCCTATATACTTTATTATATTATATATAGTTCGTGCTGGCGTGGGCTAACTGCGTTGTCTATCCTGTGTGATGTAGGCAATGCGAAGGCCTTTGGCTCCAGGATGGGCAGAAGAACAGCACCTGCGCCTTTTTTGTGTCTATGCAAAATCTATATTTTTTTAATTGCCGATTAGGGGTGTAGTGGGCAGGAGAAGGTTTATATGTTAAAGCAGTTGACGGTTTTGGTATGGAAGAGACTTTTTGCAACGTTCTTCTTGTTTTCTTTTTCGTTGGGAATAGTGTATGCACAAGAACAGAACAAAAAGTTTTCTATGACAACTCATATGTTTATTCAAGAGGTGAAAGAAAACAACAGTTCTAACATGTCGAAGCCCCGTCGCGCCCTTCCGTCAAAGTTGGTGGTTGGCTTGGAGCGACTTGCCAAGAAGAATCGCCTGATAGCCAGTCCTGACACAGTGGGAGGTGTGGCTTACATCCCGTGCTTCATTCATTTGAAAAACACTACTGACCTGAATGAGGTTCGTGCGCTCGGTGTTGTAGTCGAGCAGACATTTGACGGACTGAGCTTTGTTACCGCCCAAGTTCCAGTAACACAGCTGGAAGAATTAGCAGCTATTGACAACGTCACTCTGATTAAGGTGTCGCAGCAGATGCAGACTTTTACGGATGTGGCAAGGCAGAAGACTAATGCCGACGACCTGCTCACGCTGTCAGACGAAGCCCGCTCACAGGGTGTCACCAGCATGTTCGATGGTACAGGTGTGGTGTTGGGCGTCATCGATGAAGGCATAGACTTCCAGCATACCGCATTCAAGGACAAATACGGCAACAATCGTATCAAACGTGCGTATGTGCAAACTGGTTCGACAGGTTCAGAATACACATCTGTTTCCTCGCTCACTACTGATGCAAACACAGGAGACCACGGCACGCATACTGCTTCGACTGCCGGAGGTTCGAGCGTCATCGTGAATGGTTCGACCGTCAGCGTAACAGACGACCACGCCAATGCCACCTATGGTGGAATAGCCCCAGGCACAGACCTCTATTTAGCTGGCGTTGTATTGAATGAGACCTACATTGTCAACGCATTGACAAAAATGGTGCAGTATGCCGATACCCAAGGCAAACCTCTTGTGGTGAGCAACAGCTGGGGAAGTCAGATAGGTCCACATGATGGTACTGGTGAAATAGCAGATGTAGTGTCTCATTATTTTGGCGACAGCCACCCGGACCATGTCATTCTTTTTGCTTCATCTAATGATGCAGGCAAGAGTAGGGACGCCGAAGGCGGAGGCTTGTTCGTAAAGAAAAGTTCAGCAAGTAGTAGTAGTCCGCTTGGTACCATTATACGTTCTAATTATACCGATACTGATGGTAGCTGTTATTATAGTGGATACATGTCTTCTGCATGGTCGCCGACTTCGCTTGGCTGCTCGATTTATGTTCTGGATAATTCGACGGGGGCAGTAAAGACCTCATGGACGGTCAGTTCCACTCAAACTTCATTCGATGGCCTGAGTACATATTACAGCGGCTCGCTATATGTCTTCATAGGTCGTCAGAATGGCAAGAACTGCCTGTATGTAACGAGCGACAATCTGCTGGCCAATGATTATACTGTAACCACCAAAAATGGCGACCCTTATCTTGTGAGTCCCTACGCTCTTGCCATAGAGGTCTATCCGACCAGTGGTTCTGCCATAGTGGATATGTGGGCCAATTCAGGTTACCATTTTTCCAACCACCTATCCACCTCTGGTCACACATGGATGGCGGGCACAGACGATATGTGTGTCAGTGACGAGGCCACCATCCCCAATGCAATTTCTGTAGGTGCCTTTGTATCGAAAACCAGCGTGAAGAACTATCAGGACAACACTATTTCTTACCATTCTGGCTCCTTGGGAGACATTGCCGATTTCTCCAGCTACGCAACGGCATCGCAAAGCCCGACAGGACTGGCCTATCCCTGGATAACAGCACCCGGTGCTCAGGTGGTGGCCGGAGTGAATCATTATCATAACGCATCGGTTGATGATTACAGTTACTATGGTAGCGATAAAAAACCAAGGTTGGTAGTCAACAGCACCAGCTCCCCTTACGCAGCAATGGAGGGTACATCAATGGCAACACCTGTCGCTGCCGGCATTGTTGCACTGTGGCTACAGGCAGCCAAGTCTGTTGGAATGAGCCTAACGGTGAACGACGTAAAAGAAATAATGAGACAAACAGCCATTAAAGATACATATACAAATGGAACAAACGCCTCTCATTTCGGAAACGGAAAGATAGATGCTCTTGCCGGAATAAAGTATATCCTTGATAGCCCGTTAGCCAATAAGAAACTATCTTTGTCAGCCACTCCAAACGGAGGCATAATCAGCTATATGCAGGAGGTAAAATTGACGGCAAGCAATCCCAGTGCCGAGATTTATTGCACGTTTGACGGAATGGAACCCACGAAGGAAGATTTCCTTTATGACCCGCCCTTGCAGATAGACCATTCACTGACACTGAAAGCCAAAGCATTTCTTGACGGTTATGAGGACAGCGAAACGCTGACACAAGAGTATCAAGTAAAATTGGATATTGAGGCTGACCGTGCTTCGGGTACTGTCAAGGCAGGCCAGATCGTGACGTTGAGGTGTTCGCATCCTGAGGCAGTCATTTATTACACGACGGACGGCAGTTTACCAACCCAGAACAGCAAGATATACAATAGTCCAATAGAGATTGCCAGCAGCACAGTCATCAAGGCTATCGCCATGCACGACGGCTGTCTTTCAAGCAATGTCTTAACACGAAACTATGTGGTTACGGCTGTAAAACTAAGTGTCAGTCCTACAGGCGGCACAGTGTCGAGAGGAACAAAGGTCACTATTACTTCAACGCCATCGAATGCTGACGTTTTCTACACATTGGACGGCAGTGAGCCCAATGTGTTGAGTGAAATATATGAAGAACCTATCAATATACAAAAGAACACGACATTAAAAGCCATTGCATACGCAGAAGGCTATGCAGAAAGCACTTTGCTGACCGCAAGCTATTCGGTGAAACTGAACTTGCAGGCAAGTCTGACATCAGGAACAGTTGACTATCTTTCAGAAGTTGTCCTTTCTGTCGATGAGCCAGATGCAATCATCTATTACACTACGGATGGAAGCACACCTACACAAGAGAGTACAATTTACGATAGTCCTATAGTCATTGATCGGACCATGACCATCAAGGCCATAGCCTATCAAGATGATTATTTGGCAAGCGAAGTTCTGACGCGCAATTATACCATTCGGACGGTCACGCTGTCCGTATCTCCAACCACTTCTGAACTGCTACCCGCTGGAACGGAAATCACATTGACGGCTAATCCTGCCAACGCACAGATTTACTACACGACAGATGGGAGTGAGCCAACCACTGAGAGTAATAAATATATACGCCCTATTGTTATAGAGCATAGTTTGACACTGAAAGCCAAAGCATTCTATAATGGATATAGAGAAAGTTATTTGTTGCAACAAAACTATCATGTAACCTCATTGTCTTCAAAGAGTTTCGTTCCCATTCAGAATAGTGATAACAAAAATGGACACTTAGTGCCTTCAATCAAGTTTAATTCCCTTATCTTTGAGGGTACTTCATTTGATGAAATACAACTTTTAAGGGAAAAAGAACCTGTATTTGGACAGCCAATTGTTGTAGATTCCACTATATATTTCGTTCCAAATAAAAAGCTGGAAACGGGTCAATATTCCTTTGTTATCCCTCAAGGGGCGATAAACAATCAAGACCAAGAAACAAACATGAAAGAAATCAATAATTTTTCAATCATAGATAGCTACTATACGACTCCCAAATACATGGGGGGCGACGATACAACATGTTTAATAAAAGACGATGGTAGTTTTTGGACATGGGGGTATGATGGTCGTTGGAACAATTCTGAAGGTATCTCCTATCCTGGATTGTTGGGAATAGGTACTACAAATTCAAGACGTGGTTTTTTAAGTGCAGAAAACATTCTTAATGACATAAAAACAATGGCAACGGGACCTTATCATCGCTTTGCATTATCCACAAATGGAACACTTTATGGATGGGGGTGTAACATGTACTTATCGTTAGGGAAAGGAGATTATTATTCAATTTACAGAACTCCTACTGTTATTATGAATAATGTTGATACCATAGCTGCACGCTCAACTCGAACTATAGCTTTGAAAAAAGATGGTTCAGTATGGGATTGGGGATCAAGAATTCCTTCTAAGGACAAGTATGGTGGGGCAAATATGAGCTCTGGAAACCCAGTAAAGGTTTTAGATAACGCTAAATATATTCATAACTGTTACTCCATGTGTTATGCTATCAAGCAAGACAATAGCTTATGGGTTTGGGGGTATAGTGGATATAATCTTAATGAGTTTTCTGGAACGGGCATTCATGAGGGCGTTGTTTCACTTACAAAAGTAACGGATAGCGTAAAGGTTGTAACAACAAATATGGTTTTAAAAAGTGACAATACTTTATGGGCATGGGGGGTATATGTAGGGGATGGAACAACAATGCACAGATATCAGCCTGTCAAAATCTTAGATGATGTGAAAACAATTTACGAAGAAAAATACGCAATTAAAAATGATGACAGCTTATGGGCATGGGGCGCTAATAATAATGGAAGAGTGGGCAATAACTCAACTGAGGTACAATTATCACCAGTAAAAATCTTAGATGATGTACTCTCAATATCTACAGCTGCCAATACGGTTTTAGCATTGAAAAAGGATCACACATTGTGGGCATGGGGCAGAAACGACATGGGGCAAGTTGGTAATGGAACTACTACAGATCAAATTTTTCCTATCAAGATATTAGATGGTGTAATATTTTTTTCAACGGATAAATTCACTAAACGTCCTATTGCTACCACAACTGATGGAAAAACCTACATGTGGGGATACTCAAATGTAACAGTCCCCACATTAATAGATGGTTTCTACGTCTATGTCCAAAATACTTTTTTGAAGAGTATTGTTATTAACAGCAATTATTCTGTTGCCAAAGGAATGAAAACGTATATTCCATGCTCTTTTACTGAAAAAAACGCAGACTATGAAACAATGGTTTGGAAAAGTAGCGACGAAAACATTGCAACGGTCACTCCGCGTGGTATCGTAACTGGTATTGTTCCAGGCGAAGCAACGCTTACTGTGAAAGTAACATCGAAAGAAGGTACAGAATTCACAGCGAATTGCAAGGTGACAGTAATGGAAAGTATTATAAAGGGCGATGTCAATGGCGACAAGCGCGTAAGCATCAGCGATGTGAGTATTCTTCGTAACTATCTTTTAGGCAATAATCCTGAGAAATATAACGATAAAGCTGCTGATATGAATGAGGACGGCCGGGTGTCTATATCGGATGTCAGCAAACTTGTAAATCAATTGTTAAACAAAATAGAATAAATGAGTAAGACGAAATTTTCAAGTTTTGTAGAATTACTAAAGTCAATTAAGTTCTGGACTATAGTAGCTGGCGTTTGTGCCGTAATCACAGTGTTGTTCTTAATTTTTGACAAGTTGAAACCCATTATCTGTCCTAAGCCACAACTCTCCATGACGGAAGTTTTGGTTGGGTTGGCCAATGACCTAAAAGGAAAAGAGACAACGACTATTCCAGATTCTCTCTTTCAAAATGAAGAGATTAAACACATCGTGACCTTGCAAGACCAGATGAAGTCGATGGCAAGTGAGTTTTTATCTTCTGTAGCAAAAAGAAAAGAACTTGCAGGAATGGAAGTTGGCCCTGAGTTGGTTTCTGCACTTGAAAGAGATGTGAAAGAAACCACCAGACCACTATATATTCTTAAAGAGACTATGACGAGTATCAATCTAATTAGCAAAGATTTAGATTCATCAACGTCAAAATGGAATGGTGTCATCAACCAAGCCACACTAGATGAAATAAGCGAGGCTCTAAAAACTGCCAAGAAAGAACAGAGCAAAAGCAACAGAATCATAAATAACTTGCTAAACAAATCCAACCGCAGCATCAGAGATATCAAAAATGCTGTAAAAAACTACGAATCCTTATATGAAAACGAGAAATACATGGGATTCTATGAAAAGTTGTTAGAATGGTACATCAAGTTGTTTGACCAGTTGAATGGGCGTATACTTGAAATTAAGAATGAACAATAATATTTTATTCACATGAAAAAGAAAATGTTTATATTTGCTGCACTATTCATGAAATTGTGTAGCGTGCAGGCAGACGATGTTGTGGTGAATGACATCACTATTCCGCAGGGTGGCGAGGCCACACTGAACATTGAGTTGAACAACACCGCAGAGTACACGCGCTTTTCGCTCGACTTAGTACTGCCAGAGGGCATCACCGTCACCGGTCAGCGTCTGGGTGAACGCTTCAGCGGGACAGACCACACCGTGAAATTAGGAATATGGTCTGAATGGTATCGCTTCTTGGGCGACACGGATAATTCGATGGTAATTCCCGGAACGAGTGGTACGTTGGTGGCTGTGACGTTGAAAGCTGAAGAGAATCTGGCTATAGGATCTACCTATCAAGCCACATTGAGCGGTTATGATCAAGCAACAGGTAAGGAGTATGGCATGGAGTTCACAACACCAAGCGACGAGACGGTTCTGCTTGGCAAGGCTACTTTCACCATTACCATTGGCGAACCTGCCGACCCGCGCACCATCCTCGACGAGACATCAACCACTGTGCCCGAAGCCACCGATGGTGATGTAGATATCCTTGTAAAGCGGACGATTAATGCTGGGGAATGGTCGACGCTGGTGTTGCCGTTCGATATGACGGAGGCACAGGTGAAAGAGGCCTTCGGCGACGACGTTGAGCTATACGAGTTCGTAGACTACAAGGCCAACGACGACAATACGGAAATCACTGTGAACTTCGATGAGGCCCTACTCAGCGAGGACGGTCTCATGGCCAATAACCCCTATATCATCAAGACCTTGCGCGACATCACGGAGTTTGAGGTGACGGCCACCATTGACCCCAACGAGGAAGGGGCCGTGGTGGAATACACCAACGGAAGGTCGGGTTCAAAGAAGGTGGTCTACGGCTCGTTCCAAGGGACGTATCATGCAGGGACGGTGGTGCCTGAGAACGCCCTATTCCTCTCCGATAGCAAGTTCTGGTACTCCACGGGGCTGACGACGATGAAGGCCTTCCGATCCTACTTCGAATTTCAGAATGTGCTGCCCAGTGTTGGCGATGCTGGAGCGAAGGTGAACCTGAACTTCAACGGACGGACGGGACTCGCCGAGGTTACCACGAAGCCGCATCCCATGGAAAAGAGCTACAACCTGCTGGGACAGCGCGTGGATGGCAGCTACAAGGGCATCGTCATTTTGAAAGGTAAAAAGGTGAAAAAATAAAAAAACAGAATATGAAAAAGGAATATATATGCCCACTCGTGAAGCTGGGTTTGATAGAAAGTGAAACGCTGTTGGCAGACAGTAGTGTCAGTAGTGGAGAAATCGGCTACGGCGGAGTTGACCGTGATGGTGACAAGGAACCTGCAGGCAAATGCTCCGTTTGGGAATGAATGAGCGCCCAAAGGTGTAAGCCCGGGGGGCGGCACCCTCTGTTGTTGCTGCGTGTTTATTCCGTCTCTGCGGCAAAGAGGAGGGGAAGCTTCATCCTTGTGTTGACGGCTCTCCCTGCTATTCTTCCGGGAGTCCATCGCGGCATAAGGCGCATGACGCGGGCAGCCTCGCGGTCGACGGCCTGCGACACGGGGTCGGTGACGCAGATGTCGTTGACGGCCCCCTCGCTGTCGACGACGAATTCCACCATGCATTTTCCTTCGCCGGCGGTCGTGCCCTGCTGGACGGGATAGGTCATTGCGCCGGTAAGGAAGTGCACAAGGCCGTCACGGCCTCCGGGGAACGCGGGCAGCTCGTCGACGCTGGCGCTGACGGGTTGGCCGTTGGCCTGGGGCAGCGACTGGTAGGCCTGCGCCTGCCACTGGCGTTGCTCCTTTGGCTTTGCGGCCTTCTTCCTGAGCAGGCGGCGGCCTGCGGTCGTGACATAGTAGGATGGCAGGAAGGGCAGCCGGGAGGCATCGGTCAGGGCTACCAACGAGTTGAAAGTCTGCGGGGTCTGGTCAATGACGTATCGGCCCTGCAGGAGCAGGCTGCCTCCGACGAGGCAGACATTGTCAATCATCAGCGTGTCGACCCACTCGGGTATGGCTTCAATGGCATTGTCGATGACGGCCCCCATGAAGGGTCCCACTTCTTGCTTTTCAGTGATTTCTGTCAGATAGTGTTCCATGACGAGGATGTCGGGCATGGTCATCACCTGTCGGCCCTGCAGGTCGTAGGTGAACAGCAATCGGGTGTCGTCGGAGGGCTGCGACGATGCTCTGCCGGGGTTTGACTTTGCCATGAGGACATAGGAGATGTAGCGGCCCGGCCGATGGTCGAGGAGCCGGAGCACGCAGTCGACGTGGCAATACTTGTCGTCGGAGGGTATCTGCGAAAGGTGGGTGACGGGCTGCCCGAACCGCTCACGAAAACGGCTGTAGGCATCGGCGAATGTAGGGGCCTGCACCTTAAAGAGTCTTTCGGCGATAAAACGCTGCAGGGGTTCCACGTCCTGCCCATCGACTACTTCGGGCCACTCGACTTCTATGTCGACGACATTCATCTCGTCGCCCTTGTTGTAATAGAGGTGGTCTTTGACGTAGCGCACGCAATATTTTGCCGAGAGCTCCAAGCCCTGCGACCGTGCTAACGAAGGAAGCAGGACTATGAGGAATAGGAGGCGGACCCTCCGGAGAGCGTTTCTCATCTTTTCAGTACTTTCTTACCGTTCACGATGAACAGTTCTTTTTGAAAGGATGGGGTGACCCGGCGGCCCTGCAGGTCGTAAGGGCTGGAGGTCTGAACCTCTCGCGTCAGCCCCTGGGGTGAGGCGTTCTGCCTGATGCCATCCGTGGGTTGCCGGCGATAGAGCACGACGGGCTGCTGTCCGCTGGTGTAGCAACGGAATATCTTTGCCGAAGTGTTGAAGCGTAGCGAATAGTCGGTATACGACTCACAGACCATCGTGGTCTCTGCAGCCGTCGGCGTCACCGTCCACAAGGCATCGGGATCGTCGGCCGCGGTTACCGTTGTCAGCATGTTCGACTTCGAGGTCTGTGCCAGATAGCCGTCGCCACAGTTGAAGCGCCAGCTGTTGCCGGACTTCTCGAGGGTCATGACGAGCGGTGCCTCTTGCATGTCGGCGGTGTTGATGAGTCCGTTCTCGATGTCGGCAGTGGTGGGATTGCCTCGGTTGTTGGAGATGCTGACCATCGGACGGCCGAGCGTCGACGACTCTTCATAGACCAGGATGTAGCTGTCGCCATCCTGCAGCTCGTCGGCAGAGGTTATGCGAGCGTAATAAGTGCCGTTGGGATCGGGGTTCGGGCCCGGGCCTGGTTTGTCGGTAATGGTGAAGGTGGCTGTGACGACACGGCTCCGTTCGCCCTCCTTTTCGGCATAGGCGCTGACGGTCATCGACTCGCTGACGATGAACGGCTGGCTGTAGGTCTGCCATGGTGCGCTCTGCCCGGTTGAATAATAGATGGTGGCACCGGCAGTGGTGCAGGTGACAGCGACTGTCTGCGGCTCGTAATAGGTACCGCCGGCAGGCGAGATGATGGGCTCTGCAACGGTGACCGTGCCCGAACCTTCATAGTTGTCGTAAGAGAAGGACTGGTCTTTCTTGCTGCCCCAGACGTATTCCTCCAAGCCGGGGTAGTCGACGAAGGGATTGCGGTTGCCCTGCACTTGTTGGACGGCCTCGTTACGAGCCATCTCGACAGCGTCGATGGGGTCTTGTTTCGACCAACGCATCATCATGTCGAGTGTCCACTGGGTGAGACCGGGATACTTTTTGCCGTCGAAGACCTGACGGGCTGTTCCGCCGTCCCATCCGCTGATACGGTCTTCATAGCAGGTGACCATATAGAAATAGATACGCGCGAGGTCGCCCTTGATTTCGTCGTTGGGTTCAAAGACGGTACCGGAGTACCCGCTGAGCTTATTCTTACCGACCTTGCTGTAGCCGTTCTTCGACGACCAGCTGACGGTGCCGACTTCTCCGAAGGGATTACTGCTGCGGCGTCCGTTGACATAGCAGTCGGTAGGCACGACATGAACGATGTCGCTCTTCATGGGGCTGGCCTTCGAGAACCAGCTCTGCGGCACGCTGTGCTCACGGTTCCATCCGGCACCTTCGGATGAGTTGCCGTTGCGGTCGTTCCAGGTGTAGTCGGTGGCATTTGAATACCAGTCGCGAATGCAGCCGTCGGGACGCTTGTCGGTTTTCTTATAGGCTTCGATGAGTCCGTCGTAGCTGGTTACATCGGGTGACTTGATAATCATGTAGAGGGCGGTCTTCAAGGCCTCTCTCTTCTTTCCGTTTGCATAACTGTAATAGGTTCCCGTGTTGTTGGGTCCCTGTGCCCAGGCACAGGAAACCAGCAACATCATCATCATTGTCGTGATTTGTTTTCTTTTCATAGCGTTGTAGTTTTTTTTAGGGTTATGGCCTATGAGGCCTTTTGGAATTATCTGATGGCCACCTTCTGTCCGCCGACGAGGTAGAGTCCTTTGGCAAGGCCCGCCAGCGAGGCATCCTTTGCCACATGGCCCTTCATCTTTCGTCCGTCGAGGGTATAGACATTCAGTGTCGCGTCATTCGTTTTTTTTTCATCCTCAACGGCCTTGACTCCCGTCAGACTCTTGTAGTAGTCGACCAGCAGGGCATACTCAGAGACCCGTGAGAAGGTGTATTGCACACTGCAACTCTTGGTGTCCTTGTCCTGCCAGCCCTCGATGAGGTTGACGGGCAGGAACCCATGCCACAGGAAATGGTCGAAGCCATAGTCGAGGGCGGCCTGGTAGCTGGCCATATAGGATTTAACGTTCGTATAATAGGGTGCGGCGGCGAGGAAGCCCCTGAAGAGCACCTGGTTGAACCAGGGGTTACCGTTCTTGCTCGGATTGCCTGCCACTTCGGCGACGAGCATCGTGGTGTAACGGACATTGTCCTCGCCCATAAAGCGGCGGTTGAAGAAGGTTGCCGCCTTGTTGGCTGTCGTCTGCAACTCCGTCAGGTAGTATTCATCGCCAGTAGCACGGTAGAGGTCAGCGGCACCCGAAATCATCGTGCCTGTGTTATAGGTGTGATAAGTTCCTTGCGGTTTGGCATTCGACTGCACATGATTGCGGTATTCCACACCATTGACGGTGCGCGTCGTGATGTCGCCCGTCACCGACCATAGACCGTCGTAGTAGACGCCCTTCGACTCGTCGATGATGTGCTTGCGCTGCCAGGCATATATCTTCTTGGCAAAGTCGAGATAGTAGTCGACCTTGTCTTTCGTGACTGCCACACGCTCCCCGTCTGCATTCAGCACATAATAGTCGACGGAGGTCTTCGCCGTGGCAGGCTGTTTGTTCTCCTTATAGATTTCGTGCAGCCATACGAGGGGAGAGATGAGGGGCGAGTTGCTGCAGGCATGTTTCGAGGTGTAGCCGGGTCCCCATGTGATGCCTCCATACTCTTCGCCGTTAGGGTCGAGGGTGCAGTCCCATCCGTCGAGGACGTAGGCGGTCAGCTCCTCTGCACGGGTGAAGAAGAGGCGTGTGCCGGTGAGCTGATAGGCACGGATGAGCTCGCGGATGATCCACATCTGGTCGTCATAGACATTCTCGATGCCGGCGACGGCAGCAGTGCCCTTTGTGCCCGAGCGATGGACACCGTAGGGCGACCAGCGGTTAGGACCGGTATAGGACACGAGCGTGAAGGTTCCCTTGTAATAGTCGAGGCCGTTGACAAGACGGTTGAGCCTTGTCACGTTGGCACCGTAATATCTGTCGTAGAGTCCGGGGGCTTCGTCCTTCAGGGCCACCAGTCCCTCGAGCACCGAGTTGACGGCTTCGATGGCGGCAGTGAACTCCCATACACTGACGAGGTCGCGCCTTTGCATTGTCTCCATATCATAATAGAAATAGAGTTCGGGCGATGAGAACATGCGGTCGAAGATAGAGTCGTTCATCTCGAGGGCGCGCTCAAGGTTGCGGACAGCCAGCTGCTGTTCACTGAGTGATTCTGCGGCCCATGCGGAGGAGACACAGGCTACGGTCATCAAGACCAGAAGTAATCTTTTCATTGTTGTATTTCCTATATTATGTATTATGTCTATTTTTGTCTGCTTTAGTCATCGTATTGGAAGAGAGGATCTTCGGGCATGAGCATCGTGGGCTGCTGCTCATATTCCTTGAGCAATGCTGCCGGTACATACTCGTTGTTGACGACAAGGCGGAACATATACTCGTTGAACCAGCGGTTGGTCATGATGAGATAGCCGTCCTGGCCGCTGTCGGTGCCCCATGAGTTTTCGACTTTCCACTTCAGAGGCTTCCCGTCGGCATCGAGGTCGACGGCGGTGAGCGTCATGGCGTGGGTGGAGCCGCTGTCGAAGGTAGAGATGCGCTGTGCCTTGTCCATCGGGAAGGTAGTGTTGAAGAGGGAGGCATAGTCATAGTTCTCAAGGTCGCAATAGCCACGCTTGCGGTCGAGTTGCTTGCCCACGTCGTAGCTCGAATAAAGTTTGCGGCCGTCCTTCAGCGAGGCGATGGCGAGTTGTGCTATCTCTTCCATCGGCAGGTTGAGGTACTTCCAGTTGTGACCGTCGAAGCTGTGGCGGTCGTACTCCACTTCGTAGGTTTTGTGGTATTCGTGGCGCGGGTCGTTCATGACCATGATGAAGGTTCCGCTGAGGGGTTGGCCCACGGTCTCCTGATAGAACTCTTTCGGTGTATACTGGCGTGCCGTTCCCATCACCTTTCCTTCCTTGTTGACATGGGCGTAGGTAAACTCCTTGACGGGTTCGCCGAGGGTCAGACAGAGAATATGATAGATTTCTGCCAACTGACGGGCTTTGCGCTGTTGGACGTCGGCAACCTTCTTCTTGTCGTTGACCATCTGCCGCAGTTCCAGTCCGAACTCACGGAGTTTCGACGAGACAATCGATGCCATGCGCGAGGTGTTCTCAGCCGAGAAAGTCTCAGGCTGGATGCACTTCGGAACCAGACCATACTTGGAGGCGAGGTCGGCGACACCGCAGAAGGTTCCGCCGTCGTTGATGGGATGGTGGAAGAAGAACTGCACGCGCTGGTCGTCGATGGGCTTGGCGGCTGTCTCTATGGCTCCCTGAAGCATCAGGTTGGCCTTCTCCAACTGGTCGTAGAAGAAGAGATAGTCGTGGGAGAACTCAACAGCCAGCGTGTCGGCATGTTGCTTGGCAAAGTTGGCCCTGAGGACATTGAGACCTGAGAACATCCAGCAACGTCCGCTCGACTTCTGGTTGTGGATAGACTGTTTGGGAGTCTCCACCGAGAAGTGGTTGTCGATGGGCCGTTGGTTGGCAAAGTTCTGCGCCAGGTCATCAATCTTGTTCGACGCAATGGCATTGAAAAGCGCCTTGTTGTTGGTCTCTTGCTTTGCCATCTGCTCCAGCATCTGCGGCGTGATGGCCCCACTGTTCTTTTGGGCGAAGGCCCCGCTTGTGCCGATGAGACACAGGGCGAGGGCTGAGAATAGCGTTGTCTTGTTCATATCAATCAGTTACAATAACAGTATCATTTCCTTCAGATTCACATTCTCTCCATGTCACAGAGCGATGAGGGTTTATGGGGCTCATAAGCGCTTATGAGCCCCATGAGAGTATTACTTCACTGCCACTTTCCTTCCGCCGACGATATAGAGTCCTTTTGCGGGACGGTCTATGCGCTGGCCTTGCAGGTTGTAGAGGTTTTTACTTCCCTCGCCCTTTGAAGAGGGGTTGAGAGTGATGCCGTTGATGAGGTCGTCGCAGATGACGATGCGCTCGACTCTTTCTCCCTCCGGCAGGCGGCTGACGAAGTAGGCGCGCATACCTTCTACGTTGGTGCTTCGTGTGACAGGCTCAAAGGCGGTGCCGTCGGCATTGATGATATAGGCTTCCGTCACGCGGACGGTAGACCATGTTCCCATGAAGTAGTAAGCCTCAGATACGAGCTTCAGTTCATCGTCCGCGTTGGCCGGCAGGAAGATGTTGTCGGCAGCGAAGACGACCTCTTTGCCGAGCATTGCTTCGGGAGCAGCCATGACATAGGGAACATTGACTTCGAGCTTGGCGGGGAAGTCGAAGACGACGGTGTTGTCATCTTCGAGCGAAGCAAACTCTTTGATGAAGAGGTCCTTGGTGGTCTCTTCCTTCTGCCAGCGCAGGTCGTTGCCGTCGGCAGTGATGGTGGCAGGCTCGAAGGGCAGCACCAGCGTCGTCCAGTTGTCTTTTCCTGTCGAGGCTTTCTTGAAGGTGTGGGTGAGGGTGATGCGGTCAGCCTGTATGCTGCTGGGTATGACGAAGCTATAGCCGTCCTTCAGGCTTATCGTCTCGGCATGTCCGTTGCGCACGACATTGAGTCCTTCGAGTCCCTCTATTTCAGCATCTTCGTCGACGTAGTAGATGGTGTTGGGATAGCCGGCGTCACGAACGTTCTTGACGGTGCTGATGCCTCGCAGGTCGACGGCAACCGCATTTGTCGGTGTACGATAGTTTGACGATGGGGCTGCACCGGTGATGTTTCCGTTGGCCATGTAGCTGACGACACCCTGTTTCATCTCGCCGAGGCGAATGATACCCTGCATGTTGGCATTGGCCCAGAGGTTGTCCAGGCTGGTGGCGAAGGTGCGACCGATTTCCTTGCCTACGAAGAGGTAGGGCAGGCCTTGTGTTGCGCCCGCCGGTATCGTATAGTGAAGGGTGACGGCACCATTGGTTACATAGTAGCCGGGGGCCGAGTCGAAGATGTCGCGCCAGAGGGTGATGCGCACGATGCCGTCGAAGTCTTCCTTACCGTTGTTCTTCAGCGTGAGGGTACCATTGATGATACCGCCATAGATAGCTGTGCCCGACTTGTTGGAAACAGTATTGCTGACGACAGAGAGTTGGTTCGAGCGTGCCGACGAGACGCCGTTCTTGGTGATTTCGACATCGGTCTGATAGAGCACGCGGCGGCCGTCACCGTCGGGCGAGAGCCATATATGCCAGATGCCGGTAGCGTCGGCGGCGGGTTGGAAGAAGAAGGCATTCGTCTCCGATGTGTCCTTGAGCACGTCGATGGCCGACAGGCTGGTAGCGGATCCTTTCTCCTCTGTCTGTGAGGCGAAGAGGTGGATGGTGCCGAAGTATTCGCCTTGAGTGCTGCGGAAGGTGACGTCGACCTGTTGGCGGTCACCAGCCTTCAGGTTGCCGTCAAAGTCAACTTTCTCCACGACGAGACCGTCATAGGGGTCTACATGCGTGAGGGTGACGGTACCGTCTTCCTCCACTACGGTATTAATCCATTCATACTTGATGCTGAAACAGGTGCTCCACCACGATGCGCCGGTCTGACGCGTGATGGGTGCCACCTTATACGTCCCGGGTTCCAGTCCCTCTACCGGGAAGTTGAGCGTGCGGTAGCCATTCACGCCGAGGCTGGCTTTTTCCGTAGAGCCGATGACCTTATAGCTGCCGTCTTCCTTCAAGAAGCCGATACCCATATCGAAGCTGTGGGCGAAGCCCGTCCAGTTCACGTAGTTGGCACGGATGGCAGGCTTTGTATATGTCTGGTCCTGACTACGGCTCCAGTAGCCGTCTTCACTCAGATAGACAATCTCCTGACTGGTAATGGAGGCGGGCGCCAGCTCGGTTTCCTTGACGTCGTCGGGCAGTTTCACGCCCAGCGTCACGCGCTGCGACATCGAATAGCCGTCGCTACTGGTGCTGGCACCGATACCGCTGTTGTCGCCGGGGTTGAGAATGGTGATGCGGAAATAGCCGTCGCAGCTGCCGCCCCAGCCCCAGTTGACGTGGAAGAGGCCTTCACCATCGAAGCCGTCGATGACGAAGGCATGACCGCCACCGGTGGAGTGACCGGAGTAGCTCATGGGGCGTCCGGCAGCCAGCTCGTTGTAGAGAAGGTTTGTCCAGTCTTCCAGCGAATAGCCGTTACGCGGTGCACTCCACGCACTGTCGTCGAAACCGAAGTAGCGTTTCAGCAAGTCGGGCACATTGCCACCGTGAGAGGCTCCCGACGAGGCACCATAACCCATCTTCACCGCCTGACCCACCATCAGCATCAGCAGTGCCACGGCATCTTTCTCCTCCTCGGTGTTGGCTGCGGTATAGACGTCGCGCATGTGCGCCCAGTCGATGGCCGTGCCGCGGGCAATGGCGGGCAACTCGACCCTCTTCGAACCGCTGGGCGTTGTATAGGTATTGCTGTGGGACGGTATTTGACGTAGAATGGCATCGGGATGCTTCCAGTAGCCGATGATCTGGGCGATGGCCGTTGCCACACAACCCGTCACGGCATGGTCGCCATGACCACCATCCGAGGTATAGTATTCAGGACACATGCGGTTGTAGGGGTCGCCCTGATTCCAACGCGACTTCACGAGCGGACTGATGGCACGCATCACGGGCTTGGCACGGCGCGGAGCCTTCTGCGCCGTCAGCAGCGAGCCGGCGGCACCACTGTCGTCCATCTGCTTGATCTCGTCGGCATAGCCCTGAAGGAAGGCCAGCATGTGGGGCGGCATGTTCTCGGCATCAAACGAACCGTGGTCGCAATAGCCGAGGACCGGTTCCGTGCGGTCGTCACCCGACATCACGACGAAGCCTTGCTCCTGACCGACATTGAAGACATAGTAATAAACCTGGTCGGCCGACTGCGCACCTTTGCGCGGAGCCTTGAAGGCGGCTTGTTCCGAAGACATGATGACACCCTTCGATGCCATGAACGAACGGGCCTGACTCAGTGCCTGCTCGCGAGACACCGGGCCTCCCCATGTGGTCAGTACTGCCAAAAGACCGACCAGCGCCAGTGTAAGTTTTTTCATGTTGTTTAGAATTTTCAGGCGAGTTTGCGCTCTTGCTAATAATGATTATGGTTTGCAAAGTTACGCAATATTTCTGAAAAAGCCCCCTGTTTTCAAAGAAAAAAACTTTTCAATCAGCAAAAACAGGGCAAAAGGAGGTATCGGGAGGATATTTCAAAAGTGTTAATTTTTCAGAATTTTTCGTACAAATCGCATCAAAAAAGCACTGCAACGCTCATGAGAGGGCTGAAAAATGGCAAAAACGAAGACAATTTCACAAGTTACTCATTATCAGATATTTAACAGACAATTCTGCTTTTCGAGGATGACGAAGACAAGAACCGGGACTGTAAAATAGCCTATTTTACCGAGTAAAATAGGCTATTTTACTCAACAAAACAAGCTATTTTACCTTCACAATCCTTAGTTTCGTCACCCAGAAACCTATGTTTCGGCACCTTCAACTCTTAGTTTCGACCGTTCCGGTTGTCCCAAACCTCAGAACGATTGTTCTGTTTCGTACCATTTTTCTCTGGTTGCCGTCGTTCCGAAATGTTAAATTTGTGATTTTATTTTGACATGTCGGCAGCCGTTCCTTATCTCATCCGCCCGACGGGTCACAGGCAGTTCAGGGGATGAATGGCGACTCGTCGGTGTTATTTTCGGCTGAAATTTTGTCAGGTTCGGAAAATTGTGTAACTTTGTAGGCTGATTACACATTATTTATATAGATACAGATAGATAGTGGAAAAAGAAAAATATAGACTCCTCAGCCAGATAGACAGTCCGGCTGACCTACGGAAGCTGAAGACTGAGCAGCTGCCGGAGGTATGCCGCGAACTGCGCGACGACATCATCAGCGAGGTGGCTGTCAACCCGGGGCACTTTGCCTCGTCGCTCGGTGTCGTGGAGCTGACGGTGGCACTGCACTACGTCTTCGACACGCCCAACGACCGCCTCGTATGGGACGTCGGACATCAGGCCTACGGACACAAGATACTGACCGGACGGCGCGACCAGTTCTGCACCAACCGCAAGCTGGGCGGCATCCGTCCCTTCCCCTCCCCGCTTGAAAGCGAATACGACACGTTTGCCTGCGGACATGCGTCGAACAGCATCTCGGCAGCACTGGGAATGGCTGTGGCCATAAGAGAAAGAACCTCGTCCCAAACGACTCCCCTCTCGACCCCGCGGGAAACGAGCGACGGAAACCCGATGGGCGAAAACCCCAAGGGAACGGTGAAGACGGAAGGGCGGCCGGGGGCTAAGGTCGTAGCCATCATCGGCGACGGCGCGATGTCAGGCGGACTGGCTTTCGAGGGCCTCAACAACGTCTCGTCGACCCCCAACGACCTGCTCATCATCCTCAACGACAACGACATGTCCATCGACCGGGCCGTCGGGGGAATGGAGAAATACCTGCTGTCGCTCGACACCAACGAAACCTACAACCGGTTGCGCTTCAAAGCCTCGCAGTGGGCACGCTCCATCGGCGTCCTCAACGACGAGCGGCGCAAGGCCATGATACGCTTCAACAACTCGCTGAAGTCGGCGCTGTCACATCAGCAGAACATCTTCGAGGGCATGAACATACGCTACTTCGGACCCTTCGACGGACACAACGTCGTAGAAATCGTCCGCATCCTCCGAAGACTCAAGGACATGAAGGGTCCGAAGCTGCTCCACCTGCACACCACGAAGGGCAAAGGCTATGAGCCGGCGGAGAAGAGTGCCACCATCTGGCACGCGCCCGGTAAGTTCGACCCCGAGACGGGCGAGCGCCTCGTCGGCGACAACAAGAACAAGCCGCCGCGCTTCCAGGATGTCTTCGGACAGACGCTCGTTGAGCTGGCCAGGCAGAACCCGCGCATCGTAGGCGTCACACCGGCCATGCCGACCGGCTGCTCGATGAACATCATGATGAAGGAGATGCCCGACCGCACCTTCGACGTGGGCATTGCCGAAGGACATGCCGTCACCTTCTCCGGCGGAATGGCGAAAGAAGGACTGCAACCCTTCTGCAACATCTACTCGTCGTTTGCCCAGCGGGCCTACGACAACATCATCCACGACGTAGCGCTGCTCTCACTGCCCGTCGTCTTCTGTCTCGACCGCGCAGGACTCGTGGGCGAGGACGGACCGACCCATCACGGCATGTTCGACCTCGCAGCCCTCAGACCCGTACCCCATCTGACCATCGCCTCGCCAATGGACGAACGCGAACTGCGCAACCTCATGTATACGGCTCAGTTGCCCGACCACGGACCCTTCGTCATCCGATATCCTCGCGGCAGCGGAACATGCACCGACTGGCACTCTCCCTTCGAAGAGATACCCGTAGGCAAAGGCCGCCGGCTGCGCGACGGCAACGAGGTCGCCGTGCTCACCCTCGGACCCATCGGAGCCGTCGTCAGCACCATCGCCCAGGAGACTGGTGAGCAGACATCCTTTGCCCATTACGACATGCGATTCCTCAAACCGCTCGACGAAGACATCCTCGAAGAGGTGGGCAGCCGCTTCCAGCGCATCGTCACCATCGAAGACGGCGTCAGGAGTGGGGGCTTCGGCTCTGCCGTCCTCGAATGGATGAACGACCACGGCTACCATCCCGACATCATCCGCCTCGGCCTGCCCGACGAATTTGTGGAACACGGAACACCCGCCGAACTCTACCGCATCGTCGGACTCGACAAAGAAAGCATCATCAAGGCGATAACCCCTCCCAACCCATAATATATGCGAATAGTCATCATCGGCGCTTACGCCATCGGAGTTCATCTGGCACGCATCCTCTCGCGAAGAAATGAAGACATCACCCTCATCGACGACGATGAGGAACGGCTGTCGCACATCGGAGGCGACCTCGACCTGCTGACCATTCAAGACAGGCCCAACAGCATACACACCCTGAAAGAGGCAGAAGTAAAGGGCGCCGACCTCGTCATCGCCGTCACTCCCGACGAGAACCTCAACACCAACTGCTGCATCCTCGCCAAAAGACTCGGTGCCAAGAAAACCGTCGCACGCATCAACAATGCAGAAGACCTCAAAGGCGACAACCCGAAGTTCTTCCAGGAACTGGGCATCGACTCACTCATCTATCCTGAGATGCTGGCGGCTGAGGACATCAACAACGGACTGAAGATGTCGTGGGTGCGCCAGCGATGGGATGTACACGACGGTGCCCTCGTCATGCTCGGCATCAAGCTGCGCGAGACCTGCGAAATACTCAACCAGCCCCTCAGGCAAATCAGCGGACCGCAAGACCCCTTCCACATCGTGGCCATCAAACGAAAGGATGAAACCATCATCCCCGGCGGTAACGACGAACTGAAACTCTACGACCTCGCCTACATCATGACGACGAAACCATACATCCCCTACGTCCGCAAGATTGTAGGCAAGGAGAAGTATGCCGACGTCAAGAACGTCATGATCATGGGTGGCGGCACGACCGCCGTCCGTGCCGTGCAGTCGATGCCGGAGTATATGTCGGCAAAGATTATCGAGATGGACCCGCAGCGGTGTGAGGAACTGAACAACATCCTCGAGACCAACCAGGCCCTCGTCATCAATGGCGACGGTCGCGACATACCGCTCCTCATCGAAGAGAACATCAGCAACACACAGGCCTTCGTGGCACTGACGGGCAATGCCGAAACCAACATCCTGGCGTGTCTGACCGCCAAGCGAATGGGTGTCCGAAAGACCGTCGCCATGGTCGAGAACATCGACTATGTCAGCATGGCCGAAAGCCTCGACATCGGAACCATCGTCAACAAGAAAGTCATCGCCGCCAGCCATATCTACCAGATGATGCTCGATGCCAACGTCATCAACGTGCGGTTCCTCATGACCGCCAATGCCGACGTGGCGGAGTTCATACCCGAAGAAGGCTCGCGCATCACCAAGAAGCCCGTCAAAGAACTGGGACTGCCGCGTGGCGTGACCATCGGCGGCCTCGTCAGGGGCGAGGAAGGAATGCTCGTCTCGGGAAACACGCAGATACAGCCCGGCGACTCCGTCATGGTGTTCTGCCACGGGGCTGACATGCAGAAAGTAGGAAAGCTGTTCGTCAAACCAACGCTGTTCGGATGATCAACCTCAAGACCATATACAAAGTACTCGGCACGCTGCTCTATATAGAGGCGTCGCTGATGGTATGCTGTCTGGGCGTGACGTTCTATTATCATGAGGATGACACGTTCACCTTCCTCACCTCCGTCGCACTGACCCTGCTCTTTGCCATCATGCTGAAGTTCATGGGACGTGACAGCAACAACAACCTCTCACGGCGCGACGCCTACCTCGTCGTCACACTGTCGTGGATGCTCTTCAGCCTCTTCGGCGCCCTGCCCTTCCTCATCAGCGGATACATCAACAACTTCACCGATGCCTACTTCGAGTCGATGTCGGGCTTCAGCACCACCGGTGCCACCATCCTGACCGGACTCGACAGAATGCCGCACGGACTGCTCTTCTGGCGGTCGCTCACACAGTGGATAGGCGGACTCGGTATCGTCTTCTTCACCATTGCCCTGCTGCCCTCGATGGTCGGCGGCAGTGTGAAGGTCTTCGCCGCAGAGGCCACGGGACCCATCCGCTCGAAACTGCACCCGCGTCTGTCGACCAATGCCAAGTGGATATGGTCGGTCTACCTGTTCCTGACCTTAGCGTGCATCGGATGCTTCATCCTCTTCGGTGCCGACTGGTTCGATGCCGTCAACTACGGCATGACGTCGACGGCAACAGGCGGCTTCGCCGTCCACGACGACAGTTCGCAGTTCTTCACCTCACCAGGCATCGAATACACCTGCACGCTGTTCTGCTTCCTGGCTGGTATCAACTTCACCCTTTTCTATGCCAGCATCGCCAAGCTGAAGTTCAAGAACCTCTTCAAGAGTTCCGAGTTCAAACTCTATCTGCTGGCCACCGTCGCCTGCACGCTGGTCATCGCCGTCATCCTCTTCTTCGCCAACCACTACGATGCCGAAGAAGCCTTCCGCACCAGTCTGTTCCAAGTGGTGACCTTCATCACGTCGACGGGACTCGTCAACGACAGTGCCGGCGAGTGGCCGCGCATCGTATGGGTCATCTTCGCCCTGCTGATGGTGCTCGGCGGCTGCTCGGGCAGTACGAGTGGCGGCATCAAGTGTATCCGTGGCGTGATGCTCTGGAGAAACATCCGCAATGAGTTCCGACAGATACTGCATCCCAATGCCGTGCTGCCCATGCGCATCGACGGCATGAACGTGCCGCAACAGAAACGTGTCACGCTGCTGGCATTCATCACGGCATACACCATCATCTGCCTGCTGGCCTTCCTCGTACTCATCGCCGTGGGCATCGACAACACGAAGTCGGTCACCATCATCCTTAGCTGTATCGGCAACGTCGGACCGTCGCTGAGCATCGACGTCGGCACCAGCATGTCGTGGGCCACACTGCCCGCCGCCATCAAATGGATGTGCATGGGACTCATGCTCGTCGGCCGTCTCGAAATATTCTCCGTCCTCGTCATCTTCACACCAGCCTTCTGGAAGGAGAGTTGATTTCTTTAACTTCCTTAACTTCTTTAACTTCAAATTAAAAAAAAAGATATGCAACCTCTAAAGTTTAACGCCTTGCTCAAACAAACCATTTGGGGCGGCGACAAAATCATCCCATTCAAGCAGTTGAACGAACAGTTGGAAAACGTTGGCGAAAGCTGGGAAATCAGCGGCGTCAAAGACAATGAAACCACCGTGAAGGACGGACCCTATGCCGGTCGCGCCCTGAACTCGCTGGTAGAAGAGCTGAAAGGAAAACTCGTGGGACAGGAGAACTATGTGCGCTTCGGCAATGAGTTCCCCTTGCTCATCAAGTTCATCGATGCCCGTCAGGATCTCTCCATCCAGGTACATCCCACCGACGAGATTGCCCACCGACAGGGCAAGAGCCGTGGAAAGACCGAGATGTGGTACCTGATGAAGTCGGATGCCGATGCCAAACTCTACAGTGGACTGAAGAAACAGATTACGCCCGAACAATACAAGGAAATGGTAGAGAACGACACCATCTGCGACGCATTGGCCCAATACCCTGTGAAAGAAGGCGACGTCTTCTTCCTGCCCGCCGGACGCATCCATGCCATCGGCACCGGCTGCTTCCTCGCCGAAATCCAACAGACCAGCGATGTCACCTACCGCATCTACGACTTCAAACGGAAGGATAAGAACGGCAACTATCGTGAGCTCCACACTAAGCTGGCGGCAGAAAGCATCAACTATAACGTCGAGAAGGACTATCGCACCAACTACACACCCGCGAAGAACCAGGGAGTGACACTCGTACAGTGCCCCTACTTCTGCACCGCTGTCTATGACCTCGACGAGCCTATGACTCTCGACTACTCCGAACTCGACTCCTTCGTCATCCTCATCGGCATGGAAGGAAAGGCAACGATTACCGACAACGAAGGCTATGAGTTCACACTGCAGGCCGGCGAAACCGTTCTCATCCCTGCTACGACAAAAGAACTGAAAGTGGAAGGAACCCTGAAGTTCCTCGAAACCTACGTCTAACTCCTGAAGCTATGGAAACAAAAGAATTCAAATTCAAAGGGATGCTTGTTAACGGCTTCCTCATGCTGTTCGTCACATTGTTCCTGTTTGCCCTGGTGGGCTTTGCCGTCTACAAAGCCATCGACATTGAGAACGGATGGTATGGCGCCTTAGCCTTTCTGATTTTGGTCGTCGCCAGCATCATGAGCGCCGGCTTTGTGATGATTGAACCCGGCATGGCGCGTGTGATGATGTTCTTCGGACAGTATCGAGGCACCTTCGCCGAGGTCGGCTATCATTGGGTGAACCCATTCATCACCACCAAGAAACTCTCCATGCGTGCCCGTAACCTCGATGCCGAGCCTATCAAGGTAAACGACAAAGTGGGTAATCCCGTGATGATCGGGATGGTACTCGTATGGAAACTCAAAGACACCTACAAGGCCATGTTCGAGATTGACTCCCAGACGATGGCGCAAGTCGTCGGCAACGGACAGGCCACCGTGGGCACTGACGTAGCCAGCGTGATGCGTGCCTTCGAGCGTTTCGTCAAGATACAGAGCGACGCTGCCCTCCGACAGGTGGCTGGCCAGTATGCCTATGACGATACCGAGAACGACCATGACGAGCTGACCCTGCGCAGTGGCGGCGAGGAAATCAATCAGGAACTGGAGGCGAAACTCAACGAACGTCTCGACATGGCAGGCATCGAAGTGGTAGAAGCCCGCATCAACTATCTGGCTTATGCACCCGAGATTGCCGCCGTCATGTTGCGCCGCCAACAGGCCGCCGCCATCATCACCGCCCGCGAGAAGATTGTCGAAGGCGCCGTCTCGATGGTCAAGATGGCACTCGACAAACTGTCCGCAGAAAAGATTGTCGAACTCGACGACGAAAAGAAGGCAGCGATGGTCAGCAACCTCCTCGTTGTCCTCTGCGGCGACGACTCGGCACAACCCGTCGTCAACACAGGCTCACTGAAAGAATGAAAAGTGAAGAGTGAAAAGTGAATTCACTCTTTTTAACGTCTTTCCTTTGCAAGTTTTCGCATCAGTGGACGTTTTCTATATATACATATTTATATATATAAGTGAAAACAATGAAAACACTGAATCTTTGGAGAAGCATCCTCGTGATGGTCGCAGCCCTCTCCCTTGCCTCATGCCACAGCGACGACGAAGCCGCAGGACCCACGGCAGAACAAATCAGCCAAGCCCTCTTCGACATGAAGGACACCTACGCCGGCACGCTGACGGCACATGTCAAGAACAGTTCCAACAAGCAGACGCTCATCGGACTCACCGCCACCTCTCACGAACAACTCATCCTGTCCATTCCGCTTGACCTCATTGCCGACCAGATAAACGACAGGCAAGTGGCCGACCGCATCCGTGAGATAGGCTTTGCCGAAGTGATGGCCGACTACCAATTCATCCAGATTGACGACGGTACCGCCCACTTCCTCCTGCAGCCAAGAGTCATCCGCGGCGAAGACCTTCTCGCCGTGACACGCACCTCTGTCGTACAGTATCATGGACTGACACTGCTTTTCGACGCCAACTACGGCGGAACATTCAATAACTCCGACTCTTCGCTGCAGTTCAACATCTGTGTCAGTCAGATACTCCTCGACGGCAAAGCAGTCGAGGAGTTCCAACCCGTTGTTTTCAGCTTCAAGGGCAACACCATACTTCTTTCCCTGAACAACGAAGAAAGCAAACTCATCCCGCAGTGGATAGAAGGCCATTGGAGCCTGGATGAGCAAATCTTCGACGGTGAAGTCCAAAGCCTTTCACCCGAGATCGTGTATATCTTCTCCGAGGGCAACTACCAGATCATCGACAATCTTGCCGACCCACTCCCCGGAAGAAGCGACATGGCTCATGGCCGGTATGCCTTCTATATGGACGACATTGCCGAAATCCACCTCTACATGGTAGAGTATCCCGAGGAAGCGCCCTTCACCGGACGCTACACCCACTATCAGGTGGTCGCCATCGACAGCAACACCCTCGTCCTGCGCCGAACCCACGATGGTCATACTACGACACTCAAGTTCAGCCGAATTCTTTCTCAATGAGTTCATCCATTCTCCCGGCCTTTGCGTAGGGTATCGTCCTGCCGGACATGGCTCTGTCCGGTTTGAGAGAGTCATCGAAGCCGAGAATATAGCGGGTGGCAATGCGATAGATTTAGTTGACAAGTTAACTAAAAGCATCACTTTTTCTGAAGAAAGGCGGCGACATCCTGTCGGATGCGCTGGAAGGGTGCGGAACGGAAGTAGCCGAGGTTGCGGCGCAGGGTTGCCTCTATGTTGCCGATGCTGCCGGTATAGCACGACAGTTCGTTGCGGCGTTGCGTGTTGTGCTGGCTCTGCCTGTTGATTTCCTGCTGCCGTTCGCGGATGAGCTGGTCGCAAATTTTCTTCAGCATCGGCACCACTACTTTGTCCATCAGGTGATGGCCTTGTATATATAAATAGGTAGTCTCGGGGGTGACGCCCAGACGTGCAAGGTCGTCTTTCACCTTCAGGTAGGTTTTCTTGGCCTCGGGATGTTTGCGCTGCAGCTGGTGTATCTTTGAACTGACTTTCCTTCGGATGTTGGCAATGATGTCGGGGGCGCGCTCTATGGTAAAGTGTCCTGTCTCGATGACGCGCAGGAAGTCGGTGATAGAGAACTCTGTATAGTCGGGACGCCGATAGTACCAGATGCTCCATACGAACAACGGGAAGACGGCCTGTGAATACTGCCGCAGGTATTCGTCGCAGTCGAAGAGCTGCCGGTCGTTCAGTGTGACCGCCACGCAGATGTCGCGCAGGGAAGGACCGTAGCATTGCAGGTTCTCGATGGCATAGGCATAGGTATGGAAGACGTAGGGATTGGTGGTGACGATGTGCGACATGGCCGTTGCTCCTTGCTCCAGATAGTCGTAGTCGGCATCGACGCAGGCTATCATACTCTCCCCCACCCTTTCGGTGAGCATATTCATCAGGGCGGCCTTCTTGCCTCGCTCGAGCTTGCCGACCTTCGTGGGGAGCATCACCTCGAAGTATCGGGTGTCATCCTCGAAGTCGCCGAGCACCGAACGCCAAAAAAAGATGTCGTCGTAGGCCTCGACATAGGCTACGATGCGCCGCCGCGCCGTCTTCGGCCGAAGGCGGTTGGCAGCCTCGAAGTACTTCGACGATATGTTTTCTTTTAAGCTTGACGGCATTTACCAAATGAATTGGTCGTATGGTGGTTGAGTCGTTTAGGGCGGTTACCACCAGAAAAGGGAATATCCCCAATCTACCAATCTACCAAACAACTTGTTTACTTGTCAGTGATATCGGAGACAGCGGTCACACAGTCCATCCAGCCATGCATGATGACGGCAGGCGAATGGGTGGTGAGGAGGAGCTGGACATTGGGGTTGAGTTCCATGATGAGGTCGATGAGTCGCTCCTGCCAGTCGATATGCAGGCTCACCTCGGGTTCGTCGAGGAAGAGGACGTAGTTCTGGTTGTCTTCTACGAGCACGGTGAGCAGGATGGTCAGCATCTGCTTCTCGCCGCTGGAGAGCTGATAGGGCACGAGTGTCTCTCCGATTTGTGAGAAGCGTATCTCGTTCTCCGTGCGTACGATGGTCTTGCCGGTATAGGAGAACAGGTCGTCGACGATGTCCTGGAAACGTGTCTTCCGTTGGGCTATCTCCTGTGCACGCCGGGCAGCATCGGGTGCTCCGCTCTGCAGGACCTCGATGATACGGTTGCCGATGTTCACCTGATAGTCCAAGTATTTCCGCTGCAGATGATAGAGTTGGAAGTCGAGGGCCGAAGAGATGCGTGTGTCAACATGAGCCATTGTCTCGTTGTCGAGCATCGGCGAGTCGAGGGTTCTGATGAGGTCGTAGCGTATCCATCGGGCATCGGCAGGATAGACATCCAAGTGGACGCCCTTGAGCAAATGGCTCGGAAACTCGCCGCCTGCCGACAGGCTCTTGACGACTTTGTTCAGGATAGTGCTCTTACCTTCGCCGTTGATACCACTGAGAATATTGACATGGCGGTTCAGGGGCCATACGACATGCCGCTTACCACTCCACAGGGAGTCTATCTCAATCTTTTCGATGTATTCAGCGTATTTCTGCATAGCTTTAAGGATTTAGCACTGCAAATATAGAGGAAAAAACGGGAACAACCAAACATTTTCTGGAAAAAGTGATGCTTTTAGTTGAAGAGCCCCTCCCGAGGGGAAGGCTGGGATGGGGGCTTTTTTTTTCACCTTTTCGTTTAACCTGTTTACTTGTCTACTAACAAATATTGCTGCCCGGTAAAAACGGCCCGAAGGGCCATTGACTTACCCTTCGGCCGTCGACCTTTGGTTCGGATTACCTTTTCCAGAAGCGGGCGGTGATGTCTTCCTGTGTTCCGTCGCTGTTGATGCGATAGAGGCGTTGGTTCGTGGTGGGTTTGTTCAGCGGTCCGAGATGTCGGATGTAAGGACCAATCTTGATGTAGTCGAAGCGGCTTTTGTCGATGGCCGACGAGATGCGCAGGCGTCCGCTATACCATGCGGTACGGAAGTGCGGATGGCGCTGCCGCAGGTAGGCGGCCAACCTGCTGACGGCATCAGGTTCTGCATCGCCTCCCATGAAGGCGATGCATGTGATGTCTGACGAATACTGTCGGATGAAGTTGTCGAGAGCCGCCTCGTCGAGCGGCTCTCCGATGTCGTCCCAAAGGTATCTGCTGTGGCACCCCGGACAACGGCAGGGGCAGTTGGAGATGTTGATGGCTAATGTCACCTCGTCGGGTATTTCCTGAAAGACAATACCAGTGTTGACGTATTTCAGCATAACCTCAAAGTATTACATCGCATGGGCGTAGTATCGGCGTGCGGCCTCTTCCTGTCGTGCCTGAGAGAAGTTGGAGACGCGCTTGAGATAGCCGATGATACGGGTCATGTAGTCGATGTTCTTCGAGTGGCAGCAGGGGCACTCCTTCAGATAACGCTTGTCGATGTGTCCACAGTCGTTGCAGACGGTGTTGGGAATGTTGAACGTGAAGTAGTTGCAGCCTTCCTTTGCCGCCACCTTCAGCAGCTGTGCATACTGCTGCTTCGAGAGGTGTTCGTCGAGGTTCATGTGCAGGGCCGAGCCTCCGGTGAGGTGTTCGATATAGGGAGCTCCGTGCAGTTTGAACTTGTCGATGATGGAGAGTGAGTCGTCCTCAACGACATAGAAATAGGAATTATAGCAGTCGCGCGGCACGAAGTAGCCGTCCTCACGGTCCCACTTGGCGTGCTTGACGCCGACGTTCTCGGCGGGTATCATCTCACAGTTGAACATGACGTCCTTGGTGCGATACTGACGGTTGTATTTCTCGATGAGGCTGAGGATGCCCTGCACGAACTTCTGATAGTCGTCATTGGGCGTAATCTTCAGGCCCATGAACTCGGCTGCCTCGACGAGGCCGTTGATGCCGATGGTGAGGTACTGCCGGGCGATGTTGATATATCCTGCATCGAAGAGCGGCAGCATTCCGTGAGCCTGCAGTTCCTTGAGGTTCTCGTTATAGGCGAGCTGCACCTTGTGGCAGAGGTCGATGATGTGTCCGAGGAACTCCAGATAGTCCTGGTCGTGGTTCACGGCATACTGAATGCATCGGTTGAGGTTGATGGTGAGTACGCTTTTCGAACCTGTCGAGACGCCGCCGGCTCCGAGCGTATAGCTGAAGCCGTTGTCGGTAATCTCGTTGCGCAGACGGCAGCACGACGACAGCGAGTCGGCATTGTCACTCATATAGGTGAAGAAGGAGTGGCCTTCGGAATACATCTCTGCCGTGAAGTCGCCCCACTCGGGATCCTTCGGCTCGCCATTCTCGTCGGTGAGCAGTGCCATCGTCTCCACGGGGAAGGTCAGCAGCGTCTTGGTGCGCTCGTTGTTGAACCACTTCATGAAGCGCTTCTGCAACCATGACAGGCCTTCCCAGTCGGGCTGTGAGCCGTCGGGGAAATAGAACTCGCCGAAGATGCTCTCGAAGTAGTAGCGGTCGTAGTAGGCGACATTCCAGAACACTGCCTGATAGTTGCGGGCACCGGTGGGCTGGTTCAGCGTGTAGACAATCTGCTCAAAGCAGTCGGTGATGACCTTGTCGATGGTGCGCTGCTTCAGGCTGAGGTCGACGACGCGGTCGGGCGTCTTATAATAGTCTTTACCATATTCGAGACCTATGAAATAGTTCATATACATCAGGAACTCTGGTGTGGCGCAGGCACAGCTGAGCATGGAACTGACCATGAAGACCATGTTGACGAAGCCACCGCAGAAGCTCTTCAGGTTGGTCGGTGCGGTGGAGTTGCCGCCAATGGAGGCTGTACCGCCGATGAGCCACGGATACATGGTGATGGAGGCGCAATAGTTGGCGAGGCTCGTCTCGTCGTTCTTATAGATGAAGTGATGGGTCAGCAGGTCGATGTATTCGTCGGCCAACTGCTTGCCATACATCTTCTTGATGCGGTCGGTGAGCAGGCGGCGGTTCAAACGGATGAAATTCGACTTGGGCAGCTCGCCGATGAGCGTTGCAATATTTTTGTGCTCGACATTGGCGTTGGCGTCATATTTTGAACCAGTTGCCGCATTGACCGATTCACAATAATCTGACAGAAACTGAAGCTTCTGCAGCGTCTCGCGGTCCTCGGTGTGCTGCTGGCGATAGAGCATAAACGACTTGGCCACCTTGTAGTAGCCTTCGCGCATAAGGGCCTCTTCCACTTGGTTCTGTATGTCTTCCACCTTGATATCTTCCTTAATGTCTAAGTGACTGATTATCTTCGATATAGCACCAAGGTCGGCAGGTTCATCCACACTCTCGAATGCCTTGATGATGGCATTCATGATTTTGTCTAACGAAAAGCGATCTTTCGAGCCGTCACGCTTTGTGATGGTAAAGTTTTTGATTTCCATAAGTCCTGAAATATATGTTTTTTATTAAGTAGCAAAGACTCAGAAAGTCGTCCGTTTTGGACAACTTTTTCGTTTTCAGTCTTCAAAAAGTTTTCCCTTTTAGTCAACTTTTTACCGTTTGCAAAGATACGAAATTTCCCCTTATGCCCTACTATATTAATTCTAAAAAAATCTTAAACGGTATGACTTTTCTTACTTCTTTACAAAATCGCATCTGAGGAAAGTCTGCACATGCGAGCAGGGGTCAATGAGCCTCAAGCCCTTTGCCGGCATGGGGTTAATGCTCATTCGGGGAGGGGTGTTTTCATAGCATTTCGGGTGCCGACGGGCAGCATCGGCATCGGCGGCAGCATGATGTCACCATCATCTCAAAAACAGAAACTGATGCTTCCAAACATTGCGAGCACCCTTTACAAGCACTGTCAATCCCCTTTCCAAGCACTGCTAATCCTCTTTACAAGCACTGCTAATCCTCTTAACAAGCACTGTTAATCCCCTTTCCAACCACTGTTAATCCCCTTTCCAACCACTGTTAATACTTCCGATGCTTTTTAATCACATGTTTCCTGCATGAAAGCCACCGAACGGCCAAAGCTCCTACTTTCCTCGTGGCGGCAGCAACAGATAGTTGTCAAGGATGGCGACAATGGTCTCGGGAGTCTGTCGCGGCAACAGCCGCACATGAGGTCCGTCGGCACTGGGCTCCCAGGTGTTACTGCCGTCTTCGGCAACACGGATGGTTCCGCGTTCGGTGTCGAAGTAGGGCTGCGCTCCCTTGACTGCCACGAGAACGGCGGTAAGGTCCCAGCTCTGACGACCTTCGGGATTGTCTTGCGGGAGGGCGAGGGCATAGACATCCTTAATGGGGTTCATCGTATCGGCGACCTGACTGACCTTCAGGCCCGTCCGGATGGTTTCACCAATCTCCCAACCACTGAAGATAATCTCGGTGGGCCACTCGTTGAGAGCATCATAGCTGGCAGCGGCATCCTTCCACACATTGAACTCACGACCCTCGGGAAAGCCTCCTGCCATCGAGACGAGGCGCAACACTTTCTGACCGACCAGTTGCCGGCCGTCCAAGGGACTGTACTCGTCGCCTTCAGACTGCAACAGGTCGCGCATATTGGTAAAGAAGCCTACGGTGCAGATGACGATGCTGTGGTCGTCGGCCTTGCTGAGGAGACGACGATAGAGTGTCACGGCATCCTCAGCCTCGGAGGTGGCCTGGATGCGATGAGGATACTTGTCCGTCAACAGTTGTGCCCAGCTGGGGTTATGGCTGTCGCCGTCGCTGACACCACCCTCACTCTTCGGGGCACCGAGTGGGATGTCCGGGCGACCATAGTAAGTATTGATGACATCGGCGCAGGGCAGCACCTGCTCGTTGTGGTTAGAAGATGCTACTGCCATGATGTTGACCAGTCCGCTGTCGGCTAAGGCGTGCATGACGGCCATCGCACCTACATCGTCGTAGTCGGGGCCGAGGTCAGTATCGAAAATCAAATTCACCGGCTCGGTCGCCGACGCTGCCTTTTTTCCATTCGAACAAGCACCAAGCACCAGCGGTGCAAGGACCAAAAGGCTAATGACTCTTGCTGTCTTCATAAGGTCTATTCAAAAATGTTTTTTAAAGGGACCTTAAAGACCTTGAGGTTCTTACCCCTAAGGTCTTTAAGGTCTTTAGCGCATTAATAGAATCAGATAGTTTGCTGCCCGGCCTTCACTTCGGCTTCAGCGGTCTGTCCGTTGCCCCAGATGATGGTGACCTTGAAGGGCACATCGGTCTTGATGGTCACCTTCGGGCGGTCGTTGGCATTGTTGCGCTTACCGACCTTGATGCTCACCTGTCCGTTCTCGCCGAGGGGATAGCGGTCGATGCCGTAGCCGTCGGTCAGGTGGACATCGATGGTCATGCGGCCTTCTTCCATGTCGGCACGGATGCCGAAGATATACTCAATGAGCTCGGCAATGGGCGGCAGGCCCGTCCAACCGACAAAGTCCTTGCGGGCCATGAAGCCAGGCTCGGTGCCTTCGGGAGCGTAGTACTCGAAGAAGGTGCCGGTCTTCTTGTATACTTCGAAGACGTTCTGATAGTGGTTCGTTACGATGTCCCATGCCAGGTCGCGATAACCTTTGTTGACCAGGCCGGAGATGAGCATGTAGTTGGCTCCGGGCCATACGCCGCCCACCCAGTAGCGACCGTTGGCCTTATACTTCGGATGGCTATACGACAGAGACGGACAGCGATGGGGACGGTTGAACTTCGTCGTGTCGGAGAGGTGGCTCACCAGACGGTCCAGACGGTCCTTCGACAGCACGTTGGTATGGAGCACCCAGTAGGCATAGATGCCCTGCGTGGTCGACAGCGACTCGTCGTCATACTGATCGTAGAGGAAGCCATCCTCGTCGCTCCACATGTGTTCGTTGATATAGGCTGTCATGCGCTTGATGTCGTCCTCGAACTCCTCTATCTCCTGCCAGCGCTCCAGATAGAAGCCCATCTTCAGCAGCTGGTCGGCTACCATGATCTGCTGCAGACAGGCATCGAGCCATATCATGTGGCCGTTGCTATAGATGGTATTATACTTGTCCTGCACGCGCGGCATATTATCCATGCCGGTTCCCCAGCCGCTCGACCAATACATGCCGTTGCGCCAGGTATGGTTGAGCTTCAGCCACTTGTAATAGGCAGCCAACACAGGGAATACCTTGTTCAGACGGTTGTCGTCGCCGAACTGGGTGTAGTAGAGCCATTCCGACCAGGGCAAGATGTTCGGACCCGTCGACGTGGGGTCGTAGCGTCCGAAGCAGTCGCTGCCATCGGCCCGTATCTCACGGCAGATGAAGCCGTCGGGATGCTGCTTGGCATAGAAGTTGTCGAGGGTCTTCTGGAAGGGGAAGAAGGCCTTTCCGTAGCGGCAGAACATCGTGATGAAGGCACAGTCCCACATGAAGATGTTACCATTGTAGGCAGGTGAGATATAGGGTGTGACGAAGCCAGAGTCGTCGAGTGGCTGCGACACATTGGTCAGGCCAATCTGCCAAGCCTTCCAATACATCTCAATCTCCTTCTCGTGGCCATCCCAATAGGGTGCGGGCAGGATTTTCTTGGCCTGCTCGAAGGTACCGGGCTTCTGGTGTTCGACCTTTGCCGTACGGAAATGGTTCTCTGCCACCAAAGGTTCCCTGACATAGGTGTCCTTATACGGCAGTTTATACAACGGAGAACCCGATGATATCAGGTTCTGCGCCTGCATACCTACTGTCGTCAAAAAAAAGACTCCAATAATAATTTGATTCCTCATATTTCTTTATTTCTATAGTGTTTTACGTTTCCGCTAATGGTTCTAAGCCTCCGAAAATCTTCAAAAATCAAACAAAAATTTAAATCTCTATTACATCTATCAATTCGCAGGTATTAACATTCTCATCATAAAAATATTTCTCTGACCGGACACCATCTGGGCCAAAATTAATCAACATCCCATAAGATGTATGAGTCAAACGCATGTAATTGAATAACTGCAGACGATGTTCTGGACCTAAGTTGTCGACTGTCTTTAATTCTAAGATGACTTTTCTGTTGACCATCAAGTCTATACGATAAGTTTTGTCAAGTCGGTGACCTTTATAGTAGATAGGCAACATTACCTCATGTTCTACCTTCATGCCTGCTTGTTCGAGTTCCCACTCCAAGGCAGCTTCATAGGCACTTTCTAAAAGTCCGTAATCTAACTCATTATAGACATCGTAGGCCTTCCCCGTAATCAAATAGGATAAAGTTCCTCTTCGCTCTTTCATCAATTTTAAATTTTTGTCGTATTTTTGACGATTTTCGGAGGCTTAACAGACCGAGGCTAAACTCTGTTTGCGGGTAACCTTACATGTTCATCAGCCGCTTAATCTTCCAAAAGATTTCGGTGTTGCTGTAGAATCCTGTGAAGTTTTCGGAACCGGGACCGAAGGCATACACGGGCACCATCGTGCCGGTATGGTCCTTGCTGGAGAAGTTGCCCTTCACGGTCCCTGTGGCCAGGTCGCCGCCATGAACGGTCAGTCCACCCGTCTCGTGGTCGGCAGTGATGACGACCAGCGTCTCGCCGTCGCGTGCTGCCCACTTGAACACCTCACCGATGGTGTGGTCGAAGTCCAGCGTCTCCTTCATCAGCATCGGCAGGTCGTTGAAGTGGCCATAGTCGTCGAGCTGTGAACCTTCTATCATCATGAAGAAACCTTTCTTGTTCTTGCTCATCAGGTCCATGCCGCGCACGGAGGCCCGCGCCAGCATGTCGCCGCGCTCGTCGGGCAACGGCGTGTCGACCTCAAAGGGTACGCACCACTGACGCGCATTGTCATAACTCATCATCTCATCAATGGTCCGGGAGATATGATAGCCTTTGGCTTCAAGCTCGTTGAAAATGTTACGGCCGTCCTTGCGCTGGATGAACTTGCGGAAACCGCCGCCGAAGACAAAGTCGACATTGCTCTCTGGATAGCAGCCGACGATGTCCTCCTCAAAGTCGCGGTCGATGTTATGACCGAGGAAGTCGCCCGGAGTGGCATCCCACAGCCGGCAGGTCACAGCCACGCCGGCATCCTTGCCAGCCTGCTTGGCCAGGTCGATGAGCGTCGTCAGCGGCTTGCCCTGCGGGTCTACGCCAACGGCATGATAGACGGTCTTATAACCCGTGGCCAGCGAAGTGCCGCCAGAACCGGAGTCAGTGACGAGTCGGTCGGTGGCAGGTGTTTCAGAAAGACCGGTGGCCTGCGCATTCTCCAGCCACAAATGGCCGCGGTTGCAGGTCCATGCTGCCTGGATGTGCATAAGGCTCATGCCATCGCCAATCATCAGGACGACATTCTTCACCTTCTTACCTTTCGGTGCCTTGATTTTCTCTACGGTGTAGGGGTTGTCAAACGTAAATGTCTGAATGTTGTCTTGCTGGGCAGCTGCCCCCATGGCGCAGGCTGCCAATGCCAAAGTTAATAGAATGTTTTTCATTTTCATATTTTTAATTGTTAATACTATTCCGTAGGCAAAGGTACGAAGAAATCTCCATATAACAAAAAATCCCTGCCTTTTATGCTAAAGACAGGGATAGTTTTTTTGAGATTTCTACATGAGCAGTCCTACTGCACCTCGATAGAAAGACAGAAGGCCGTCTGCGAACCGACAGTCTCGGAAGTGGACTGACGGAGTACATAGTTACTACGGCCTGCCACAAAGAGCGTATATTCACCTACTGGTTCTGCCACGAAGGACATCCCTATGTTCAACGCAGCCATCTTACTCTTCAGCTGCTCAGCCAAAGCGGTTTTCACCTCGCCCATGTAAATGGCTTTATAGGCATTCCCATTGAACTTCTTCAGCGCATCCTCAGCCGCATCAATCTGAGATTGAGACGTGAACTTGACGACCGCCAGCGGCAGGTCAAGCATCTTCGTCGACTTTGTCATAGAAGGTCCCTGAGTGGGCACAAACTGCAGGAAACAGTCATCGGCAATCTTTTCGGTCTGGACTTTATTGATCTTATGATTGAGCACGATGGTTGAACCCTCAATGTCATCACCATTGTAACCTTCCATCACAAACGAGCAGAACTTGGCCGACAGGAAAGACAGCTGTGTCGAAGCATTGACACAGGCTGTAGGGTCGGCATACTTCACAATATCGGTATTATCGACGACGGCCGTCTTGATACCGTTACTCTTGATGTATGCGGCAACGGTCTCTACGTTGGCATTAGCCGAGGCATCGTCGAGAGAGGTGATATAACAGACATTCAGCGTGTTGTCCCGATTCCACTCCCTCTCTTCAGGAACAGAAGGACCATCGGGAGTTTCAGGAGTATCGTCACCACCACAAGCAGCAAACATCAGGCCACCCACGAGCAGCATCATTGTATAAAGGATATTCTTTTTCATCATTTTCGTCCTCCTTAATTTTTAAACTTAACGACAGAGACTACGGGGTGGTGGTCTGAGAGTTCAGTGAAGTTATAGTAGCGGTTCAGGACCTTGGTCTCCACCAGTTCGAAACGGCCCATGGAACCGAATATATAGTCAAGTTTTGAGTTTCCGTGGTCATAGGTAATCTCATCCGAGCAAAGACGGTCGAAAGATCTGGAAAGCACGTTGTCGATGACTTCCGTGCCAGGCCATTGGTTCATATCGCCACATACGAGGGTTGGAATGGTACTGCCGGCAACGCTGCTGACAACAGCTTGAGCTTGTTCCTTCTGGCCTCCCTTATGGTCAAGGTGAGTACAGGCAACGCGAACTGTCTTTCCTGAAGGCAACAGGATATCAGCAATAACGACTCCACGCTGGTCGGCAGAACCTGCCGGACGGGGCAGCTGCCGGGTCTCTACATTGAGGATGGGGTAACGGCTGAGAATGGCATTGCCATAGAGTTCGTTCTCACAATAGGTGTATTTGGATTCTTCTTCATCACCCTGCTTGTTCATCAGATTATAGGAGTAGCCGAAGACACCGAAAAGTTGCATCTTCGAAGCCAGGTCCTGAACAACGTCACGATACTTCATGTTCACCATCTGGCGGGCACTGCGGTTCTCGACCTCGTTCAGGCAGATGATGTCGGCATTCTCGGCTGCGAGAAGGTCGGCAAAGGGCTGCACTTCGAAGCCAGTATTCTCGAACGATTTGATGTTGAAAGTAATCACTTTCAACTGGTCTTGTGCCTGCACAGTGCCCAAAGAAAGGACCAACAGACAGCAAGTGAAAAATTTCTTAATTTGTTTCATAAAGTAAGTTTGCTCAATATCAGAAGAGAGGTGTGCCCTTCATTGAGCACACCTCTCCTCACTGTCATTGCTCAGAAAAATTATTTCCAATAGTCATTGTTCTTAAGAGCACCATTGCCCTTGGTGATTTCAGCTGACGGGAACGGGAAGGTTATCATACCGTCCTCATATTTCTTCTGATTCTTATAGTCCTCATAATCACCAACTGTGAAGGTTGATTCAGGATCCATACGATCTGCATAGTGACGGGCACGAGGATGGCTGTTCAACTCTTTTGATGCGAGAGCCTTGATAGTGGCATCGCCGCTGTGGTACCAACGCTTCAAGTCATAGAGGTGGTTGACTGCCAACTCGAAAGCGAGTTCACACAGACGCTCATGGTAAATATCTGCCATTGAGGGCACATGGTCGATCTTGGCCAGACCCGAACGGGTACGGATGTCGTCGATGTCCTGGCGTGCCTGCTCGGCCTGTCCTTTCATGATGTATGCCTCAGCGCGGAAGAGCTTCAGCTCGGCAAAACGGATGATGGGCCAGTTGGTACGGGTTGTAGGCCAGTCACCATTGGAACTCAGGAGACCCTCGCCAACGGGGTCGGCAGGAGCAAAGGGCTCCAGCCACTTGCCAATCATGAAGCCGGACTCTACGTCGGAAGCCGAGTAGAACTTGCGTGTTTCGCCGAAGAACTGGAACTCGTCGCCATACTCCAGGATGGACTTCTTCAGACGGGCATTGCCTGCACCGTCTTTCAAGAACTCTTCATAGATGTCATAGGAAGGCTTGAACTGACCCCAACCGTTGTAGAGACCCCATCCTTTGTTCTCAAGGCATACGCCAACAAACTCAACGCCGCCATTGGTGACACCGTCAGCACCACCATTACTGGGGATTGCCCAGCAGTATTCGCTGTTGTACCACTTCGAGATATCAACGGTGAAGTTGTCGTTGAAGTTCGGAGTCAGTGCACGACCATAGTTGTTCTGCAGGTCATTGACAATTGAGATAACGTCGTCCCATTTTGAAGCATCCCAGCAGGCCCAATAGGCGCACACCTTGGCCTTCAGGGCAAGAGCAGCAACCTTGTGAGCACGACCGAGGTCGTCTGCACTATAGGTCTCATAACGGGGCAGGTACTCTGCGGCCTTGTCAAGGTCTTCACAGATCATCCTGTAGTTGTCCATGACGGTAGGCTGCTGCGTGGGTACGGAGAAGTCATAGCCATCACCGTAGTCTTCGAAACGCACGAAGGGAGCGCCAAGCTTGTCGGTGCCATAGCGGTGGGCAATGATGAAGTGTCCCCATGCACGGAGGAAGTAAGCCTCGCCGAGACTACGCTTTTCGACATCGGTCAGCGAGCGTTCACTCTGACGCTTCAGTAGAGACTGTACGACCCAGTTCGAACGGCTGATAGTTTCGCTATAAACGTTGTTCCAGACACTACGCAGCGGACTTTCGTCACCGTTATAATCGAAGGTGGCCAGTGTGGAGTAGCCACGGGTGCGGCCCCATACGATTTCGTTGGCACCAGCCTGCTCCCAATAGATTTCACGTCCGAAGACACCCTCCTGCGACAGGCGTGCATAGCATGCGTCGACAGCATCGATGGCGTCCTGGTCGGTCTCGAAGTAGTTCGTCGTCGTGGGTGCGCCCTCTGACTGCACATCGAGAAAATCGCTACAAGAACTCATGGTCATGAGTCCGGCAGCTAAAACGGCAAAATATATCTTTTTCATATTCTCAAACATTTTTTAATTAGTAGGTCAACTGAATGTTTAATGCGAATACTCTTGAGAGCGGGTACTTCAGTGCATCATATCCACCGCACTCGGGATCGACGCCAGAGTAGTTGGTGATGGTGAAGAGGTTCTCACCGCTTACAGAAACCTTCAGACGGCTACCACGGTCGTTGAAGTGAGCTATGCTGCGCAGAGCGTCAGTCAGGTCGTAACCGATGGTGAGGTTCTTCAGACGGAGGTATGAAGCGTTCTCCAGATAGTAGGTTGAAGGAGTGGTCCAGTTTCCATTAGGATCGTTCTTAGAGAGACGAGGAATGTCAGAACCCGTGTTGGAGGGGCTCCATGCATTAAGGATTTCGCTTGAACGGTTGAATTCACCTTCGACATCGCTGAGGATGGAGTACTTGGCAATGTTGTAAGCCTGAGCACCGCCGACACCTTGGAGTTGGAAACCGAATGAGAACTTCCTCCAGTCGAAGCCACCTTGCAGGTTGTAAGTAACCTCAGGAGTGGCAGAGCCGACATACTGGCGGTCCTTCGACGGGTCAATGGTACCGTCTTTGTCGGCATCGACGAACCACAGGTCACCAAGCTGTGCGTTGGGCTGTGCCTTGCGAGCTTCCTGCAGGTCTGCATCATTCTTAATGACACCATTGCTCTTCACAAGATAGAACTCATCCATAGGTCCATCAAGGTGGCTCTGGTAACAGTAGTCAACCAGACGATAGCCGCCACCACCCTGCCATACGGTCTCTGGATCGCCGCCGATGTCAGAAATCCAGTTCTTCAGGAAAGCAACGTTGCCGCTTACCCAGTAATTGAAGTCGGAGCCTATCTTGTCGCGCCATGTAGCAGTAAGTTCAAAACCGCGGTTGCTGACTTCGCCGAGATTAATCAGACGGGCGTCGAAGCCGATGTAGTTAGGCCAGTCGGTGGTCTGCTCCTGGATGAGGTCCTTAGTCTTCTTGATGAAGAAGTCGGCCGATACAGAAAGACGGTCCTTCAAGAAAGCGGCATCGATACCGACGTTGAACTGGTTAGAGGTCTCCCAGGTGAGCAGCGGGTTGAGCGAGCGGCCCAGATAGACAAAGTTGTTGTAAAGCTGGTTGGTGCCTGCTCCGTACCATGCCTGTTCGTTCCAGAAGGAGGTGCTGAGCACAGCCGACTTGTAGTTCATGCCGATAGAACCAAGGTTACCAACCTTACCCCACGATGCGCGGAGTTTCAGAAGGTTGATGGCATCGTTCTTCGGGAAGAAACTTTCGTTGGAAATCTTCCAAGCTGCCGTGAAGGCAGGGAAGGTACCGCTGTTGTGTCCTTCGGGCAGACGTCCAGCCCAGTCCTTACGCAACGATGCCGTCACGAAATAGCGGTCGTCAAAGGAGTAAGAAAGACGGCCGATGAGGGCGACATTTGCATCTGGGCCAGTGAGCCAGTCGGTTGTACTGGTTCCGTTTGCATACTTGAGGTACTGCAGATAAGGAACCTCGCTGGCAAAGCCATTACCTGAAGCATTAAAACCACGCAGTTTGTAGTAGTCGGTTGTGACTGCTGCGAGTGCACCGACGGTGTGCTTACCAAATGAGTTGTCGTAGGTCAGTGTATTTTCTGTCTTCCACTGGTCAGTACGAGTGCTCTCTTCATAAAGGGAATTGGAGAGTTCGGGCTTTCCGACTTCGTCGCGGATGGGTGTGAATCCTTTATAGAAGTACGCATCCTGGAAATAAGACAGACGGCTCATGAACTTCAGACCCGTGACGATGTTCTTTATCGTCAGCGTCGTGGTAGAGCGCATGGCGTTGTTCTTGTTGTAGATGTTGGCAGCCTCAAGCAGACGAACAGGGTTGATGGCATCGCCATGTGCATCAGCAAAGTTCGAGCCATACTGAGCTATATAGGCAGGATCTTCAGTGGTCGTACCGCCATAGGTGCCGTCAAGGGGATTGTAGACAGTTGCCGAGCTGGGCATATAAATTGCAGACATGTAGGTTCCTGAGTAACCGCTGTCGGTATCTGTCGAACGACTGCTGCTGTTGCCATAGTAGAGGTCTTCACCTACGCTGACATACTTGCCGAGTTCGAAATTGCCTGTATACTTGACGCTGATGTCCTTGTTATAGGTGTTGATGAGGGTACCATCGATATTAGAGACATTCAGTGACAGACGATGCTGACTGCTCTCAGAACCGCTTTCAAGTGCTACGTTGTGACGCTGGTAGACTGCATCGCGGAAAATTTCGTCCACCCAGTCGGTACGTGTAGTAGCAATCCAGGGATTCACTGCGGAATTCCATGCCTGCGGAAGGGTGAGGCCTGCATTGGAATACGACTGTCTGCGCATTTCAATTTCTTCCTCGGCTGTGAGGCCGTGAATCAGGTTGGTAGGAGTCTTCACACCGAAGGTACCATTATAGCTGACATGAGTCTCGCCTTTCTTGGCACGCTTGGTGGTGACAAGTACAACACCGCCTGCACCTGACTGTGCACCATAGATAGCTGCCGATGCAGCGTCCTTCAGTACGACGATGCTTTCTACGTCGTCCATGTCAAAGGCTGCACCAGGAATACCATCTACAACCCACAGCACGGCATCTTTGTTAGATCCCTTACCGCGAATAACCATGTTGGCACCCTTGGCACCATCGTTCTGCACGGTGACACCAGGTATCTGACCTTGCAACATTGCAGTTGCACCCTGAATAGCACGCGTCTGGAGTTGAGGAATATTCTCGACCACGCCCACTGAGGCCGACAAGTCTTGTTTACGGGCCTGTGCACCGTAACCAAGTACAACAACTTCGTCGAGTCCGAGAGCGTCTTCTTCAACGACGACAGCAATACTGCGTCCGGAAACTTTCACCTGCTGGGTCTTATAACCGATAGCGGTGATTTCAAGAGTTTGCCCTGCAGTTGCGTCAATAGCGAAGTTACCGTCAATGTCGGTAACGGTACCACCTTGTTGACCAACCACACGGATGGTAGCTCCGATGACGGGTTCACCGGCAGCATCTTTCACTGTGCCCACTACCTTCTGACTCTGCTGCTGAATGCTTTGTGCATCATTGACAGCAAACGACATGGAAGGAGCAAGGGATGCAAAAACGGCAAAAGCGGCTATTTTCAACAGCTGACTTTTGCGACATGCGAATGAATTTCTCTTTTTCATCATGTTTTGCTTTAGATTATCAATTATGTTTTTAACAGAAAAAATATTTCTTTTTATTTTGCCTATGTATCCCTATTGGGACAAAATGCGCTGCAAAGGTATAAAATATTTCGATTGTAGCAAATTTTTTTTTCAAAAAAAACACACCGGGAGCTTTGTGTCCGAACACAAAACAAGTTTCATGTGTGTTTACATGTTTTTTATCGCCACCCCCAATTCTTAGCTTCGGAAAACGAGTTGCTATCTATCTCCATCAGTACTGGTAATAGGTAAGCCGATGATCAATGTGAAGTTCGAAAAGGCTTCGTTGACCGGCATCGCCTCAGAGGTCTTGTTTTGCCACCTGAGGTTAGCAATTTCGGACCAATGGAGTACACATTATTATATATATATGCATTTATTTGTCCGAATTGACTTTTTTTAAATTTCCTCGTTTTGCTGTTAGGAATTAAAATGTTACCTTTGCACTCGGTTTGAAAAAAGACCGTCTGTATTAAAACATTTTTAATTTAAATAACAACTATGGTTAATTACAAAGATCTCGGCTTGGTAAACACTCGTGATATGTTTGCCCGTGCCATCAACGGCGGCTACGCCATTCCTGCCTTCAACTTCAACAACATGGAGCAGCTGCAGGCTATCATCAAGGCTTCTTCTGACCTGAAGAGCCCTGTCATTCTTCAAGTTTCCAAGGGTGCACGCAACTATGCCAACCAGACATTGCTGCGCTACATGGCACAGGGTGCCGTGGAATACGCCAAGGAACTCGGCTGCAAGCACCCCGAAATCGTGCTGCACCTCGATCACGGCGACAGCTTCGAGCTCTGCAAGAGCTGCGTTGACTTCGGTTTCTCCAGTGTCATGATCGACGGCAGTGCCCTTCCTTACGAAGAGAACATCGCCCTGACAAAGAAAGTCGTGGAGTATGCTCATCAGTTCGATGTCACCGTTGAAGGTGAGCTCGGCGTGCTCGCAGGCGTTGAGGACGAGGTAGCCTCTGAGGTTTCTCACTATACAAAGCCCGAGGAAGTCATCGACTTCGTCAGCCGCACCAGTGTTGACTCGCTGGCCATCTCTATCGGTACCTCTCACGGTGCCTATAAGTTCACCCGCGAACAGTGCACCGTAGACCCCGCAACAGGCCGTCTGGTTCCTCCTCCCCTCGCATTCGACGTTCTCGATGCTATCATGGAGAAGCTGCCCGGATTCCCCATCGTTCTCCACGGTTCCAGCTCTGTTCCTCAGGAGTATGTCGACATCATCAACAAGTACGGAGGCAAGCTGCCCGATGCAGTAGGTATCCCCGAAGAGCAGCTGCGCAAGGCTGCCAAGAGTGCCGTCTGCAAAATCAACATCGACTCTGACTCTCGTCTGGCCTTCACCGCTGCCGTCCGCAAGGTGTTCGCCGAGAAGCCGGGTGAATTCGATCCCCGTAAGTACTGCGGTCCCGCCCGCGACTTGATGATTGAGCTCTACAGCCACAAGATCAAGGAAGTGCTCGGTTCTGACAACAAACTTGCTCAGCTCGACTAAGCACTATACGCTGAAAAACGATCAGCAAAAGAAGAGGGCTCTCCCCCCTATTCCACTTTGTCTGTGGACGGGGAGAGCCCTCTTCTTTTGCTGATTATTTGGAAGTACAGAACTCGTTTCTGAAATTTTGGTCATTTAAACCGTAGTTTTTATAAGTGTCATTTGCTTTATTTTTCTTACCTTTGCAGCATCATTAATAATAATATCAAACGATATGGAAACAAACAAGCTGACATTAAGTAACGGAGTTGAAATGCCCTTGTTGGGCTATGGCGTTTTCCTCGTGCCACCTCAGGAAGCCGAACGCTGCGTGAGTGACGCACTCTCTGTGGGCTATCGGCTCATCGACACGGCTCAGGCCTACGCCAACGAAGAAGGTGTGGGTGAGGCCATCGCCAAGAGTGGCATCCGCCGCGAGGACCTGTTCCTTGTGACAAAGGTATGGATTTCGAATGCCGGTGAGAGTCGCGCTGCCGAGAGCATCGACGAAAGCCTGCGAAAACTGAAGACAGACTATGTCGACCTGTTGCTCATCCATCAGGCCTACGGCGACGTCTTCGGTTCGTGGCGGGCGATTGAGAAAGCTTACAAGGCAGGCAAAGTGCGTGCTATAGGTGTGTCGAACTTCCAGGCTGGCCGATTCTTCGACTTCGCCCACTATGTCGATGTGAAACCGATGGTGAACCAACTGCAGTGCAACGTGATGATTCAACAAAATGGTATTCAACCGCTGCTGGCTGAAACCGACACGAAGATGATGGCATGGGGACCGCTCGGTGGACAGGGTGTCGACGGCATCGTGAAGAGCGAAGTACTCGCCGCTATTGGAAGCAAGCATGGCAAGAGTGCCGCCCAGGTGGCCTTGCGATGGCTGACACAACGCGGCATCGTGGCCATCCCGAAGTCAAGTCATAAAGAGCGGATGGCGCAGAACTTCCAAATCTTCGACTTCCAACTGACAGACGAGGAGATGGCACTGATTGCCACACTCAACCAGCATGACACGGGGACGGTCAATTTCCAGGATCCCCAATTCGTCAAGTACCTTATCAGCAACTATGGATAATTGAAAAGGTGAAAAAGTAAAAAGGTAAAAAAAACAAAAAGAAAGATGAAAACAATGAAATACATGTTGGCAGCAGCCTTGTGTCTGCTGGTCTCCACCGCTTGCAGCGGAAACAAGCAGAACGAACAGGACAATGAAGCCAAAGCCGTTGAAACGAAAGGCGGCAAGGCCCTGATTGTTTTTTTCTCTCATGCCGGTGATAACTATTCGGTAGGTAACATCAAAGAAGGTAACACCAAGATTTTGGCAGACTACATCTCGGAAATGACCGGTGCCGACCAGTTTGAAATCAAAACCTCGAAGTACGACGGCATGGCCTACAAACCGCTCTGCGATCTTGCCAAAGAGGAACAAGAAAAGGGTGAATTGCCCGAATATGAAGGAGCCGTTGAGAACATCGACGACTACGACACCATCTTCATCGGCGGTCCTGTTTGGTGGGGCACCTATCCACAGGTGATGTTCACCTTCTTTGCCAACAACGACCTCAACGGCAAGACCCTCATCCCCTTCACCACCCACGAGGGCAGCGGCCTTGGACTTTGCGTGGAAGATGTGAAGAAAGCCTATCCTGAAGCTACCGTCACGGAAGGTTTCTCCATGTATGGCCACGATGTGCGCAGCGGAAAGTCTAAAGTAAAAAAATGGCTCAAAGGATTGGGCTTTGCAAAATAAGTTGTAACTTTGCAGTCAGTATTTTAAACAGAACACTGACGAATGAAAAAACTATGCTATCTCTTCGGGGCACTGCTCATCGTGGCATGCCAACCGAAGAACCCATCAGAAGAAGCCTCAACGACAGGCAACAAGCCGGAAGTAACAGTGGCAGTAGTGAGCGACCTTCACTTTGACATGCCACCCGAGACGGACCAGTTCCATCATGTCGTAGCCATCAACCGCCTGAACGACAGCATCCATATCGATGCCGTCCTGCAGACGGGAGATCTCTTCGACAAGGCAGACCCGCAGATACTGGCACTCTACAGGGAACGGTGGGAACAAAACAAAGATTCTTCACCCCGAAACATCCACTGCCCCGTCTATCCCCTCTATGGCAATCACGACATAGCCCCCGAACACGGACGACCAAACATCAACAAGCAAGGCTATGAGCTGAACATGCAGTATCTTGACTCGCTGTTGAAGGGCCGGCAGATAGACCGCACCATTTGCGACTACGACCCCGACAGCCGTGCCTACTCCTTCAACCTCGGCGGTGTCCACTTCGTCATGGTATCGTTGGCTGCCGGCGACACTACCTACTGTAAGAGCAACTTCGAGTGGTTGCGACAAGACCTCAAGACCCACTGCTCCGACGGCACTCCCCTTGTCTACTGTCAGCACTATGGCTTCGACGAATGGGCCCTTGAATGGTGGACCGACGAACAACGGCAGGAACTCATGAAGACCCTTCAGCCGTACCGACTGGCTGCTTTCCTCGTCGGCCATACCCACCAGTGGTCGGTGCAGCAGTTCTTCGGTATTCCGATTGTCCAAGTGAATAATGCCTGGCGCGACTCCGACGGACCGGCCTCATTCTGCCTGCTGAAGATAAAAGGCAATGATGTCAGTATCGAGACTTATGCCGTGCTTGACGAAGGACAGATCGTCAGCCGTCTTGAACCCGTCATCAAGATGGAAATGAGAAATTAGATTTCTTTCTTACCAGATGGGCGGCATAACAGAGGACGACGCTGAAGCCCAAAAGGGGAATCACGAAAGGCAACACCAGATTGGTGCGGTCGGCAATAATACCCATAAGCAAGAATCCACAACCGCCGACAGGTGTCATCATGAGCACCGAGCCGGCACTCTTGGTCAGTCGGCCCAATCCTCGTACGGCCAAAGAGAAAATAGTGGGGAACATGATGGCTTCGAAGAAATAGTTGGCGATAAGGGCTACCAACGAGACGATGCCTAAATCACAGAGCACCAGCAACATGCACACCACCGTTCCGACGGCACACCAGAGCAACATCACCTCAGCCCGCACGAAGCGCATCACCCAGCTGCCGATGAAACGGCCTGCCATGAAGATGAGGAGAGCCAACGAGATGAAGCGCGAAGCCGATAGCTTGTCCATCAGTCCTTCGCCGGTGACAAAGTTGACGAAATAGCTGTTGATGCTGATTTCAGCCACCTCATAGGCCAACAGGGCCAGAAACCCGAAGACGAAAATGGGCGTATGGAGCAGTTTCATCACATTGCTGCCATGCTCTTCATTGTCGTCGGCATGGGCAATCTCCGGCAAATCTACCCGGCTGAAGATGATGGCGATAACGAGCACAAGGATGCCGATAAAGGTATAAGGTACCGAGACGTCGCCACTCTCACGTTCGCTCCCGAAAAGGAACTGCCCCACAAGGAGGGTTGCCAAAAAGCATCCCATGCCGTTGAAGGTCTGGGAGAGGTTCAGCCGGCTCGACGATGTCTCACGCGGCCCGAGCTCGGTTACATAGGGATTGGCAGCGGTCTCCAAAAAGGTGAGTCCGCATCCAATGATAAACAGGGCAATGAGGAACGCCCAGAAAGTTCCCATGGCTGAAGCCGGTATGAAGAGCAGCGAGCCGATGCCGAACAGGAGCAGTCCGGTGACGACACCGCGCCGATAGCCATAGTCGTTGGTGATGACTCCGGCAGGAATGGCCATGAGGAAATAGCCCAGATAGGTGATGACTTGGATGAGGGCCGACTGAGTAATTGTGATGTGCAGTTCATCCTGAAAATGTTTGTTGAGTACGTCGAGGATAGCTCGCGCGCCACCCCACAGGAAGAACAGCAACGTAATAAGGACAAACGGTATGAGGTACCGTTTGTCTGTCAGTTTGGTCTTGTCTAAGTTTTTTTTCATTTTTTAGAGGTCACGATAAAGAGGGAGAGAGGCGTTGGGTCTCTCTCCCTTTAAGGATTATTCTGCAGGCTTGATGGCCTTCCAAATGCAAGCAGCCAAAGCACCACCTACGAGCGGACCCACGATGAATACCCACAGGTCTGCAAGGGCCTTGCCACCTTCGAAGAGGGCGGGACCGATGGAACGTGCAGGGTTCACGGAGGTTCCCGTGAAGTGGATGCCTACAAGATGGATGAGGATCAGGCTCAGACCAATGGCCAGTCCAGCGAAGTTGTTGGTAGCACCGTTGGTCTTCGATGTAGCGCCGAGGACGACGAGCACGAAGAGGGTGGTGAGCACAATCTCGACAATCAGTCCGTTACAGACGCCATAATTGCAGGCATTGGCACCGGTAGCCGTTGTGATGACGAGGCTCGGATCGGTAGCGACGATACCGGCCAGGACGGCAGCGGCAAGGATGGCGCCGATGACCTGGAACACCATATACATGGCACAGTCCTTGGCAGAGATGCCTCCGTTCAGATAGACACCCAGCGTGATGGCGGGGTTGATGTGGCAACCAGAGATGCCTCCGATGGTGTAAGCCATAGCGACGACGGCCAGACCGAATGCGATGGCAGTTCCTACGATGGCTGCTGTGTTGTCCGGTCCGCAGCCCAGAGCTACGGCGGCGCCGCAACCTAAGAAGGTGAGCACGAATGTGCCGACCAGTTCTGCAAAATACTTTTTCATACGTGTTAGTTTTGTTGTTTAATAAAAGTTTATTTAATAAGCTATCTCTTATTATTATATAACGCGCGAACAAACATTTTATTATAATAAAGGCTTGCTTTTTTTCTTTCCTCAGTATCGGATATTGAGCACCTTCAGGTTCTGAAGTACCGTCTGCTGCGCCGTCTGCTGCAATACCTCGGCCTGTTCAGGTGTCAAATCACGGCAGACATCGGTCTGATAGGGCCGTCCGATGATAGTAGTGAAGATGACGTTGGCAGCCAGATAGCTACCCATGGGCGACGGATGCAGGCAGTCGGGCAGGTGGAGCTGGAACTCGGGATGGGCCTTGCGCACGGCCTCCCAAGCCCACCCTACAGGGGCACACCAAGAGTTGTTCTGATAGGCCATCTCAAGATAGCTCGTTGCCAGACGCATCTGCATGAGGTCGTAAGTATCGTCGAGGGTATAGTCTGTCTTATCCACATTGCCGTATTTATGGGCAAACGTCATGTAGTAGATGGTATGGGCTTGGGGTGAATAGACATGTGCCAGACTGTCTATCTTATGGGCATAGGGATACACCTCGCGTGCCACCACATCGGTCTCCATGCCAGGCAACTGGCTCTGTTCCTGCAATACGATGTAGTCCCAACGTTGTTCCTTCAGCAGTTTCTTCAGACGCGGATTGGCCCAATGACCGCTCAGCTGCTCGCCGCCTTTCAACACGCGGGTCATGCTGAGTTTAAGTCCTTGCGAGGCTGCAATGTCTTGGACAATGGCCGGGAGGTCATTAAAATAGGTCAGGCTGTTGCCTACCCATAACACGCGCAACGAGTCGGCCTCGGCTGCCCGTGCACTCGTTGCCACGCAAAACATGACTGCGAGGATTATTCTTGTTAAGTTTCTCATGATTGTTATATTATGTTACTGCAAATTTACATATTTTTTTTGAGATGCCGAATAAAATGTCGACTTTTCTTTCACAAAAAATAAAGACTCGGGAAAGAAAGTCCGCCGAAAACGATAAGAGTTGCCAAAAATAAACACACCGGACAATCGTGAAGAAAAGAAAGTTTTCCGTTTCATCTTCACAAACCATTGGAAATCAGCTATTAAACATTATTTAACACAAGAAAAGTTTTCCAAAATGGCAAACTTACAAAGAAATGTATTACCTTTGCAGATACATTTTGAATAACACCATTAAACCCGTTAAACCATCAATGATCCAAACAGTACTGAAGCGCGACGGGCGTATCGTCGGCTTCAATGAACAGAAAATAATGGCCGCCATACGTAAGGCCATGCTCCACACCGAGAAGGGTGAGGACGAGCAGCTCATTCAGCAAATCACCGACCACATTGCTTTCCGCGGAAAGTCGCAGATGAGTGTGGAGGACATTCAGGACGCCGTTGAAGTGGAACTCATGAAGAGTTCGCGCAAGGATGTTGCGCAAAAGTATATTGCCTACCGCCACAAGCGCAGCATTGCCCGAAAGGCCAAGACGCGCGATGTCTTCCTCGACATCGTCAACATCAAGAACAATGATGTCACCCGCGAAAACGCCAACATGAATGCCGACACCCCGGCAGGAATGATGATGAAGTTCGCATCGGAAACCACAAAGCCCTTCGTCGACGACTATCTGCTCTCCGACGATGTGCGCGATGCCGTGCAACACAACTACCTGCACATCCACGACAAGGACTACTATCCCACCAAGTCGCTTACATGCTGCCAGCATCCACTCGACCACATCCTTGAGCGCGGCTTTACCGCCGGACATGGCTCCAGCCGTCCTGCCAAGCGCATCGAGACAGCATCCGTGCTGGCCTGCATATCCATGGAAACAGCCCAGAACGAGATGCACGGCGGACAGGCCATTCCCGCCTTCGATTTCTACCTCGCCCCTTATGTCCGTATGAGTTTCATTGAGGAACTGAAAGGACTCTCGAAGCTGACGGGCAAAGACTACGCCTATCTCTACGACATTGAACTCGAAGACTACCTGAAGAAGCCTCTCGACTGGCTTGAAGGCGACGAGCGCATCGTGCAACATGCCGTCAACCAGACCGTCAGCCGAGTGCATCAGGCGATGGAGGCCTTCATCCATAACATGAATACCATCCACTCGCGCGGTGGCAACCAGGTTGTATTCTCCAGCATCAACTACGGCACCGACACTTCTGCCGAAGGTCGCTGTGTGATGCGCGAATTGCTCAAGTCCACCTACGACGGCGTCGGCAACGGCGAGACCGCCATCTTCCCCATACAGATTTGGAAGAAGAAACGTGGTGTGAACTACCTGCCAGAAGACCGCAACTATGACCTCTACGAACTGGCCTGCAAGGTGACCGCCCGCCGTTTCTTCCCCAACTTCCTCAACCTCGACGCCTCGTTCAACCAGACGGAAGAGTGGAAGGCCGACGACCCCAAACGCTACATGCACGAAGTGGCCACGATGGGATGCCGCACCCGTGTCTTCGAGAACCGCTTCGGACCGAAGACCTCCATAGCCCGCGGCAACATCTCCTTTACCACCATCAACATCGTCAAGCTGGCCATTGAATGTATGGGCATCAAGAGTAAGGAAGAGCGAATTGCCGCCTTCTTTGCCAAGCTGGACAACCTGCTTGAGATTGCCGCCAAGCAGCTCGACGAGCGTTATGACTTCCAGAAGACTGCCTATGCCAAGCAGTTCCCACTGCTGATGAGTTCACTGTGGATATACTCTGAGAAGCTAAAGCCCACCGACACCATCGAGAGCGTCATCAACCAGGGCACCCTCGGCATCGGCTTCATCGGACTGGCAGAGTGTCTCGTCGCCCTCACCGGCAAGCATCATGGCGAGAGTGAAGAGTCTCAGGCCCTCGGACTGAAGATAGTGACTTACATGCGCGACCGCGTTCAGGAGTTCTCTGAGCGTTATCAGCACAACTACTCCGTCCTTGCCACACCGGCAGAAGGCCTTGCCGGAAAGTTCACAAAGGTTGACCAAAAGGAGTTCGGGCGCATTCCCGGCATCACCGACCGCGACTACTATACCAACTCCAACCATGTGCCCGTCTACTATAAGTGCTCAGCCCGCCACAAGGCTGAAGTGGAAGCTCCCTATCACAACCTCACGCGCGGCGGACATATCTTCTATGTAGAGATTGACGGCGATGCCACCCACAACCCCGACGTCATCAAGGGTGTCGTCGACATGATGGACCAGCTCGACATGGGATATGGCAGCGTGAACCACAACCGCAACCGTTGCATGGACTGCGGATATGAGAATGCCGACCCGAAGCTCGAGGTTTGCCCTAAGTGCGGCAGCACCCACATCGACAAACTGCAGCGCATCACGGGCTATCTCGTCGGCACCACCGACCGCTGGAACCACGGCAAACTGAGCGAACTCAACGACCGAGTCACCCACGTTGAAAAGACACTTGACTAATGACCAATGGTTAATTGACAATTATCCATTCGCACATGCTATCTATCCTCGACATTGTAGAAGACACGATGGTCGACGGACCCGGCTTCCGCACGACCATCTATTGTGCCGGATGCCCCAACCACTGCCCGGGCTGCCACAACCCACAGTCGTGGGACATCAACAACGGCCACCTCGTCAGCACCGACGACATCATGAAGGTCATCGAGGCAGACCCCTTTGCCAACGTCACCTTCAGCGGCGGCGACCCGATGTTCCAACCCGACGGATTTACGGAACTGGCAGAAACCATCCGACAGAGGACAAAGAAGACCATCTGGTGCTACACCGGTTTCCGCTACGAAGACCTCCTCTCCCACCCTGCCCGCAGACGCCTGCTTGAACTGGTCGACGTCCTCGTCGACGGACCTTACATAGAGCGCCTGCGCAGCGAAGAACTGATTTTCCGTGGAAGCAGCAACCAGCGTCTCATCGACGTGCCGGCATCCCTCCAAGAAGGCACCGTCGTCCTGTGGAAAAGGTGAAAGCGACTAAAACCCACCGATATTGTTATCAGTGGGTGATAATACGATTATCAAGCACTGGAAATCCGATTATCAACCATTGATAACAGGCACACCAAGCACTGTTAATCCTCTTATCAACCACTGATAAGCCTGTTATCTGTGCTTGATGCAAGTAACACCAATGGCGAGTGACGCCATCATGTCTTTTTACCGATGGTGCCGACACATAAAAAGAGTGTCCGCAAACAGGGCTGAGCCTGCTTGCGGACACTCTTCTTTATGTATGTATGTTCTTACTCGGGCTTGATGAGACCAAGTGCAATCTTAGCGGTCTTGTTCTCGGGATCGAGTTCCAACATCTTGTTCCAGTAGTAGTCACCCTGCTCCTTCTCGTTGGCGACGATGGTGTAGTAGGCACCAAGATAGTGGTAGGCATCGATGAGATACTTGGTTTCGTTGGCAGCACGGTCAGGCTTGTCGGCCAGCAGCTCAGCCACCTTCTCATAGTGGGGCTTTGCCAGTCCCTGAGTGCTTTCGGGGTCGAGGCTGACAGCGATACGGGCCCGGTTGTTATAGGCAACGTGGGCAACGCTGGGGAATTTCTCTGCGATTTCAGCCCATACGGCATCGGCTTTCAGCTGGGCGGCAGCCTTCTCTTCACCGGTGAGGGTCTTGGCGTGGTTCTGCCACATCGTGGCCAGTGCACCCATGTCGGCGGCGGTAATCTCGGGCTTTGTCTTCAGATACTTGTCATAGGTGCCGACAGCGTTTTCGATGTCGCCCTGCTTCTGATAGGCGGTGGAGATGTTCTTCAGTGCGTCGAGGCGGTCGTCGACATACTCCTCACCCTCGTCATAGGCCTTGCCGAAGGTTTCGATAGCCTTGGCATAGTCTTCAAGACCGAGGTAGACATAACCCTGATGGAGGTAGTCTTTTGAGGTAATCTTGGCGCTGTCGCTCTGAGTAAACAGGCGGTCGGCAAATGAAAGTGCCTTTTCATAGTCCTTCAGGTTGGTATAGTCCCAGAAGGAAATACGGTTCAGGGCTGCATTGCGGGGGAACTTCTGGTTGCCGAAGGTCGATACCTCAAGGCTCTTGTTGAAGTCGCCGGTCAGATAATAGTCCATGGCATAGTTGACAAGCTGGGAAGCTTCGAGCTTTGACTTGTCGGCCTTGGCATAGGATTCGAGGGCTTTCTTGATGTTTCCGGCACCCTGATAGAGGTCACCGCAAAGGGCATCGACAGGATAGCTGGGCACCTGGGCGCGGAGGTCTTCGAGCTTAGAGATGGCATTCGGCAGGCTGGCCTTCTGGTTGGTCTGTGCATAACGCACATAACCGTCGGGGTTCTTCGGGTCGAAATAGATGGCCTGCTGGAACCATGAGGAGGCAGCACCGCCATCGTCCTTCAACACCTCGATGTCGCCGAGAAGCACATAGGCTGCGCCATACTGCTTATTGCGGGCAATGGCCATGTCGGCATACTTCTTGGCATTGTCAAGATCTTTCACTTCGAGGTAGGCACGGCCGATGGCGGTCAGCACGTCGGCATTCTTCTTGTTGGCCTTGACTACGCTCTTTACTTCAGCTTCTACGTTGGCACCTTTGTCCTTGATGACCTTCGAAATCTGCGAGATAACGGCAGAGTGGTCGTCAAGCTGTGCCAGGGCGGGGACACTGACGACTGTCGCCAGCATTCCGATGAATAAATATTTGATTGTTTTCATAATTTTCATTGCTAATTAAGGGTTCAACAATCCGTTTGTCGCCACAAAGATACAAATAAACTGAGAACTATACAAGAAAAAACCGCCTTGTTTACGATTTTTTATACTTTGCGCTCTCGTTTCGGCGCACCACGGTGACGACGCTCTGTGCCAGCGCGAGGAAGGCCTGACCGGTGACGCTGTCGGCATTCAGCACGGCAGGAGTACCGTTGTCGCCTTGTTCACAGACGCTTTGCACCAGCGGTATCTGCGCCAACAGCGGTATCTGAAGCTCGTCGGCCAACTGTCGGCAGCCGTCCTTTCCGAAGATGTAGTAACGGTGGTCGGGCAGTTCAGCAGGTGTAAACCATGCCATGTTCTCGATGAGTCCGAGGATGGGGACGTTGATTTTCTCGTTTTGATACATGTCGATACCCTTCCGGGCGTCGGCCAATGCCACCTGTTGCGGCGTAGAGACAATGACGGCCCCGGTGAGCTTCAGCGTCTGAAGGATGGTCAGATGGATGTCGGAGGTGCCTGGCGGTGTGTCGAGGATGAAGTAGTCAAGCTCGCCCCAGTTGGCGTCGGCGATGAGCTGCTTGAGTGCTGATGTGGCCATGCCGCCCCGCCAGATTGTAGCGGTATGGGGTGCCACGAAGAAGCCGATGGAGAGTAATTTCACTCCGTAGCGTTCGATGGGTTCGATGAGGGTGCGGCCGTCCACCTCTACACCATAGGGCTGGGCATCTTCAATGCCGAACATCTTGGGCATGGAAGGGCCGAAGATGTCTGTGTCGAGCAGGCCCACACGATAGCCCAACCGTGCCAGGGCAATGGCCAGATTGGCGGCGACCGTCGACTTGCCCACGCCGCCTTTGCCGGAGCTGACGGCGATGATATGCTTCACCTGAGGCAGCAGCTCGTCGTCCTTCGGACGGGGCTTGGAGAGGAATTCCGTCTCGATGGTCACCTCGACATCGGGTGACACATGATAGTGGATGGCTGCTTCGGCGGCCTTCAGCGTTGACTTCAGAAAGGGGTCGGTGTCACGTGGAAAGATAAGGGTGAACTTCACTGACATGCCTTTGATGATGATGTCGTCGCCGACCATCTGGCTTTCAATGAGGTTCTTCTTCGTGCCTGCATAGGTCACCGTCTGCAGGGCCTCGCGAATGAGATTTGGATATAATATCATGGTTTCTTGTTCTTTTGAGTTTGCAAAGGTACGAATAAGTGAGTTCAAAACGATGAAAAAAGAGAATTTATTATCTTTTTTTAGTGCTTCCGACAAATGGGAGTACTTTCGGCGAAGCCAAAGCATCCCCTCAGGCACTCCCTCCCTTGGAGAGGTCGGGTGAGGTCTTCATTTCCTCGAAGGGCAGATAGCCTTCTTCCCATTTCCCGACCTGCCCGTGCAAGGGTTTCTCCTCCTCGACCTCGGCATGACTGACAGAGAGACCCAACAGGCGGATGGGGCGTTGGGCATAGTCGACCTCTCTCATCAGCTGCTTGGCAAGCGGTAGTATCTGCGCCTTTTCCATAAGGATGTCGTTGACGGTGAGCGAGCGGGTGATTTGCGTGAAGTCGTGAAATTTCACCTTCAGCGTGAGCGTGTGGCCCTTGAACTGTGTCTTCTGAATGCGCTCCAACAGTTCAAGGACGGTATGGTAGAGTTCGATGGTCACTTCCGAGCGACGGCTGATGTCTTTCAGAAAGGTATGTTCGCACCCTACCGACTTGCGCACCCAGTCGGTGACGACCGGTCGGTCGTCGATGCCTCGGGCGAAGTCATAGAACAACTGGCCCGCCTTTCCGAACTTATCCGTCAGATACTGCAAGGAGAACTGACGGAGCTGATAGCCGTTGTGGATGCCCAGCCGGTGCATTCGCTCGGCAGTCTTCCGTCCCACCAGCCAAAAGCGTTCGATGGGCAGTTGGGCTATGAAGTCGAGGGCTCGGTCGGGATGAACGACACAGAGTCCGTCGGGCTTGCGATAGTCGCTGGCCACCTTAGCCAGAAACTTACAATAACTGACACCGGCGGATGCCGTCAGCTGTGTCTCCTCAAGGATGCGCCGTTTGATGTCAACGGCTATATTGACCGCCAGTTCCTCGTCCACCTTGTTGGAGGTCACATCGAGAAAAGCCTCATCGAGCGAAAGGGGTTCGATGATGTCGGTATAGTCGTGGAAGATGTCATGAATCTGTGCCGACACCTCTTTATATTTATTATAGTGTCCAGGAACGATGATGAGGTCAGGACACAGACGCTTTGCCACCATGACACTCTGTGCCGAATGGACCCCGAAACGACGGGCTTCATAGCTGGCGGTCGACACGACCCCACGCTCACCGTCGTAGCCCACGGCAACAGGCTTGCCGCGAAGGTCTGGATTGTCACGCTGCTCGACGGCAGCGAAGAACTGGTCCATGTCCACATGAATAATCTTCCGTCTTTCGTTCTCCATGTCTCTTTTCCTTCTGCAAAGGTACGAAGAAACTTTCATTCCCACCTCTTTTTCACCTTTTAAACTTCTCATATTTTAACCTTTTTCGCCCGTCACCGATTTTTTCACCTTTTAATCTTTTCACTTTTCCACTTTTTCTTATTACCTTTGCAGCCATGAGCACAATTCTATATCCATCGCCCGTCTTCGGACCCGTCAAAAGCCGCCGCCTCGGCATCTCACTCGGCATCAACCTCATGCCGCCCGACGGAAAAGTGTGCACCTTCGACTGTATCTACTGCGAATGTGGTTTCAACAACATCTTCCGGCCTTCAAAGCCAAGGCCCACACGCAAAGAAGTGGCTGAGAAACTCGAAGAGAAACTGCAGCACATGACGGAAGAGGGGCTGCAGCCCGACGTCATCACCTTTGCCGGAAACGGCGAACCGACTGCGCACCCGCATTTTGCTGACATCATCGACGACACCCTGCACCTGCGCGACCGCTATTGCCCAAAGGCAAAGGTGTCTGTATTGAGCAACGCTACACAACTGCACCGGCCCGATGTGGTGGAAGCGTTATTACACATCGACAACAACATCCAAAAGCTCGACACCGTCAATCCTATCTTCATTAATAAGGTTGACCGTCCGACCGGCCATTACGATGTCGACAAAATCATCAGCCAGCTGAAAGCCTTCGAAGGGAAAGTCATCATCCAGACCATGTTCCTGCATGGGCCTCAACTCAACAACACCACTCCGGAATATGTAGAGCCGTGGCTGAAGGCCGTCGCCGACATCAAGCCGCAGCAAGTCATGGTCTATACCGTCGACCGCGAGACGCCCGACCCCACCCTGAGCAAGGCAACCCACGAGGAACTCGATACCATCCGCGACCGTGTCATCGCACTCGGCATCGACTGCACCGCCAGCTACTGAACACCTTACCCAACAATAAAAGGGACGCTCCACATTGAGAAGCGTCCCTTTCTTTATCGGTTTGTATCAAACTGTTCTTACTTCACGATGATGCGCTGTACTGAACCATCGCTCATCTTCACGATGTTGAGACCCTTCTGGGCTGCAACAGCCTGACCGGCGGCATTGTAACGAGCCACCTCAACAGCCTCTGCTGCCTTCTGCTCGAAGATGCCAGAACCTTCGCCTACGCGGAAGTTTTCACCCTTAGCGAAGACAGAACCCTTCTGGGCTGCGTTCACCGTCTGCACACCCCACTCGTAGTCGCCGTCGGCAAGCTCGAGGGTGATGCTGGTGTTCATATAGGCGTTACCTTCGCGGAGCACCTTACGGACACCGTCCTTGTCGCCACCGATGAAAGAGGTGCAGGCATTGTAAATCTTGCCGCCCTGCTTCAGGTAGTATTCGTAGGTAACGTTTTTCTTCTCGGCAGCGGGAGCTGTCCAGGAGAGAGTCACGGTGTGGTCGTCGACTTCCACCTTCGGAGCGGTAGGAGCTTCGGGACGTCCGGCAACAGTCCAGGGGTTCTTGGTGAATACCATCGAACGGCCGCTGGCGAAACCTGTAGCCTCACCAAAATATCTTCCGTCGCCATGAAAACCGGTGAAGGTATAGTTCAGGTCGCCCTCTACACCGTAGTCGAGGAAGAAGACACCCTGCTCAGAAGCACCGGGGATGCGCTGATAGCTGGTCAGACCATTGGCTGAACCGGGGAGGAACCAACCGGACTGAGTAGCATCGGAACCGTCGAGCATCTGTGTGCACCAGCCAAGGAGGAACAGGTCGTAGAAGCCGTCGCCGTTGTAGTCGATGGCACGGGTGCCGTTGTTCGACGAGTTCAGCGGACGAACGTCTTTGTGGCTGGCAGCAAACTGAGAGTTGTCGGTATAGCTGACTTCGTTGCCGTCGGCACTCTTGGTAATCTTACCAATGAGGAGCTGGCCATAGTAGTCCCAACCGCCAACAGCATCGTCGGGCGACTCGCCTGTGACGAAGATGTCGGGTGTGCCGTCGTTGTTGAAGTCGACGACGTTGAAGTTACCGTTTCCGAAGGTGTGGCTGACACCCTGGGCCAGGCCGAGGTCATAGAACTCACCGGGGCCGTCGGCACCGAGGTTCTGGAACACCATGAAGGTGCGGCCTACTTCATTACCGTTCTTGGTTGTGGGCTTTGCACCGTCACCGTCGACATTGCCCTGAACCATGAAGTCGGCATAACCGTCGTTGTTAATGTCGAAGGCCTTAATGGTGCAGAGTGCCATCGGATAAGCATAGGCGTCGTCTTCGATACCGATGAGGAAACGGTTGGTCACCTTATAGGTGCCGTCACCCTGATTGATGAGCACACCGTTCATTGCTGTCTCGGAGTTGGCACCGAGCCACCATCCGCAGCTGACGATGTCGATGAGACCGTCGTTGTTGAAGTCGGCAACGTCGATGGCACGGGGCAGCCAACGAAGAGCAGTTTCGTCATCTTCTGCGACGATGGGGTTGCCATCTTCGTCGAGCACACGGAAGCTGTCGTCCTTCACGAAGTTGCCTTCGCCGTCGTTCAGGAAGATACCGTTCAGAGTGTTGGCATCACCGCCCGAAGCGATGTAGATATCTACATTGCCGTCGCCATTGAAGTCAGCTGGAATGACGTGAGAGCGAATGCCGAAGACACCTTCCTGAGAGAACTGGGTAGCCTCGTACTCGGAGCCATTGAACTTAATGAGCCAAGAGCAACGGCTCTGCATAAACTCTTCATTACCGTTGGCATCGGTGATGACCTGTCCGATAGAGTTATCAGCGGGCCAGTTAGGTGAACCGCCGACAATGAGTTCCTTGATACCATCGTTGTCGATGTCGATTTCGCAGCCAGAGGCGTAGTCGTTGGCAAGACCTTCGTCCACCTTGCTGATGGTGATGCTCTGTGCGCTCATGCCCAGAGTCACTGCACTAAGTGCGACTAATGTAAAAATTTTCTTCATAAGCTTTAAAAAATATAATGATTAAACATTTAATGGTACACTGTTTGGAGGGCGTGTCAAAATGAAGGTAGTGCGCTTCGCGCAGAAATCTCACATTTCTCGTCCGCAGGACGACTGAATTTCTCTTTTGACACACCCTCTTGTCCGATTACTCAAACTTCGGGCCTGTCCAGCCTTCTGCGGGCGAAGCCGTACCTTTGAGCCATCCTTCCTCGTCGAGTTCGAAGGGCTGCACGAAGACAGGCTTGCGGGCATAGCCGCCAGGCATGGTCTGCATGGTACCCTTAATGGCTGTGTAACAGAGGTATAGATGGGTAAACTCTGAGTTCATGAAGGCACGCATGGGGTTCTCAACGACATTGTATTCGCCGCTGGGTGTAATCAGCGTTTCACCTTTGCTGCCTTCAGCCACGTTGGCACCCGACTTGTCGAGATATGGACCGGTGGCGGCATTGGCACGGGCATAATGGATTTCACCGTTGACGACTCCGAACAGATAGAGGTCGCTGGAAGAGTTGCAGAACACGGCAACATCCTTGAAGTCGCTGCCGGCAATCTTCACGGGATCGTTGGCGGAACCCACGGTGGCACCGGTCTTGCTCAGACCTATTTTCTGCAGATAGACGCCGTCGGAAGTGGTGTAGCAGAGATAGTAGTTCTTAGCCTGGACAAAGAAGAAAGGATCGGCAAGACCTTGCGGGTCGTCCTTCAAGGGCACTTCGCCGAGATCGTTATAGACGCCCTGCGGAGACGTCGCACTGGCGCAGCCGATGGCATTCTCACCTTCGAGGGTATAGAAAAGCCAATACTTATTACCACTATAGGTACGGGCAAAGTCGGCTGTCAGCGAGTTCAGACGGCCTGTAGCCCATTGGGGGATAGAGGTCTCGGTGAAGGCATCGGCCGTTGCCTTGTTCCATGTGCTGAGGTCATTAGAGGTGAGCACCGGACAGAGATAGGTCAGTCCGGCAGCCCACTGCGTGGTAGTCGATATGGCGACATATGAACTTGCTCCCTTGAGAATGGTACCTCCGTCGAGCGAGGGTTCCCAGACAGGGTTGTGGAAATTGTTGTTTTCGGGATTGACGGACCCTTCCCACTTCACGCTGTCGATGCCGTCGCCATCCATGCCTGCACAGCTGGTGAGTCCACTTCCCAGTCCTCCCAGAAGGGGAACGGCGCAGAGGGCACTCATCGCAATTGTTTTTATGCTGTTTATCTTCATAATCAAATCATTAATTACAAATTACTCAATACTCATTTCTCACTTAATTAATACCCGGGGTTCTGCGTGAGGTCGGGACGGAGATTGATCTCGTGGTTGGGAATGCACCAGAGGTGGCTGATGCCCAGACGGTAGTTCTTGAAGTCCTCGTCACGTTCGGCCAGCTCGTTGATCTTGGACTGGTCGTGGATGTCACCCCAACGGTCGAGGTCGAACCAACGCTCGCACTCTCCGCAGAGTTCCAACAGACGCTCGTGCTTGATTTGATTCATCAGCGCATCATAGGTCTGGAAGTTGGCGGGGTCGAGGTCGGACATGTTGACACGGCGACGCACCTTGTTCAGGTATTCAACGGCAGTTGCGCGGTCGCCATTGAGTTCGTTGAGGACTTCGGCATACATCATGTAGACGTCGGCCAGGCGCAGGATGCGGATATTGACACCCGTCACATAGCCTTCGCCGGTAGCGCTCGGATCGTTTTCCACGCTGGTATACTTCTTCCAATAGCACTTCTTCTGGAAGGTCTCGACATAGTTCCATTCCTGCCACGTCTTACCGTAGTAGACAGCTGTCGTGGTCTCGGGTTCATTTTCGTCATAATAGAATAATGTATGGAACTTTCGCATGTCGATATTGCCATCCTTGTCGCGCTCTTCGTTGAAGGCATCGAGGAGCCATTCGCGGGCAGAACCGTCGTCCCACGACAGACCGGAACCGGAACCGGCATAGAGTCCGAGGAACTTCGGACGCTGGTTACCGACTTCCTTACCGTTGATGGTGCCTTCCTTGAAGTTGATTTCGAAGAGTGACTCCTGGTTGTTCTCGTTGGCTTCGGTGAAGTTGTCCATCCAGTTGGGGACGAGGTCATAGATGCCCAGTGCGAAGATGTCTTCGATGTTCTTCTTGGCAGCAGCCCAATAGGCTTGGGCCTGCATGGCATCCTGGTTTTCCGCATCCCACGGGCGATGGCACTTCATGCCCGCCAGCTGCATGTTCATGCGGGCCATCATGCCGAGGGCACCGCCTTTCGTGGCACGTCCGGCCTCGGCTGCGGGCCATGTGATGGGCAGCAGTTCGGAAGCCTTGGTGAAGTCTTCGAGGGCCTGCTTGTAGAGGTCTTCCTGTAGTCCGATGGGACCGTTGACCTCCGTCGAGCTGGTCTGCAAGGGGCCTTTTCCATAGATGCCTGCAATAGACCAGAAGGCCACGCCACGGATGAAGTATCCCTGACCGAGGATTTTGTTGGCCTCATCCTCTGTGAAGAGTTCATAGCCGTGGTCGTTCATGTTGTCAATGACCTGGTTCACATAGTAGAGGCTGTTATACATTGCCTGCCACGGCAGGTTCAGACCTTCGTTCGAGTCATAGTTATAGGAGGTCATGACGAAGTTGGCATCGCCAATGAACTCTGGATTGGGGCTGTTGCTCCAGCCCTCGTCGCCGCGCAGGATGGTCAGCACCTGGAACCAACGGCTGAAGTAACCGGGACGACGCCAGGTGGAATAGGCGGCGGTGAGACCTTCGTTGAACTGGTCGGTGGTCTTCCAGAACGTATCGGCGGTCTCGAGGTTGGGATCCTGTAGCGACAGCCAGTCGTCGTCGCAAGAGGTAAGGCCTCCTACCAACGTTCCTGCAAGGATGATATTTAATAAGATCTTTTTCATATGCTGTATTTCTTTATGGTTCATTTCACATTTCTCATTTAGAAGGTCACCTGCAATCCGAAGTTCAGCTGACGAGCCGAAGGATACTGTCCGCTGTCGATGCCCTGTGCATAGACATAGCCGCAGATGATGTCGGGATCGTAGCCCTTATATCCGGTGAGAGTGATGAGGTTGGTGCCGCTCACATACGCGCGTACCTTTTGTACATAGATCTTCTGTGAGAGGGAAGCCGGCAGCGTGTAGCCCAGCTGGACGTTCTTCAGACGGAAGTAGGTGCCGTTTTCGAGGAAGCGGTCGCAGTATTCGATGTTGTTCGAGGTGGTACCTGCCAACATACGGGGATACTCGTTCGAGGGATTGTCCCATGTCCACGGTGTCACGTCGGCAGGGATGTTGTCGACGTTGAAGTTCAGGAGGTTCTTGCGCAACTGGTTGTAGATCTTGTTGCCGAACTTTCCTGCCCAGAACATATTGAAGTCGAAGTCCTTATAGGCAAGGGTGACATTGACGCCAAGCTCAAACTTCGGCAGCGGCGAGCCGCACCAGGTGCGGTCGTTGGAGTCAATCTGTCCGTCCTGGTTGACGTCTACATAACGTACATCACCAGGCTTGGCATCGGGCTGGATAATCTTCGTCACGCCTTCTACCGTCGTCGTATGGGCATAGACTTCGTCCATCGACTGGAAGATGCCGTCGAAGGGAATCAGATAGAAGTCGCTGATGGAGCGGTCGACCTCCGTACGGGTGTATGACTGCATATTGAAGGCCTCACCCATGCGAAGCACCTTGTTGCGGATGGCCGAGAGGTTGGCAGATGCCGAATAGCTGAAGTCGCCGACCTTGTCGCGCCATCCGATGTTGAGTTCGAAGCCGGTATTACGCATCTCACCGTAGTTAGTCCATACGGAGCCGACACCCGTCGACCAGGGCTCGGGCTTGTTGAGCAGCAGGTCGGTAGACTTGGCGTTGAACCATTCGAGGGTACCGAAGAGGCGGCTGCCAAAGAGGTTGAAGTCGAGACCGATGTTCGTTGTGGTCTTCGTTTCCCAACCCAGGTTGATATTGGTCATGGCGCTCTGGGTGGCACCGGAGAGCACGGTCTCGTTCTTCGACGGACCGAAGATGGCGTAGAAGCCTTCGTAGGGACCGCTGTGGTCGATGCTGGGGATGTAGCTGTAGTTGCCGAGCGACTGCATGTCACCGACCTTACCCCACGATGCACGCAGCTTCAGGTTGTCGACGACATCCTTGATGGGCTCCCAGAACTTCTCCTCTGAGATGCGCCAGCCGAGTGATAGCGAGGGGAAGTAACCACGGCGGTGGCTCGGACCGAACTTCGAGGAACCGTCACTGCGGAAGTTGAACTGAGCCAGATAGCGACCGTCGTAGCTGTAGTCGATACGTCCGATGTAGGAGAGCTGGCGGCGCTCCTGCTCCGAACCCGACATGTTATGCTTGTCGTTCGAGAGGTCAATCTCTACGAGTCCGTCTACCTGCTGGTCGTAGCCCACGGCCTCAAGCCAGTGCCAGTTGACATCCTCGGCGGTGTGTCCGACGAGTGCCGTGACGTTGTGCTTGCCGAAGGTGTTCTGATAGGTCAGCGTATTCTCCAGGATGGTTGTTGCGCGCTGGTCACGGTTGTCGTAGAGGGCATCGGTGAAGTGCGTTTCGATAGAGTTCATGCGCACGGTATAGCCGTAGTCGAAATTCTTATGACGGCCGAACCAGGCATCGACACCGAAGTTCAGCTTATAGGTGAAGTGCTTGAAGAGCTTCAGCTCGGCAAAGGCATTGGCGATGACACGGTTGTTGATCGAGAGGTCCTGGTAGCGCTGCTGTTCGCCGATGGGGTTGCTGGTGTAGGTCAGGAAGTTTCCGTTACCATAGCCATAGCCTCCACGATGTGAGCTTTCATCGGGGTCGTAGACGGGGATGACGCTCGGCATCGACAATGTGTTCCAGAAGCTGCCGCCCGTTGTCTCATGGCTGATGGTGTGTTGGAAGGTCGAGTTGGCTCCGATCTTCAGGATGCCGTAGGTGGCATCGGCGTTGAGCCGGGCTGTAAAGCGCTGATATTCGGGTCCGTCGATGACACCCGTCTGGTCCATATAACCGCCGCCGAGGGCCATGTTCACATTGTCGGAACCCTGTGCGTAGAGCACGTTATAGTCCTGTGTGAAACCAGTCTGAAATTTTGCTTTTTGCCAGTCGGTGTAAGGGATATACTTGCCGACCATGTCGATGGCATACTGGTTGGCGGGCCATATCTCGCCTGCATTCAGGTAGGCCTGCTCGTTGTAGCGCATGAAGTCGGTGGCCGACATCATGTCGATTTTCTTCGGCATGTCCGTCACGCTCCAGGTGGCACTGATGTCCAGCGTGGGCTGCCCTTTCTTACCTTTCTTTGTTTCGATGATGATGACACCGTTGGCACCTCGCGCACCGTAGATGGCGGCGGCAGAAGCATCCTTGAGCACCTGCATCGACTCGATTTCATTGGGGTTCAGGTGGTTCACGTCGTTGACAATCATTCCGTCGAGGACATAGAGCGGACCGACGGTATTGAACGAGCCTACGCCACGGATTTGCACCTGGCTCATCTGGCCGGGAGCGCCCGTCGTCGACACCGACACACCGGGCACCTGACCCTGCAGCATCTCATAGATGTTGGTGGCGGCCGTCTTCTTGGCTTCCTTCATGTCCACCACACCGACAGCACCCGTGAGGTCGGCTTTCTTCTGCGTACCGTAACCGATGACGACGACATCATTGAGGCTCTGCACCTCGGTTCTCATTTCAACGTCGACGATGCGACGGTTGCCTACCTTTACCACTTCATCTTCGTAGCCCAGATAGGAGAATTGCAGGCGCTCGTTGGCTTCAGCCTTGATGACGTAGTCGCCGTCAAGGCCAGTGACAGCCATCGCCTGCGAGTCCAAAGACTTTACGGTGACACCGATAAGCGGTTCACCCGTGGAAGCATCAGTGACCGTACCCTTCACGTCCTGAGCCAGCGCAGCCAAAGGCAGCCCCAGCAGGATTGTCAAGAACAGCACCGTCTTTCCTAATAGAGCAGATTTCTTCATACTGTTGTGTAATATTATTGTTTGTTATCGTTATTAGCGATTCAGGTTTCGATAATTGCGACGCAAAGGTACGAAGAAGAAAGGAAAACGCCACTATTTTAGTGCAAATATTTGTTAAACTCCTCTTCATGGCCGCCAAATGGGGGCTGATTGTTGGCTGGTAGGCTACACTTTGTCGCTAACGATATAGGTTCCTGAAGTTCGAATAGCACCTGAAGTTCCGCATTTAGTAACCGTTAAAAAATAAAATGGTACGATTTTACCTCAGATTTTTAGACTATTTTCGTGTTGAGAAGAGGGAGCATAGCGGGCTATGTGACCGATGAACAGCACGAAAAGAGGCAAAAAGGTGAGATATCGTATCCATAAAAAATAGGGTCCAAAATCGTACCAAGTTATTTTTTAACGGTTACTTACAGTCAGAAAGATATGTATTTCAACTTTCGGAAGCTAATGAAGTTTATGAAGCCAAAGAAGTTGAGAAAATGTGAAACTTTAGTATGTATTTTCATCGGCACTGAACAGAGATTACAGGCACGATACAGCCTTTCGGCAGGCACGATACAGCCTTTCGGCAGGCACGATTGTAAGAATCGAAAAAGTAAAATAGGCTATTTTGGTCGGTAAAATAGGCTATTTTGGTCAGTAAAATAGGCTATTTTGTTTTGTAAAATAGGCTATTTTGGTCGGTAAAATAGGCTATTTTACTTTTCCGAAGCTTAGTATCTGACTTTTCCTGATTTCACTAGACACTTTTTCTCTTCATTAGCTGAAATAGTAGACAGTTGTTTTGTAGTCGTACTGAATCAATAGACACAAGCGAAAAAGCCGTGCTGGTTTTGTTGACACTCCGGCCATGCTGGACACG
>JAFSRY010000024.1 GCA_017445845.1 Prevotella sp.
GAAGACTGGTTTTGCTGTGCAAAACTCATAGATTTACCATTTTGCCCTAATGCACTTTTTTGTACCTTTCAACTTTGAGTATATTGCGCAAATCCTTGTGTAGCAATTGTTTACAAAATTACCAAGCAATCCCACATGAATTCTTCACCGATTTCGTATGGTATTCTGTGATCTACCTGTAGTAAACGTTCCTCCATAGGTTGAAGATAGATAAAACACTTCGAACCGTATTTTTTTATAAGAGCTTTCTTCAATGCGGCTGACAAAACCGTACGCCCTGCAATTTTTGATAATCTGTCTTCGGCCTTTTTCGGGTCACCAAATCGGTAGGCAGCAATAAGACGACCATTTGAATCTTTCACTCGGAATGTCTCAAGGGGTATTCCTAATTCTCGAACATCTCGGGCAGCGCGTGGAGCATGCTCGTACCAAGTTTCTTTAACTCCTCAGTTGTTACGAATCCATGCTCTAAGATTTGTTGTATGACTGTTCTTGGGCGTTTGGCTATATGTGGCACTAATCCGTTCATCCTGTAGGGAAAAAGTTTCAGTAGTGCAAAGTTACAAACTTTTTTTGGATAAAGACAAAAAATAGGGTGCCGTTCTATTAATAAAAATGAAAAAACAAAGGAAAGGGAGGCGGGATTAAGAAAAACGTTGTAAATTTGTAGGTGTAAAACATCATCAGAAAGAAGAAATGAACGTTTGTATAGTGGCCGGTGCCCGTCCGAACTTTATCAAGGTGGCACCGATAATGTGGGCCATTCAAAAGGCCAAGGAACAGGGACGAGACATTGACTGTCGGCTGGTGTATGCCGGTCGTGATGACGACCCGACATTGGAACCGTCGTTGTTTGCAGACCTTGAGATACGCCGTCCCGATGTGTTTCTTGGAGTGGACTGTGAGAACCTTAATGAGTTGACCGGACAGGTGATGTCTGCATTCGAGCGTTACCTGCAAGCCAACAAGACCGATGTCGTCATTGTTGTCGACGACTTGGCCTCTACGATGGCTGCGGCTATTGTTACAAAGAAACAAGGTATCCTGCTGGCTCATCTTGTGGCGGGCACTCGTTCCTTTGACATTAATATGCCCAAGGAAATCAACCGTCTCGTCATCGACGGTCTTTCGGACTTGCTCTTCACTGCCGGTATGGGCAGTCAAAGCACTGCAGCCCGCGAAGGCAGTCAGGAGAAGGTCTATATGGTGGGGAACATCCTCATGGATACCCTCCGACACAACAGGAACAAGTTGGTCACCCCACAATCGGCATCCCTACCCAGTTCTCCCTATCTGGTCTTCACGCTGAACCGAAAGGCATTGTTAGCCGATGAGGAGAATATGAAGAAAATGTTAGAGGCTATCGTGAAGAGCGCCAATGGTATGACTATCTATGCACCGCTTCGCAACAAGGCCAAGGCCTTGGTCAGTGCGTCTTTCCCATCGGAGGGACCGACGGCGCCATTTACCTTTCTTCCTCCGCTTTCCTACTTGGAATTTGGTTGGCTGACGGCCCATGCGCAGGGTATCATTACCGATTCGGGCAATGTTGCCGAGGAAGCAACCTTCAACGGTGTTCCCTGCATCACCCTTAACAGTTATACCGAGCACATAGAAACGGTCAAGGTTGGCACGAACGTCCTTGTGGGCGAAGATGCCGAAGTGTTGGGAACGTATGTAGACAAGATGGTGAGAGGCGAATGGAAACCGAGTGCCATTCCAGAACGTTGGGACGGTCGCTCGGCAGAAAGAATAGTGCAGATATTATTAGATAGACGATGAAAAATATTGCTTTGATAACGGGTGCAACCAGTGGCATCGGCCGTGCTTGCGCCGAACGGTTTGCCCAGGGAGGCTATGACTTGTTGTTGACAGGCCGCAGCGAGGAGAAATTAAGTCCGGTCGTCGATGTCGTCAAGGCTTCCGGTGCCGACGTGAAGACACTGGTCTTTGATGTCCGCGACCGAGATGCTGTTGCTAAAGCCCTACAAGGTCTTGAGGGTCGTTGGTCAGAGATAGATGTACTCATCAACAACGCTGGCCTGGCCTTGGGATTGGAAAAGGAATACGATGGCCGCTTCTCCGATTGGGACACCATGATTGATACCAACATCAAAGGCCTGCTGACCATGACTCGTCTCGTTGTGCCTGGTATGGTAGAGCGGGGTAGGGGACATATCATTAATATAGGTAGTGTGGCAGGCGATGCCGCCTACGCCAACGGCAATGTCTATTGTGCCACAAAGGCTGCCGTCAAGGCTCTCTCCGACGGTCTTCGCATCGACTTGGCCGACACGCCGCTTCGTGTGACCAATGTGAAGCCGGGACTTGTTGAGACCAATTTCAGCGTCACCCGTTTCCATGGCGACAAGGATCGTGCCGACAACGTCTATAAAGGCATAAAACCTCTTACCGGACAAGACATCGCCGATGTCTGTCTGTATGCGGCTTCGGCTCCTGCCCACGTCCAGATAGCCGAAGTGTTGGTATTGGCCACGCATCAGGCCAACGGCACCACTATCGTCAGAAACAATTAGACTGATATGAAAAGACTTGTCACTATTCTTATTGGGCTGTTGTCCGTCATTACCGTCAATGCCGGCGACACCCTTCGTGTGAAGACATTTCAAGCAGTCGGCCCTGTCGCCCTGCAGCGTCCGCTGATGGTCGACAGCGTTGACTTCGAGGGAAAAACCTTCGATGCAGCTTCCCTGCTCGACATGCAGGGCAGTTCCTTCGTGTCTCAGGCGGAAGCCATTTCACCAGTCCTTCCGGCAGAAGGCCAAGCCGTCAGCTATCTTCATCAGAAGTCATTCAACCTGCTCAGCCAGTCTTATGCGAAGGCAAAAGTAGAGGTGCTGAACACCAAAGACTTCCGGCTCTTTCTCGATGGTCAGAAATGTGGGGCAGAGGTTACTTTGGAACCGCGCCAGCATCAGGTGCTCGTTCAATACCTCAGCGATACCTCCGACGGCGACTCCATCGTCGTCCAAGTGACGACCGGACAGGAAGGGGCACTCTCTGTCAACCTCGACGGCAAGCGTCCTTATACCCTCAGCGATGTCACTGACGGGCGTCGCATCTCGGGCATAGAACTCTCTCCCGACGGGAAGTTCCTCATCGCAGCTCATACTACCACCTTCCCCGGCGGCCGCACCCAATCCACATGGCAACTGTTACGGCTCAAAGACAGGGCAGTGATGACAGAAACCACTGAACGAATGGCTTGGTTCGGGTTGACCGGTCACTATTATATCACGCGCCAGGGTGCCAATGGTCGCACCCTCATCACCGTCGACCCGCAGACGGGGCAACAGACAACGACGGCCGCAGGCATTCCAGAGGGGCAGTTCTATGTGGCTCCACAAGGCGACTTCCTGCTCTATATGCTACAGCAGGAAGGTCCCAAGCGCGATGCTCAGGTCTATGAGATTGTCGAACCCGACGACCGTCAGCCCGGCTGGCGCACCCGCACCCGTCTGGCCCGCTATGATTTAGCGACGGGCACCCTGCAACCCCTTACCTATGGCTACCATAATGTATACTTGCAGGATATCTCCCCCGACGGGCGTTATCTGTTGGTGATGACCTCACACAGTCGTCTCACCCGGCGACCCACAACGCTCTCCACGCTGCTTCAACTCGACCTTCAGACTCTCCGGGCCGACACCCTCATCCGCGATGACGGGTTCATTGCTGGCGCCCAGTATGCTCCCGACGGTCGGCAAGTTGTCGTGATAGGCTCCCCCGAATGTCTCGGTGGCATCGGTAAGAATGTGCCCGACGACCGCATCCCCAGCATGTATGACTATCAGCTCTATCTCTTCAACGGCCAGAGCTGGAAGCCTCTCACACGCGACTTCAACCCATGTGTGAAGTCCTTCTGGAGTAAGTATGACGAGGGAGTCGTCTACTTCACGGCCGAAGACCTTGACTTTGTCCACCTCTTCCGTTGCAATCCGAAGGACGGAAAAATCACGCGCATCGACGTGCCGGAAGAGATGGTCAACGGTGCCTCGATGGCTTATAGCGGCCCCGTGCTGGCCTTCTATGGCGAGGGAGCTTCCAATGGCGACCGCCTCTATGTGATGGACACGAAGAAGCAGAAGTCAATGCTCTTGGAAGATACCAACACAGATCTGCTCCGCGATGTGGAACTGGGTGAGTGTCATCCATGGAACTACGTCAGCGAGCGTGGCGACACCATCTATGGCCGCTATTACTTGCCGCCTCATTTCGATGCCGCCAAACGCTATCCCATGATTGTCAACTACTATGGTGGATGTTCGCCTACGAGCCGCAACTTCGAGTCGCGTTACCCCCAACATGCCTATGCAGCGCAGGGTTATGTCGTCTACGTCGTCAACCCCAGCGGCGCAACAGGCTTTGGTCAGGAGTTCTCGTCGCGTCATGTCAACACTGCCGGCGAGGGGGTGGCACAGGACATCATCGAAGGTGTCAGACGCTTCTGTCGTGAGCATACCTTTGTCGATGAGAAGAAGATAGGTTGCATCGGAGCCTCCTACGGCGGATTTATGACCCAGTACCTGCAGACCAAGACCGACCTCTTTGCGGCTGCCATCTCCCATGCAGGCATCAGCGACCACACCAGCTATTGGGGCGAAGGCTACTGGGGCTACTCCTACAGCGAGGTGTCGATGGCCGAAAGCTATCCGTGGACCCGCAAGGACCTTTATGTAGACCGAAGTCCGCTCTTCAATGCCGACAAGATTCATACGCCGCTACTTTTCCTTCATGGGTCGGCAGATACCAATGTGCCTTTTGGCGAGAGTATACAGATGTTCAATGCCCTGAAACTGCTCGGCCGACCCACGGCGTTTGTCGTCGTCGACGGCGAGAACCATTGGGTGATGGACTATCAAAAGCGCATCAAATGGCAGAATACCATCTTCGCCTGGTTCGCCCGCTATCTGAAAGACGACCCGACATGGTGGAACGCGCTGTATCCCGAAAAGAACCTTTGACAGCATCAGAAGTCAGGAGTAAAGGAGTTTAAACAAATAATTTACTAAAATCAATTATGAAACAAACAAATCGAATCATTGAGGCCCTGCTCATAGCCTGCGGCCTCGTCGTGTTGGGCCTCTGCATCAAGTGGGGCATCGACGATTTTGCCAACAAAGACCGCAAAGTCACAGTGAAAGGACTCGCAGAGAAGGAAGTGGAGGCCGACAAAGTCACCTGGCCCATCTCGACCAAAGAGATTGGCAACAGCCTTCCCGAGCTCTATCAGAAGATAGGACAGACAGAGGCTGCCATCAAAAGGTTCCTTACGCAGAACGGTGTGAAGGAAGACGAAATCAACGTCAATGCACCTGTCGTCATCGACCTGAATGCTGAGCGTTGGGGTAACAACCAGAACCCTTATCGCTACAACATCACATCGGTGATGACTGTCACCTCGCGCAATGTCAAACTCGTGCGCAGTCTCATTGCCCGTCAGGGAGAACTGCTGAAGGATGGCATCGCTATCGTCGATGGTGGCTATGAGAATCCCATTAAGTATGAGTACGTCTCGTTCCAGGATATGAAGCCAGAGATGATGGAGCAGGCCATTGCCAATGCACAGAAGACGGCCGAACAGTTTGCCAAAAACAGCAACAGCCGGCTCAACAAGATTGTCAATGCCGACCAAGGTCAGTTCTCCATCGACAACCGCGACGAGAACACGCCCTACATCAAGAAGGTCCGTGTCGTCACCACGATTACTTATTCACTGAAGAACTAAGTAACCATTAAAAAATAACTTGGTACGATTTTATATGATACATCTTTAATTGTCATGATTTCTCATCTTTTTGTCTCTTTTCGCGTTGTTCATCGGTCACATAGCCCGCTATGCTCCCTCTTCACAACATGAAAACAGCCTAAAAATCTGAGGTAAAATCATACCATCTTATTTTTTAACGGTTACTAAAACATCAAGGTTCCGGTAAATCTTAGGTTAAGAGAGTCAGAAGTCGTTAGCTGCTTCTGACTCTCTTAACTTGTTAATTGCTAACGTGTTGGAAGGAAACCATACACCCATCTCTTATCATCGTCACAACGAAGTCTGAAACTTCTGATCCTTATCAGGCATAGGTAATAGTGTTTTCATCCCTCTCGAACCTATGGATTGTAACCGCGCTGCCAGCGGAGAGTAGAACAACAAAAAGAAGGTTGCACCACAATGAGTGCAACCTTCTTTGCTATGTTTCAGGAACAGGAGTCAGACTAAAAGTCTTCTTCCTCATCCCATATATTATACTTGTCAAGAGCCTGGCTGCCGTCAACCTCCTCTTCGTGTCTGTCGAGGGAGACGCAGATCATCTGCTCGGCATTCATCTCGC
>JAFSRY010000025.1 GCA_017445845.1 Prevotella sp.
AAGATTCTGTTTTAATCTCCAAATAAAAGACGAGAAAAATAGAACATTTTAACAGTTAAGGCTACCCTTTGCCGTTCGGACGTACCTATCCTGTCCTGCTTCACAAGGGATTTGTGAGGCAGGACATATCGACACCGATATTTTTTTCACTTATTCCTTTGTCATCTGACAGAATTTAATTACCTTTGCACTCATTAAGGGAAGTCGCTGGCATACGCCAGTTCTGCACTATCTCGTGTGGCTGTTGCTTTTTTGCGCAGCCACTTTTGTCAGAACAGTGCCTGTCCGTTCTCACCCACAGCATTCCAGTCCACATGTTCCCCTGTAGTAGTAATACTGTCCTTCGGTCCATGTTCAAGCTCAGGGCTCCTTTTCCTTGGCGTACGCGTCGTGTCGCGCGTTTCGTCATACACCTCCCCGCTCTTCCACAATGTGTAGATGAGCAACAGCAGGCGTCTCATGGCAGCAGCGACGCCTATCATCTTCTCTTTCGGATGTTTCTGGCATACTCTTCCGTAGGCTGCCCGAATCTGTCTGTTATAACGGATGGCAACAAGCGCTGGCATATAGAGTGCTGCACGTATATGGGCATTGCCCTTCTTGGATATACGGTGCCTGGGATCATCATTTCCGGACTGCCTTGCTTCTACGTCAAGCCCCGCATAACTTGTGAGCTGCTTGCGGTTTTCGATGAGGTGGAAGCCCTCTGTCTCGGCAATGACGCACACGATGGTTGCCTCACCAAGTCCTTTGGCCGTAGCGATACGCTTCACCCTGGCTTCCAGTTCCTTGTCCTCGGCGACCTTCTGCATAATGGCCTTGTCATTCTTCTCTATCAGCGTGTCGATTTCCTCAATCAGTTTCTCGCAGTTCCTGCGGACGGTTTTGGATAAGCCTTCCATGTGTCTGAGTGCCTCCAGGCGGTTTGTCACGGATGTCCTAACCTCCCAAAGGTCTGCATGGAAGCGCGTCATCTGGCGCAGTTCGCGATAGATGGCGGCAGGCGGTGACCACGCTTTCAACTTCCTGCTGACACAGCCCATCAAAGCCAGACAGCGGGCATCCATAGCATCTGTCTTTGTCTTGATGCCTTCCGATTCGCAGAACTGGCGTGCCTTGTTGGGCAAGACCACATAGACAGTCTGGCCAATCTTGTGAAGGTGATATGCCAGATGCTCGTAATAGACGCCTGTAGGCTCCATGAGATAGGTCAGCGAATATCCTTTTATGGCTTCTTTGCGGCTCCACCTGACCATCTGGTTAAAACCTGATTTCGTGTTGGCGAAGTTGATACTTTTCGTACAGCAGCCCTCGTCGCTCGCCCTGTCATACATATACAGGCAGGCGGTGAACTTGTCCTTTGAGATGTCAATACCGACGCACTGCCGGAAAAACTCTCCCATTGTCATCTGTGAATTTGGCTTCATCTTGATAGTTTTAAAGGGTTAATACTAATATTAGACTATAGCCAAATCTTCTTCGACTTTACTCTTATCGGACACTGCATCGCCCAGTGACGTGCTTCGATTCTTTGTCCAGACTCTAAAGATTTTAAAAGGAGGACGGTGAATCTCTTAAATACGATATGGCACAGGGCCCACCTAGTTTCGCATCTTCTCGTCCTCCACGGCCACAATCTCTAGCAAAACTACAAAATCATGACCGCATATCCTAAATAATGGGATGTTTTAACATCTTACATTTAGAACATTATCTATAGTCGGGTGCAAAGGTAAGAGTTTCGCACTTGCTCAACTTATTGAAGCTAAGTCGTTAAAGTCTGTGAATGTCTCAGATGTTTACTTGACGAAGAACTTGTAGATGCAGACGTGGTGATAGTTCTGACCGGGCTCCAGCACTGTTGTGGGGAAGGTAGGCTGGTTGGGGCTGTCAGGATAGTGCTGTGTCTCGAGGGCGAGCGATGCGCGGTGGTTGTAGGCCTTGCCTTGCTTACCGGTCTTTGTGCCGTCGAAGAAGTTTCCGCCATAGAACTGAATGCCAGGCTCGGTGGTATAGACTTCGATGCCCCGTCCGCTCTGCGGCTCATAGACGACGGCAGCCAGCTCGGGCTCGGCGGTCTGACCTTTGTCGAGCACCCAGTTGTGGTCGTAGCCACGGCAGTTGCGGAACTGTTCGAATTCTTCCTGTGTGTAGTCGTCCTTGATACGTGCACCGATCTCGATGGGCTCGCGGAAGTCCATGGGAGTGCCTTCTACGTCGGCCAGCTCACCGGTGGGGATGAGGGTAGCATCAACGGGTGTATACTTCGATGCGAAGATCTGCATCTGGTGGTCGTTGATGGTTCCTTCGCCTGCACCGTGGAGGTTGAAGAAGGAGTGGTGGGTGAGGTTGAGCACGGTGGCCTTGTCGAGCACCTTGGCGTCGTGGGTGACGACAAACTCGTTGCTGTCGTTGAGTTCATAGGTCATGGTGACTTCGAGGGTGCCTGGATAGCCCATTTCTCCGTCGACGGATGTATACTTCAGCACGAGCTTCTCATCGCCCTGCTGCTCGGCATCCCACACAACCATGTCGAAGCCTTTGTCGCCTCCGTGGAGGGAGTTGGGACCGTCGTTGACGGGCACTTGATACTCAACGCCGTTGAGGGTGAACTTACCATCCTTGATGCGGTTGCCATACCGGCCGATGGTGGCTCCGAGGAAGCGCTCGCCGTCGTAGTTCACATACTGGTCGAGGGTTTCATGTCCGAGCACGATGTCGGCATAGTTGCCGTCGCGGTCGGGAGTGAAGAGTTCAACGACACGGCCACCGAAGTTGGTGACGGTCATCTCCAGACCATTGGCGTTCTTCAATGTGTAGAGGTCTACCTGCTTACCGTCTACTTCTGCCTGGAAGTCTGCACGGTTCACCTGTGAGAGACCAGCCTGCTTGGCTTCTTTCGTGGCACAGCCGGCCATCATGCCGACAGCCATCAGCATCAAAAATACTTTTTTCATTGTTGTCTTTTTAGGTTTTTGAATTATTGAATGTTTACTTATCCTCATGCGTTACCTCGCAAAAAAATCCTACGAATATCGCAGGATTTGTCCGGGGCGGAGCGTTGCCGTCTTCTTGATGCCGTTGAGGCGACAGAGGCGGTTGACGGTGGTATGGCGCTTGCGGGCAATGGCCGAGAGGGTCTCGCCCTTCTTCACCTTGTGGTATTGCTTGACAGCGTTGCTTGCCGACGATGATGCCGACTCCTTGGCAGGTTTGAAGGCGGGAGCCACGTCGCCACGCACCATCTCGGGTGTATAGCCGCCGTTGCCCATCTTTCCACGAAGCTTCGTAGCCTCGGCTGACTCGTCGGAATAGTTCTGCTTGCTATAGGTATAGAAGTCGCCGGTGATGTCCTGCATACGGAAGTCGAACATCAACGCAGGGTTGATGGGCACACCGTTGAGCAGCGTCTCGAAGTGGAGGTGGGAGCCCGAACTACGGCCTGTGCTGCCGCCCAGTCCGATGACGTCGCCTGACTTCAGTTCCTGACCTTCCTTGACGAGTTGCTTCGACAGGTGACCATAGACGGTCTCCAATCCGTTGGGGTGGCGAACGACGACATACTTTCCGTAGCCCTTACGGTCGTATTTCACGATACGCACCTTTCCGCCGAAGGCCGAACGGATGCTGTCACCGGTATAGACCTTGATGTCAAGGCCTTCATGACGGCGGCCCCAGCGGGGTCCGTAGTTACTGGTCACGACGCGGCTCGGCGTCGGCATGGTGAAGTCGCGCAAGTCAATGCGGAAGTTGTCGGGAAGAGAGGCGGCACGATTGTGCACACCCGTATTCTCAAATGTGTCATAGAGGTCGGCAGCCACGGTCATGGCCACTTCTTCATCAATGACGCGCTGAAGACTCAAGGTGTCGACGGCCCTTGCCTTACGGTCGATGGGAGCCTGGCGCGCCAGCAGGTCTTGGGCTGTGGCGTTGTGGGCAGCGAGGGTAAGGATTGCCGCTATAGCGATGGTTCGTAAGTTCTTTATACACATAAAAAATAAGCTTTAGGGTGACCCTTTTGGGGTATAATCGTTGCAAAGTTAGCAAAAAATGACTGTCCAGACAAACCAATTAACAGTTTTTATTGATTTTTCTCAAAAAAAACCGTTATCTTTGCACAAATTTTTAGAAGACACTCAGGGATACCGCATGAAGAAGATTGTTTTTTCTTTCGTCAGACCTTTCATTTCAAAGAGCCTTTCTACGTCATTGGTTCTCTCGCTGGCTGCCCTGCCGACGTTGGCAGGAGTCCTGCCCGACACGCTTTCTGACGGCAGGCAGAAGTCACAGTTGTCAGTAGCCGTCGCTACGGGATGGGGCTATCTGGCGCCGAAAGGCGACCACAACAAAGCTGTCATGAAGACACACGACGTGGGATACCTCGACTTCCGGCTACAGTGGAAGTCAAACAAGAATGATGCCTACGAGCGCGCCTACAACCACCCGACGGTAGAGGCGGGCCTGCTGCTGGGCGACTTCACCCATGTCCATCTGCAAGGCCCTGAGACGCCTTATGCAGGTAAGGTCGGCCGCGAGTTTGCCCTCTATGGCGGCATCCGCTATGACTTCTGGCAACGGGGCGACTGGAGCGCCGGAGTGAACCTGCAGAACGGCATCGCCTACTTCACCGAGCGTTTCGACGAGAACACGAATGCCGACAACTGGCTCGTCGGGGCACCCCTGTCGGTATATATCAGTGCCGGTGCCTACCTGCAATATCGGTTTGCACCGCAGTGGCGGGCGTCGTTAGGCATCGACTTCAAGCATGTCAGCAACGGAACGATGAGCCGGCCCAACCTCGGTGCCAATACTTTCGGACCGATGCTGATGGTGGCAAAGGATATTGAGCGGAAGAATGCTTCAGCAACACAAACCGACGGACAACCGGCAGCCGGAGAAGGACCCGCCGACCACTTCTCCCCTACCCTCTATCTCGAGTTGTCGGCAGGAATGGCCGGCAGCACCTTGCGCGACCAGTTCTCAACCTATCACTCCAACCACCATCCGCTCTATGGCTCCTTCCTGGCGATGGCGGCACCGATGTACCGCTATCATCAGACGATGGCATCAGGACTTGAAGTAAACTACGGCTACTGCACCTATGCCGACCATATCCGCTATTACGATGAACTCAACGGCTACGGAGGCTATGACTATTCGCGGCACATTCTGGGAGCCGGCTTCCGCCATGAGTTCTTCTATCGGCATGTGTCACTGCACATGGGTGTCGGCATGTATCTCTACCGACACATGGGACACACCGCCGACACGGCCGACGGCGGCAGCTATCAGACCGTCGGCGTCAGATACAGCATCCCGGCCACCGACGACCGGCTGTTCATCGGATATAACGTCAAGGCCCATAACTTCTCGAAAGCCGACTGTATGCAGTTCAGTATAGGCTACAGGCTGTCCAACCAGAAATGACACCGAACTAAAGAATATGACCATTTCTCATCATTTCACTCGTATAATACATTATATTATATTAGAGGTACTCTTGCTGTCTGCAGCATCCTGTTCTAAGTCTCCCAGCCATTATGTCATTGGCGTTTCGCAATGTTCGGAAGATATTTGGAGGGATAAATTAAATGACGAGCTGCGCATGGCCTGCTATGCCCATGAGAATGTAGACCTGCTCATCGCGTCAGCTAATGACAACTCTGAAAGGCAGATGAGGCAGATTAACGACTTCATTGACCAGCATGTCGACTTACTCATCATTTCACCCAACCAACTATCCACCATCTCTTCGGCTATTGAGCGTGCCGGACGTAAGGGCATTCCTGTTATTCTCTTCGACAGGAAGAGCGACACCGATTACTTCACAGCTTTCATCGGTGCCGACAACTACGAGATGGGGCGTACGATAGGTGAGTATATGGCAGCCAAAATGGATGGTCATGGCAATATAATAGAGATACAAGGACTGAAAGGCTCTTCGCCCGCCATTGAGCGCCATAACGGATTCCTAAATGCCATCAGCCACTATCCAGATCTTCACCTGTTGGCTTCCCTTGAGAGCGACTGGACCGAGGAAGGGGGCAGGAGAGCCATGGAGGCCTGGCTGCATGGACAGGGTAATTCTCAGACGATAAACCTCATTTTTGCCCAAAACGACCGTATGGCTGTAGGAGCCCGCAAGGCCCTCGTCACCAGCCGGCATGATGCCAACAAGCCACTCTTCACAGGTATCGACGGACTTCCTAATCAGGGAGGGGGACTCGAACTCGTTCGCGATGGTATCCTTGCCGCCTCTTACATTTATCCGACAGGAGGAGATCAGGTCATCCAGTTGGCTATGAGCATTCTTCAAAACAAAGCATATGAAAAGGAAAACTATCTCGAGACGGCTCTTGTTACACGCGACAACGCCTCCGTCCTACTGATGCAAGCCAAAGAAATCCAGCGTCAAGCGCACAGCCTGGAGGCTATTCATGTGATGGCAGGACGTTATGCCACACAATATTCCTTACAAAGAATCGTTCTCCTTCTGCTGGTTGCAGTGGTCACTATCTTGCTTGCGTCAGCAGTCATTCTGCTTCGGCTTTATCGGGCAAAGACGCTTCTGAACCAACAGCTTGAACAACGTAACAAGGACATTGAACTGCAGAAAATGCAACTCGAGAAAAGTCACGAGACCGAGCGACAACTTACAGACACTTTGAAACAAATCAGCAAGACACAGTCACCCTTTATCTCGAAACTGCGAGGGGCCGTCATCATGCATCTTTCGGAACCGGACTTCAACGTGATTCAACTGGCTGATGAGATGGCGATGAGCAGAGTGCAGCTATATCGCAAAGTAAAGGCACAGACTGGTCTCGCTGTTGTGGAATTTATCCGTAATGTCAGACTGGAGCAAGCTCGTCAGCTCTTCGAACAAACAGACCTTAATGTCTCGCAAGTCGCCGACCGGACTGGTTTCTATACGTTACAGTATTTCATCAAGTGTTTCCGAGAAGAGTATGGACTGACGCCCAAAGATTTTATTAAAAAGTGCCACCAACAACATCAGAAACCGGAAAGCAAGGAATAAAGATTTTTGTTACATTTTATAGTTTATATGTTACATTTGAACAAAATGTTGCATATAATGAACGTTTTGTTTGCAGTTAACAACATAACTAATAGTATTTTTGCATCGGAATTATAACAAAAAAACTACACAAAGTATAAAGTATGAAAAAGAACCGATTACTATTTCTTTTTGTTGCAACATCTGTGCTAAGCCTGACTGGCTGTAGCGATGAAACTAAAGACATCATCATCAAGGCCGACACCCTGACAATGGACAACTTCTCAACCGGATATGATATATCACTGGCAAAGAGAAGGACTTGGGCATTACATGGTCGTGGGCACTGCTGCCCGAGGGCATGGAGATGGATGTCACCGTGCTTCGTGAGGGACAACCGTATACCCACGAACTGACCCGAGCCACAAGTATCGAGCAGAAGAACATTGAGACCAACGTACGTTTTGATTATCTGTTCCGTCTCTACGACGGCAACCGATATAGTGATGCCATTCTCAAAAGCTACACCCGCGAAGGGGCTTCGGCCCTGACAGATGTTGCCGCCTATCAGCAAGAGGGAGCCGATGGGTATGAGGCTCTGCTTACATGGTCTTCTCCCTTCGATGCCACACAGATTGTCATCAAGGGTTCCTGCGCCAATAAGAACATTGAAGAAACGATCGACGGTAAGGCCGACCGATACCTCGTCAAAGCCGTTGAGGAAGGTGACGAGTGGACATTTTCCCTGACAGCCTGCAACGAGAAGGGCAATGCACTCCCTGTTGTGACGACGCTCAAGGTCGGTCGCCAAAAGGTAGCATTCCTCAGTTTCTACCCCACCCCCGACCAACTTGTTGCCGAGGGCGACGATGACGAGGCTTCTGCTTGGCTATGGTTCCACGAAACTTATCCTAATAGCCGCTTCCTTTATGCCGGCGACATCAAATCAAAGGCTGACCTCGATGATTTGCGGGTGTTGTTCTATATCCGTGACCTGGACACTGGAACTGAGAACGATGTCTGGAACCAACCTCAAGTAATCAAGGAAGCCACTCCTGCTATTACAGAGTGGTATCGAGAAGGTGGCAATCTGGTGCTCTGGCAACATGCCGTAACCTTCATCACGGACCTTGGGCGAATCGACCGGCAACTGCTCCAGAAGAACGACCGGCGTATCACCATCGGAAATGGATCATGGAATCAGGGGCAGTGGTATATGGCCGTGCAGATTAACCCAGGTAGCTATTTTGTGGAAGATTTCTCAGGACACCCTTTATATAATAATGTGGATATCCGTCCGTCAGGACGTTCGAAGTATATTACCGTGAAGGGACCTGCATGGACTGAAGACCACAACTGCTGTTTCTTCAACATTCCCAATCGGCTTACCGGATTAAGCGACCAGGACCCTCGATGTTACGATGAATTGACAGAGACCTATGGTATCTATCCTCTTGCCGTATGGGACTCGCAGATTGATTGGGTCAGCCAACTCAACGTATGGGAAGCCCGCCAAGGCAACACCGACTTCAAGGGCACTGTACTCTGTGTAGGCAACGGAGGCCTCGAGTTCTCTTATAAGAATGCCGACGGCACGCCCGATAAGAGTGCCTGCCCGAAAAACTCTCCTTTCCAGGCCACCGTCCTGAAAATTGCCAAGAATGCCGTTGAATACCTCAAAACCCGCTAAAAATATGAAGAAGTTTTTTGCTTTTGCCGCCTTCCTGCTGATGGTCAGCTGCGGCGACACTGACTATAACCTCATCTACGAAGAGCCAGAACATCGTGAAGGTGAGAGCATAGAGATTGGTAAGACCACTGAGGACGAAGATACATGGTATCGTGAGCCGATGCGACCCCAAATTCACTTCACTCCGGCTAAGAACTGGATAAATGATCCCAACGGTCTGGTCTTTGCCGACGGCATCTGGCATCTCTATTACCAATACAACCCTTATGGCCACGACTGGGGAAATATGTCGTGGGGCCATGCTACGTCGACAGACCTCTTCCACTGGAAGGAGCAGCCAGTTGCCATAGAGCCAGACCAACTGGGCTACATTTACTCAGGTTCTGCAGTTTTAGACAAGGACAACACAGCCGGCTTCGGTGCCAATGCCATCGTGGCTATGTATACGGCCCATGGTGCCCACGAGCAGCAATGCATTGCCTATAGCACAGATGGCGGCATGACCTTTACGAAATATGAAGGTAACCCTGTTATCCGTAACACCACTCATGGTGACTACCGCGACCCGAAGGTCGTCTGGGACGATGCCACGTCGGCATGGTATTGCATCTTTGCACTCGGAGGCGAGCACTCGGCACAAATCTGGAAGTCGACAGACCTGAAGCAATGGACACTATGCTCCACGTTTACTGCATCACAATGGGCTGGCTGTAACCGAGGTGTATGGGAGTGTACAGACCTCTTTCCTGTCACTTATAAGGGAGAACGCAAATGGGTGATGACAGTAAATGTCAGTGACGGAGGCCCTGTGCTCGGCTCTGGTACGATGTACTTTGTCGGAAAGTTTGACGGCCGCCGCTTCACCCCAGAGCGTTACAACTATCCTTTATGGGAAGACCACGGTATGGACGACTATGCCTCTGTCACATGGAGCAACACAGGCAGTCGGCTGGTGTGCATCGGATGGATGAACAACCAGGCCTATTCCGGTGCCTATCCTGTGTCACCTTGGCGAAGCTGCATGACGTTGCCTCGCGAAATGGTGCTTGAGGAATACAATGGCCAGCCGTTGCTGAAGACCACCATTGTCAAGGAGATTGAGGGTATTGCCGATGGCTGGCAGACTGTTGCCTCCCGTAAGTTGGATGTCAAGGATGCCTACCAGCTGAACGTCACCGTCGACATGTCTGCCGACTGCGACATCCTGCTCTCCAACGCCCATGGCGAGGAGTATGGGCTTCATGTGGACAGCCAGCGACGCGACATAGTTATCAACCGTGGTGCAAAGACAGGTCTGACCGACTTCTCCGGCAACTTTCCCATTACTTCCATGCGCTCGTCGCTCTTTACAGACCATCAGCAGGTGACGCTCTGCATCTATGTTGACCAATCGAACGTGGAGGTAACGACCGACGACGGTTCTGTCATCATGTCAACTCTCGTTTTCCCGCAGAGCCTCTACGATCAGGTTGTCATCAGTGGTCAGAAGGCCAAAGCACAGGTGCGCAATCTGCGGCGCGTGTGGGAGTAGGATTAAGTAAATGAGGAATGGAATAATTCAACACATTATTAACTAAAATAAATTTTATGAAAAAGTTTCTTTCTCTGGCAATATTCGTGCTGACAGCACTGACTGCCCAGGCTCAGCTTATTGACAAGCAGAATCCATATCTTTCGACGTGGATGCACAATCAGGATTCGTATGTCGTTGACGCCATGGTCTTCAACGATGGTGTGGTTTGGAATGATTATGCAAGCAACGGCGGGCAGTCAGGTGTTGTTCTTGGGACTCCGCCTGCTGATGCTAATGGCAACGAATGGTTTGCCCTGGGCTATACCCTGACAGACTTTAGTGATGAAATATCATGGAGTGAGCGGATGGCTCCTTTCGGAATGGGAACATGGGCAGGAGACAATATCCTGGCTGATCTGTATTTCCGTCGGACGTTCACCTTGGATGGTCCCATTGAGGGACCTGTGGTTCTGGCTGGAGCCATCGACGATGGTCCTGCAGAGGTCTATGTCAATGGCGTGCTGATTGCAAAGGTTGAGGATGCCAACCCCGACTGGAGCGAGAGTTGCATGTGGATACTTACCAATGAGCAGAAGGCAGCACTGAAAACCGACGGTTCTGAGAATGTGCTGGCCATGCACGTCCATAATGACTGGGGTGGTTCTAATGCTGATGCCGGTCTTTACCCGGGTAACAAGCCGTTGCCAATCCTCATCACCCACAAGTGGGCGTCACAGCTGAACAATATCACAGCCCTCGACCTTTTCAACGACGGTAAGCGAGAGCTCTTCCTTGCCGGTCGTGACGACAACTTCGGCAACCGCCACATGTGGCTGCTGCGCAATATCGGCGGGGAGTGGACAGAGATAGAAAACCCGCTCAACTGTGCTGACCATCCGGCTTATAATGTCTGCGACTTCAATGGCGACGGCAATATCGACCTCGTGCTCTTCGAGGATAACCTGCCCAATGCGGATGAGATTGCCAACAACTCCTATTACAACAGCAAGGGCATCTACCTTGGCAATGGCGATGGCACATTCACCCAACTGCCAGTGGCGGTGGTCGACGAATATGAATATCTTCCGGCTAACTTTGGTGAGCCTTTCGTCAATGTCTATCAGTTGCGCTCAGGAGCCGTTGCCGACTTTAATAACGACGGACTGTTGGATATCGTCGGTATTGGTCGTGACCAGAACAATGTGGTGCTCCTTAACAAAGGCATTGAAGGCGACGAGGTGAAAATGCAGCCAATCTACTTTGACGACGGTATTAACGAAGGCTACAGCAACGAGCAACGCGGACGTTCGTTCGACGGAGGTTTTGTCATGCCGGCAGACTTCGATGGCGATGGCTTCGACGACTTTATCGTCTCGGCCAACAACTGGGACTATCGGCAGAACATCTATGAACTTGGAGACATGGAGCGCTTTACCGAAGTCTACCTCAATCGTGAGAGAGGAACCAAGTGGGAGCGTACTTATTGGGGAAAAGACAATCCGTCTGTCTATAATGGCGGCCTGGCAATAGCCGACTTTAACAACGATGGCAAACTTGATGTTTATGTTTCGGGCGACGGCGGATTCTTCCCGGGCACTCCCAAGGCTATCGAACTGACGGGTCGGGATAACGAAGGTTATTGGGAGCGGGCCATCATGTGCATCAATGATGGAACGGGGCATTTCTCCCCCTTGTCACCCGAAGCCTTCGAACCTCTACATATCCGCGGACTGAATTCTGTGGCTAATGTGGCTCATGGATACGATTGGAACGGCGACGGCCTTATTGATGTCGCTCATCAGGGATGGTGTCCCGACCTTGGCGTGCAGACAGGATTCATCTGGACGGCTAATGGCGACGGCACCTTCAGCAAGAATATCCAGTATCCAGGCGGATCAGAGTCATCGACGGCTTTTACCGACTGGGACGGCGATGGCATTAAAGACCTGATTACCATCGGCTACTGTGCCGACCGCAACTATGTCAGTCATACTTATAACGACGGACGCAATTTCATAGTCATACAAGGAGAGACGGCCATTCCCGAGGTGGCATCACCTCAATCTGTAGAGGTGACACTTGCTGACGGTGTGGTTACAATCAGCTGGACACCCGCAGCCGATGCGCAGCCAAATACAACTTACGAGTTGTATATCCAGAAAGCCGATGGCACGCTGCTTGGTAACTGTCGTGCTTACGTCACCGGCGAGTGGGAGGGACTAAGAAAGTGTGAGGAACCAGGCAACCAGGGAACCTCCACGAAGAAAGACTACCTGCTGCCCGACGGCACCTATACCATCGGTGTACAGGCTGTTAACGGACAATACTACGGTTCTGCCTTTGCCACGACAACAGTCAGCATTGAGGGTGGCGTAGTGACCGGAATCTGGGATGTGACACCCGTACAACCTTCCACATCCCGCTACAATGTTCAGGGGCAGCGTGTCGACGCTGTTTATCGCGGCTTTGTCATTGAAAACGGAAAGAAAGTTTTTCGCCGTTAGTAGCGAATTATTTTAATCATGGGCGGGGCAATAAAACAGCCCCGCCTTTCGTTATTAATATGAGATAATGTGAAGTAATGAAGAATTTATTATTAGTTTTTCTGCTATTGGCAGCAATGCCGGCAGAGGCCGCAGAGGTAAAGGTCAAGGTTACCAGCCGATACCTCAACTTCCCCGTCTCTCAGCGGGTCGACCGCCATGCGATGCGCCTTGCAGTCGATGGAAAGGAGCAGTGCCGCTTTGTTGTCAGGCTGACCGCCGGTGCCCCCGACTACTGGGTGTTTCAGGATGTCTCGGAATACAAAGGACTGACGCTGACCCTCACCTTCGACGGCCCTGAGGATGCCTTGGCTAAAGTCTATCAAGACGATACCTATCCCGGCGAGGAGACCATCTACGAGGAGACTTATCGGCCACAGTATCACTTCACGACGCGACGTGGATGGATCAACGACCCCAACGGCCTCGTCTACGATCGGTCGCGCGAAGAATATCACCTGTTCTATCAGCATAACCCCTTCGAACGCGATTGGGAGAATATGCACTGGGGCCATGCGGTGTCGAAAGACCTCCTGCACTGGCAGGAACTGCCCGATGCTCTCCACCCCGACACCATCGGCACCATCTTCTCCGGCTCGGCATGGATGGACTACGACAATGCCGCCGGCTTCAACATCCCTGCCCATAAGGACAAGCGGGGCCGCATCATCCGTCCTGAACAGGTCGCAATGATTGTCTATTACACCGCCGACCACCCCAGCAGTCAGCGGCAGTGCATGGCCTATAGCCTCGATGGCGGCCGCACGTTCACTAAATATGAAGGAAATCCTGTCATCGACTCGCATGAGCGCTGGAAGAGCCACGACACCCGCGACCCGAAGATTTTCAAGTATGGCGACCATTATGTCCTCGTACTCAACGAACGTGACGGCCACACCATTTATAACTCTACAGACTTGAAGCACTGGACTCCCATGAGCCATATCGAGAGTTTCTGGGAGTGTCCCGAACTGTTTGAGTGTTCTCCCGGGCAATGGGTTCTCTGGGGAGCATCGGGAACGTATATGATAGGGCATTTCGACGGATATACGTTTACACCGGCGACACCGAAACTGATGAACCTCAACGGGTCGGCCTATGCCGCACAGTGCTTCAACCAGCTGCCAGAAGGAAGCCAACCCATCAAAATGGCATGGGGACGCATCTCCTTCCCCGACATGTCCTTCAACGGCTGTATGCTACTCCCTCAGACACAAGAGATAAAGGAGACATCGCAAGGACCGAGGCTCTACTCCTATCCTATACCGGAAACCGAACAGCTCTTTTCGAAAGTTCTTGACAGGACGGACCTCTCCCAACAGGAAGCCAACACGCTGTTGAAGCCCTTTGATGGCAACGACGTGCTACGCATCAAGGCAACTCTCCATCTGACCTATGCCACCGATGCCTCCCTGCGGTATCGAGGACAGAAACTATTTGACTATGACTTGAACGGCAACCGGCTACAGGGAGAGTTCTACTATCCCCTGTCCCCCAACAACCAACAGCCAACAGCCACCACCGACATCACCCTCGACCTCTATGTCGACCGCGCCATTGTTGAAGGCTATGTCGATGATGGAGCCTTCTCTTATTCTTTCCAGCGCGATGTCAAGAGGAGCGATGCCGAGGGATATGCTTTCCACGGCAATCAACTCCAGATAAAACACCTCGAAGTCTACACGTTGAAAAGGTGAAAAAAGCCCATCCCAACAACTCCCCTCGGGTTTCCGCCCCTCGCGAAACGAGGGGAGTTGGAGGGGACCAGAGGGGAGTTGTTGGGATGGGCTTTTATTTACTCTTGAACTTTGTCTTCCCTACCCCTTCAAAGGTAATCTTGACGGGTTCGATGGTGCCGTCGGGGCGGAAGGTCAGGCGGTCGACACAGGTGACACGATGGTTGCCGTCGGTCTCGCCGAGCGGACGACGGTGGTAGATGATGTAGTATTCATCCTTGCCCTTTGCCTTGACGACCGAGTGATGGCCTGCTCCCGTTGCCACCTGCGGATCCTGCTGCAGGATGGTGCCGATGCGTTCGAAGGGTCCGAAGGGTGAGTCGCTGATGGCATAGGCCAAACGATAGTCGGGACCCGTCCATCCACCTTCACTCCACATGAAATAATACTTTCCGCCACGCTTCAGCATGAAGGGCCCCTCGACATATCCTTTCGGTGTCACTTCCTTATACATCTCGCCGTCGTCGAAGGGTCGCAGCGACAACAGGTCGTCACTGAGGCGGGTGATGTTACAATGTCCCCATCCGCCATAATACATATAGTACTGTCCGTCGTCATCGTGGAAGACATACTGGTCGATGGGCTGCGCACCGTTGATGATATGGCCGATGAGGGGTTTGCCAAGGGCATCCTTGTAAGGGCCTTCGGGCCGTTGGGCTGTGGCGACGCCGATGCCGCCTATCTCCCCTTCGTGCACGTCGTTGGCACCGAAGAAGAAGTAATAGGTGCCGTCCTTCTCGATGACCGACGGAGCCCACATGGCCATGTGGGCCCACTTCACGTCGGCTGACGTCAGCACGTTCTCATGCTTCGTCCAGTTGACCAGGTCTTTCGTCGAGAAGGCATCGAAGTGCAACTGCTCCTTGTAAGGTGCCGAATAGGTCGGGAAGACCCAACACTCCTTGCCATAGACGATGCCTTCCGGGTCGGCATACCAACCGTCGGCAATGGGGTTTCCACTCGTTTTCTTTTTCTCTTGGGCCTGGGCTCCCGTCGTCAGGGTAGCCAGCAAGGCCAGCAGCAACAGTTTTTTCATTGTTTATGGATTGTTTTTCTTTTCTATCGTTTATTCAAGAGTCATTGTCCCTCGGTCATTTCACGAAAGCTGTCCTCAATGGTTTTCGTGGCGGGTGCCTTGTCGGGCCGCTCTTCGGTGGTATCGACATGCAGCTGCTGTTTCTTGTCGAGCACACGATGGAGGAAGTCTGTCATCTCGTTACGGGCTTCCTCCTGCCAGTAGACACCGGCGATGACATGCCCCTGCTTATCGTAGCGATGCATCTGTGTAGAAACGCCCATCGCCTTCAGCTGAGGCATGTAGTAATCGGGTCCGAAGGTGCCGAAGGTGTCGCCCAAGAGCACTTTCCCATAGGGCACCAGCTCGTCGTTGGTACCATGAAAGGCCAGGAACGGACAGGGCTTACGCTGCCAGACGAGTGTATCGGCATCTTGCAGCCAGATGCCACCGGCACACGGTATGACGGCAGCATACCGGAAGTCCTCGGGCAGTAGCGACGTTGCCAGCGTGTCTCGGTTGCACAAGAGGTATTCGGCGGTCACGCTGTTGATGGCACCAGCCGATGAGCCACTGATGACGATGCGGCTTGTGTCCACCTGCCATTCCTGCGCATGATTGATGACGAAGCGGGTGGCATCGTAGAGGTCTTCGATGCCCATGCGGATGGCACCGCCATAGCTGGCAGCAAAGTTGGTCGAGTCTATCTTCACACCCTGTTCTTTCAGCTTTCTGATGCCAAGCCGATAGTCGATGCCTATGGCCACATAACCTTTACGGGCAAAATGTTCGAGCAGCGGACGGCCGTCTTCACGCTTGCCGCCCTCCCATGCACCCCCGTAGGAGAAAATGAGCACAGGACGAAGGGTGTCGGCATCCAGCGTGTCGGTATAGACATCGAGCCGCAACACCTGACCATCCTTCTCTGCATAGTCGAAGGTTTCCCTCTTATAGTCCAGCGTGCAGGCTGTCAGACAGACAAGACAACCCACCAGCGTCAGCAATAGTATTTTTCTCTTCATCATCATTTAAAATAGTTTAGCCCGTGCAAAATAAACAAATATTTTTTATACTACCAAGAAAAAACGCACCAATTTTTCCCGCTCCTGATGGCGTAAGCTACTGAGATAAGGCAAGGAGGGTGAGCTGAATCGGCTCACCCTCCTTGCTTTTATCGGATAAACAGTAGTTCACGATATTTGGGCAGTGTCCATAGTTCGTCAGAGACGACCAGTTCGAGTTTGTCTATTTGATGACGTATCTCTTCCATTTTCGGTGCCACCGTGTCGTAGTAGGCAATGGCGCGAAGGTGCTCTGAGTCGATGCGGTTGGCCACGCGACGGGCCTCGACGAGTTCTTCTACGCCTGTTTCGATGGCCTGTGTCCGTTCGGCTATCTCACGGATAATCTTCTTGTTGCGGGCGGTCAGCATGTCGGCTTCTTCCTTCGGGAAGATTGAGAACATGTTCTGGACGTTCTTTGCCAACTGGCTTTGGTAATGGGTGGCAACGGGCACGATGTGGTTCATCGTGATGTCACCCAACACGCGGGCTTCTATCTGTATCTTCTTTGTGTAAGTTTCCCACTTTACTTCGTTGCGGGCGGCAAGCTCGTTGCGTTTCATGACGTTCATGCGTTCGAACATCTTCACGGAGTCTTCGTCAAGATAGCGTTCGAAGACGCGCGGACAGGCATTCTCGGTGTCGAGTCCACGCCGTGCAGCCTCTGCCTTCCATTCTTCAGAGTATCCATTACCGTCGAAGTGGATGGGTTTGCAAGTCTTGATGTCTTCACGGACGACGCTTATGATGGCTTCAAGTTTATCCATGCCGCCGCTGATGAGTTTGTCTGTCCGCTGCTTAAAGTCGGAGAGTGCCTCGGCGACGGCGGTGTTCAGCACAATCATGGCGGCGGCACAGTTGGCTTCGGAACCCACGGCACGGAACTCGAAGCGGTTTCCGGTGAAGGCGAAGGGTGAGGTGCGGTTGCGGTCGGTGTTGTCGATGAGCAGTTCGGGTATTTCCGGTATATCCAACTGCATACCCTTCTTGCCGGCTACGGTGAAGAGTTCGCCCCGTTCGGCATTCTCTATCTTTTCCAACAATTCACTGAGCTGTTTGCCAAGGAACGAGGAGATGATGGCTGGCGGTGCTTCGTTGGCTCCGAGCCGGTGGGCATTGGTAGCCGACATGATGCTGGCCTTGAGGAGTCCGTTATGTTGCCATACGCCCATGAGGGTTTCTACGATGAAGACGACGAAGCGGAGATTGTCTTCGGGTGTCTTGCCGGGTCCGTGGAGCAGGATGCCCGTGTCAGTGGCGAGACTCCAGTTGTTGTGTTTTCCCGAACCGTTGATGCCTGCAAAGGGCTTTTCGTGGAGTAGCACGCGGAAGCTGTGCTTTCGTGCGACACGCTTCATGAGTTGCATGAGCAACATGTTGTGGTCGATGGCCAGGTTGGTTTCTTCGAAGATAGGGGCGAGTTCGAATTGGTTGGGTGCCACCTCGTTGTGACGGGTCTTACAGGGTATGCCAAGTTCGAGGGCTTGTATCTCAAGGTCTTTCATGAAGGCCTGCACGCGTTCGGGGATGGCACCGAAATAGTGGTCGTCCATCTGTTGGTTCTTGGCGGAGTCGTGTCCCATCAGGGTGCGCCCGGTAAGCATCAAGTCGGGTCGTGCCGAGTAGAGGCTTTCGTCGACGAGAAAATATTCCTGTTCCCATCCGAGGTTCGAGTGGACTTTCTTTACGTCAGGGTAGAAAAGTCTGGCCACGTCGGTTGCCGCCACGTTGACGGCATGGAGGGCACGCAACAGCGGAGCCTTATAGTCAAGGGCCTCGCCCGTGTAGGAGATGAATATGGTGGGAATGCAGAGGGTGTCGTCGACGATGAAGACGGGGCTTGTGGGGTCCCAAGCAGAATAGCCGCGAGCCTCAAAGGTGTTTCGGATGCCGCCTGATGGGAACGAGGAGGCATCGGGTTCCTGCTGCATGAGCAGTTTGCCTGAGAACTCTTCCATCATACCACCCTGTCCGTCGAACTCCACGAAGGCATCATGCTTTTCAGCTGTACCCTCGGTAAGGGGTTGGAACCAGTGGGTATAGTGGGTGACTCCGTTTTCGTCGGCCCACTGCTTCATGCCTTTGGCCACAGCGTCGGCGATGGAACTGTCCAGTCGCGTACCGTTGTCGATGACGTCGATCAGTTTTTCATAGACTTCGCGCGGCAGGTATTTATACATTTTCTGACGGTTGAAGACATTCTTTCCGAAATATTCCGACGGCCGTTCCGACGGTGTCGGTACGTCAAGCGGTTTTTTCTTATAGGCCTCAGCTACGGCTTCAAATCTTAAATTTCCCATAGTGCAATCTTATATAGTCTGGTACAAAGTTACTAATCCAAAGCCCCACTTCATTTCTCATTCCTCACTCCAGCTGTCGTTCTGCTGTTCGTCTTGCGGCTGCTCGCCTTCAGGTCCTTCGGGCTTTTTGTTGTTGGATCCGAAGTTCCATGTGAGGGTGAAGATGACATTTCGTCCGCCCCGACGGAAGAGCTGGTGGCGTTGGAAGGTCTCTGAAGAGGTGTAGTTTCGGAAACGGCGGGAGTTGAGCAGGTCGCGGCAGTTGACGGAGAGTACGAGTTTCTTCTGGAAGAAGTTCTTCCTCATGCCAAAGTCGATGTCGTAACTGGCCTTCCGATATCCCTGTGAGATCGCTTGGCGTGAGCGGTATCGTCCGCTGAGTTGCATGGATACGTCGTAGGGCAGGATGACTGAAGCCTGCATTCTGGCATTCCAAGTGAAACTGTGCTGGGGTTCTCCGTTGACGGTCTGCCCGTCGATGTGGTATTGGAAGCCGTCGAGGTGATAATAGTATGCGTTGATATTCGTGGAAAGGTCAAGTATGCGGAACAGTTTGTTTTTCACTGTTGCCTCCAAGCCTGAACTCTGGCTTTTTGCCACGTTCTTGTGTGTCTGATACATGGTGTTATCGGCCGATGATATCCAATTGATGCGTTGCATCACGTCGGATGTAGGCCTATAGTAGGCAGAGATGAGCATAGAGTGCTCGGTCCAGGTGCGGAGATAGTTGAACGAGAACGAGTTAGAGAACTCAGGTGTCAGTTCAGGGTTGCCGAATGATACGCGGGTAGCATCGCGTGTGTCACGGAAAGAGTTCAGCTGTCCGCCCCACGGTCTGCGCAGTCGACGCGTGTAGTTGAGTTGCAGCTGGTCGTTGGGCGTCAGCTGATAGGATGCGAAGAGCGAGGGGAACAACTGGAAGTAGTCCTTTTGGAAGGGTGTGACGGGCGTTGTTTGTTGTGCGATGGCTGTGGGTAGCAGGCCGTTGCGTGCCTGTTCTTGCCGCCAGTCGAGGCTTTCGGTGTTTACCTTCCAGTATTCTCCGCGCAAGCCTCCCATGAGTCCGAACTTACCGAAGTTATAAGTCAGCGTCGTATAGAGGGCATGGAGGTCCATGTCGTAGATGAACCGGTTGAAGTAGTCGGGGTCGGTGCTTGACGAATAGGGCGTCTGGTCGTTTTCGATAAAGGTGGTCTGTGGTGTGTTCTCGTGCGAGAAGCGTCCCTGATAGCCTGCCTGCACCTTGAACTGTTCGGTGATGGGGTTCTCATAGTCGGCTTTCACCTCGTAGTTGCGGTTGTTGATGCGCATGTCACGGTTCTGCACTTCTTCCCTTTCCCATGCTACTGATGAAATGGTCCCGTCATCAAGCCGGTAGTCATCGATGACATCGCGATAGACATCGTCATCGTTGTTGCGCCATCGTCCCCCGCTGAAGGTTACGTCGAGGAAATGTCGTCCGTCCTCAGAGAAATGGTGTTGCCAGTTGAACTCACCATGCAGCATGTGCATGTGTCCGCCGGAAGTGGAGCCTCGAGTGAGGGTATGTGTGATGGCATCGCCTACTCCGTAGACATAAGGTGTCGTCGACCAATTGCGTCGTCCGCCATGCATCATCATACCCGACAGTGTCAAGTCGTCGCGCTTCGTAGCGTGCCAGGTGAGGCCTGCCCGAGAGAAGAGATTGTTGCCTTGGTTGGTCGACCGCGAGGCATAACGCTGCCATTCGTTGTTGAGTGGGCTGGTCTGCTCGCTTTCCGACTTACCGACGTTCTTACGATGGCGATAGCCTACATTAAGATAGGCATCGATAAGACTCGAGTTGTAGTTGATATTGAAACTGCCGTTAGCCCCGCCACGGGTGGTGCCGCCAGCCTGCACGGAGCCGTAGTAGCCAGGCTTGCGGTCTTTCTTCAGCACGATGTTGATGATACCGGCAGAGCCTTCTGCAGAGAACTTCGCCGAAGGGTTGTCGATGACTTCTATGCGCTCGATGCTCTCCGCCGGCAGCTGCTGGAGTATTTGCGCGCGGTTGTCGGCGGTGAGTCCGCTGGCTTTTCCGTTGATCCAAACCTCCACGCTTTCGTTGCCTCGCAGTGAGATGTTGCCGTCAGTGTCGACCTCGACGCTGGGGATGTTCTCCAGGACTTCCGATGCCGACTGTCCTGCATTGGCAATGTCTTGCGAGACATCGAACGACTTTCGGTCGACTTCCAGCCGCATTGATGACTGCTGGCCGGTGACGGTCACTTCCTTGAGCATCTTCGCATCTTCCGACATATAGAGCTGTGTGAAGTGTACATTGGGCTTGTCACGGGTGATGTCGAAGTTCCTTGTGAAGGTCTTATAGCCCATCATGGTGAGTGTCAGCATGTAGCGGCCTTCTTTGAGGTTGTTCACGACGAAGGCTCCTTCAATGTCAGAGGTGGCGCCTCCGACAAAGTCGTTGCTACCCTGACGGGACACTTTTACGCTGACGAAGCTCAAGGCCTCGCCGGTTGTCTTGTCCGAGATATGACCACGCACCATTCCCTGCGCATTCGCAGCCAATGTTGCCATCAGCAGGAATGTCATCGTCATCAGTCGCTTCATCATATATATAATAATGTGTATCGTTTTTTGTTCAGTCTATGTCATTGAAAACAGTCTCTCTACCTTAAAGACTCGTGAATATGATGTCGAAGCAGGGCCAGCGTTTTTTGACTTCTCCGAAGTCTTTCATCCTTTTATAAAAGGAACTTCTAAACAATCTGTTATTGCCCACAGCTTAAATATCGAGATCGAGTTCTACGGGACAGTGGTCGGAGCCGTAAATGTCGGTATGGATAAGGGCTTCGGCGATATGTGACCGCAAGCGCTCGGAAGTGATGAAGTAGTCGATGCGCCATCCTGCGTTCTTCTGCCGTGCCTGGAATCGGTAAGACCACCATGAATAGGTGACCTGCCCGGGATGTAAGGCTCGGAAGGTATCTACGAAACCTTCACTGAGCAGTTGGGTCATTTTCTGTCGCTCCTGGTCGGTAAAACCAGCATTCATGCGGTTTGTCTTCGGGTTTTTCAGGTCAATCTCCTCATGGGCCACATTGAGGTCTCCGCAGAGAATGACGGGCTTCTTCGTGTCGAGTTGCTTGAGGTAGGCTCGGAAGTCGTCTTCCCAGGTCATCCGGTAGTCGAGTCGTTTCAGTCCGTCCTGCGAATTGGGTGTGTAGCAGCACACGAGATAGAACTGGGGCATTTCGAGTGTGATGACGCGCCCCTCGTGGTCGTGTTCATCTTTTCCGATGCCATAGGCAACGCTGACTGGCTGATGGCGGCTGTAGATGGCGGTGCCTGAATAGCCTTTCTTGTCGGCATAGTTCCAATACGACTGATAGCCTTCGAACTGCAGGTTGAGTTGCCCTTCCTGCATTTTTGTCTCCTGCAGACAAAAGAAGTCGGCATCGAGGGTTTTAAAGGTATTGGCAAAGTCTTTACCGACAACGGCTCGCAGACCGTTTACATTCCATGAAACCAGTTTCAGCATATTCTATCTTTTTACGTTCTTAAAGTCTTTCGTGTCAGTTTCTTATTGGAAGGGGATGATGCAGTTGACCTTTGTGGCAACATTGTTGGCATCGACGATGCTGACGAGAACAGCTCCGAAGAAGCTGCCACGGTCGAGTCGCACCATCTGTGAATAGACGGTGGAATAGCCGATGAACTGGTCGGCAAACTCGATGGTTACATATTTTTCCTTTTCACCTTCTCCTTCGCCGTAGGTGAACTTGACGATGTTGGAAGCGTTGGGAATGGTGAGATTAAAGAAGTAGGATGATGCCTCGTAGAGTTCCTTGATGACGGTATTTCCTGTGGAATACTTAAAGACGACAGGCTGTTGGCCGACGAGGTCGAGTGCTTCCTTGACCAGGTCGGATTTGACATAGTTTCGGAGGATGTTGACGGGGAAGTTGACGCAGGTGACAGTAGAGTCGCTGGCATTCACTTCCCATTTGACCTGAGCCGAGTCGGTCTTCTGCGTATTGGCATTGGTGAAGTAGAGATAGTTCTCGTAGTTGCCTTCGAGTTTCTTCATCAAGTCTTTCTGCTGGGTTTCGGTGAGTTGCAGATAGTGGTAATCTGCATTCTGGTTGTTGTCGTCATCGTCGTTGATGCACGATGACAGCGATGCTGTCAGCAGGGCAGCCATCGCAATAGCTATAGTCTTAATTGTTTTCATTTTTCTGTTTGTTTTTTTAAAATTAGGTGTCAGCTGGGAGCTACCCTCTGATGAGGTTCATGAACTCCTCGCGTGTCTTGGCCTGATTAAAGGCTCCGCAGAAGTCACTGGTGGTGGTGATGCTGTTTTGCCTTTCGACGCCCCGCATCTGCATACACATGTGCCGGGCTTCGATGACGACCATGACGCCGAGGGGCCGCAGCGTCTCGTTGATGCAGTCTTTGATCTGTTGTGTCAAACGTTCCTGCACTTGTAGACGATGGCTGAAGATGTCGACGACACGGGCAATTTTCGAGAGTCCTGTGATGCGTCCGTTGGGGATATATGCCACATGTGCCTTGCCATAGAATGGCAGCATGTGGTGTTCACACATGGAATAGAAATCGATGTCCTTGACGATGACCATCTGGTTGTATTTCTCTTCGAAGAGGGCATCGGTGAGCACTTTCTTGGGGTCTTGATAATAGCCGCGCGTCAGCACCTGCATGGCTTTTGCCACGCGCATGGGTGTCTTCAGCAGTCCTTCGCGCTCGGGGTCTTCGCCGAGCAGGGTGATGATTTCTCTATAGTGTTCCGCCAGGACGTCGAGGCCCTCGCGGTAGTTGTTGTCTTCTGTCATGGGTTATTAATACTGGACCGTTATCTTGCCTTTGATGATGGAGGCTTCTGTATAGCCTTGACGGCGCAGTTCCTGAAGGACTTTCGCAGCCTCTTCATTGCTCCGGAAGTTGCCGACCCGGCATATCCAACGGGGTGAGTAGAAATGGACGTAGACGGGCAATTCGGGGAATAGTGCCTTCACTTCAGCTCCTATCTGTTGTGCCCGTTGCTTGTCGGCTCGTGAGTTTCCGCCGGCATAGACCTGCACGCGGTAGCCGTCGACCTTGGTGGCATTGGCCAGGAGCTTCTTGCTGTTGTCGATGGCAATGGTGTCATGGCCTTCTTCGACGGAGGTCTTTTGTTGTTTGTCTTTCTTTGTTGCCGAAGCCTTTGGCGGTTTGTTCTTTGGGGTATCAGCATGAGCCGGTTTCGACGATATGGCATCATGACCGTTGACCAAGAGGTCGATGTCCTTACTTTGGACGACGGTCACCGTACCTTCACCGACTTTATGCTGCTGCAGATGCTCCATGAAGGTCTGGGCACCGGCGCTGACACTAAACAAAACGGGACAAAGGACAATGAACAGAGTGGCCATTGTCCGTTTGATGCTATTGCTTTGTGCAATGATATTTTTCAAAACTACAGCCATGTTCGTTGTCCTTTGTCCGCATTTATTCATGAGCACTCTATGCGCTTATTTCCAAGCGTCGATGATGCCGCGGAAGTCGGCAGCCTTCAGTGAGGCTCCGCCAATGAGACCACCGTCGATGTCGGGTTTTGCGAAGAGCTCGGGGGCATTGGAAGCCTTGCATGAGCCACCATAGAGGATGCTGGTGTCGTCGGCAACAGCCTGTCCGTACTTCTCAGCAACGATGCTGCGGATGTAGGCATGGATTTCCTCGGCCTGCTCGGCAGTGGCGGTCTTGCCGGTACCGATGGCCCAGATGGGTTCGTAGGCAATGATGATGTTCTTGAACTCCTCTTCACTGAGGTTGAAGACGCTGCCTTCGAGCTCAGCCTTGACGACTTCGTTCTGCTTGCCGGCTTCGCGCTCTTCCAGGCTCTCACCGATGCAGAAGATGACCTTCAGACCGTTCTTCAGTGCCAACAGCACCTTTTCTTTCAGTGTCTCGGGGGTCTCCTTGTAGTATTCGCGACGCTCGGAGTGACCGAGAATGACATACCGGGCACCGGTCGACTTGACCATTTCGGCGCTCACTTCACCCGTGAAGGCTCCCTTTTCCTTGTCGGCGCAGTTTTCTGCTCCAAGGCCGATGACTTCCTGATTGAGGAAGCTGGCGATGCTTGCCAGATGGATGAAAGGTGTACAGATGACAACATCGCAGTTGGGTTTTTCAGCGGTGAGTGCGTCGTTGAGTTCCTTGGCCAGTGCAAGGCCGTCCTGCAGGTTCATGTTCATTTTCCAGTTGCCTGCTACAATCTTCTTTCTCATTTTTTTGTTTCTTTTTATTGTTGTTGTGATAATACTTATTTTCGCGTGCAAAGTTACTATTTTTTTTCGTATTTTGGAAATATTTTTTGCATGTTTTGTTCCTACCCGAAAAAAAACACGCAGAAGTCAACGATTCCTGCGGGAAAGGTCTTCTGTATCAGCCGTTTCTGCTTATCGGCAGGGGGAAAGCACTGACTTCGTCCGGCCGATAGTTTCTATCGGGATTTGTACCTGTGCTTGGAAAGGCTATTACCTCACACAGGTAACAGGATTATCTCACACAGGTAACAGGATTATCTCACACAGGTAATCCGATTACCTCTTTGAGGTACAAATAAGGGGTCTTGGCTATGGCTGATCCGATGCTGTTTTCCGTGCCTCCGATTTCATTGTCTTGCGCCGTACCCAATGGGTCCAAGCCCAGGTGCGGTCGGCAAGGGTGAGGAGGAACAGGGGCAGCACGAACCAGAGGAAGAGCGAGACCACCTTGCGCGTGACGGAGGTCGTGGCAAGCTGTCCGAAGGGCTGTTGCTCAAGGGGGTATGAGGTTTGGCCTTGCTCGATGACGGGCAGGGCGTTGTGGCTCCATTTTTGCTGAATGACGCCGTCTTTGAGGAGCAGCAGCCCGGGATTACTTCTGACAATAGTCTTCAGCGTCACCTCGTCAGTGGTAAGGAAGGGGTATTCGGCTCCTGTGCGGTCTTGCCACTCCATGCGGGCTGCGTTGCCGCTGGCCGTGAGGCAATAGAAGGGATAGCGATGCTCCTGTGCATACTCGTAGAGTTGTTCGATGTCGCCGAAGTGACGGTCGGAGGCTGCCTCAAGATGCGGGGCCACCAAGAGGAAGGTATAGCCGCGTCGCGAGATGATGTCCTCCGTGAGGTCGTTGCCCTCGGCATCTTCCATCGTGAGGTCGTGGATGGGCGGCACGAAGCCTTGACGTGTCTGAACGGTACGGGCGTCGACGAAGGTCCATGTGGAGTCCGGGTAGTCATCGAGCGTAAACTCCTTGCGCTGTCCGTCCTTTTCCATAATGAACGTGGTCTCGAATTCGGGTTGCTCGGCATCGTCGGGGATTGCCATCGCCTCGGCTATGTCGGTTCCCACATGATAGGGGCGGAAGTCGAACAGCGGAAGTGTGTAGAGGCAATAGAGGCTGACGAAGACGATAAAGAGAATGGTGTAGTGGACAACAATCCACTGATTGGTTTCCGAGATGAGGCGCATCATACGCAAAGGCCATAAGGCAGCGACGACGGCACAGGATAGGAGAAGGATGTTTTTCCAGAATGTCTGCCAGTTGGTGAGGTGAACGGCATCGCCGAAACAGCCGCAGTCGCTGATGGGGTTGGCAACGGCCAACCATAGTGTCAGCAAGGTCATTATGATCATCAGTACGACCGTCAGCCTCGTGACGAGACGCCGCTGAATGACAAAGAGCAGGCAGATGCCCAGCGTGAACTCCAAGGCTGAGAGTCCGACGGAAAGGGTGAGCGTAACCCAATCGGGCAACAGACGCTCGAGGCTGAGGGCTGTCAGGTAGTCGTGGATTTTATATTGCGTGCCCAATGGGTCGACAGCCTTGACAAAGCCTGAGAAAATCAGCACTCCTGCCAATATCAGCCGGCAGATATTAACGGATATAAATGAGAAATGGGAAATGAAAAATAAAGAATGGGCCCCGACTGCGGCAGGGGTCACTTGCCCTTCATTCGTTGAGGGTTGCTGCTGTTCACTTGGCTTCATTTCCCATTCCTCATTCTTCATTCAATTTGATGGCTCCGAAGACGGCATAGTTGATGATGTCCATATAGTTGGAGTCGATGCCTTCACTGACAAGGGTGACGCCGCCCAGGTCTTCCATCTCCTTGATGCGCTGGAGCTTGGTGAGGATCAGGTCGGTATAGGAACTGACACGCATTCCGCGCCACGCCTCATCGTAGTCGTGGTTTTTACGAAGCATCAACTCGAGGGCTTCCCGAGCGTGGCTGTCGTAGAGGGCGAGGGCCTCGTCGGGTGTGAGGTCTACTTCATCGACAAAGCCTCGTTCGAGTTGGATGAGCCCGACGATGCCATAGTTGATGAGGGCGATGAACTCGGGACGGATGCCTTCGCCGACAAGACTCTCCTTCTTGATTTCCAGCGAACGGATGCGCTTGGCCTTGATGAAAAGCTGGTCGGTGAGCGACGATGGCCGCAGGATGCGCCATGAGGCACCATAGTCGTGGAGTTTCTTTGAAAAGAGCGTCCGGCACTCGGCCATAACGCTCTTAAACTCTTGTTCTGTATGGTTTTCTGTCATTGCCATATCGTTCTTTTGAACTATATCTTGCCAATGATGCCCAGCTGGGTATGATTGATGAAGTTCGTTATGTTCTGAATCTCCTGGCTGTCAGGCACCTGTTCCTTAATCTGAAGGACGGCATCGAAGACGGAGTTCTGACCGTTGAACACCAGACGATAGGCATTGGCGATGTGCTTCTGAACCTTCTCGCCGATGCCGTAGGCTGTCATCATCGTCGTGTTGGGACCGCCATAGGCGACGGGGGCACCGCCGGCAATGATGTAGGGCGGAATATCTTTCGAGAAGGTTGTGCCAGCCTGCACCATCGAACCTTCACCCACACGGGTCTTGGCGTTGGCGATGACCGATGAGGAGAAGATGACACCATTGCCAATCTCACAGTCGCCGGCAATCTTGGCACCATAGCCGAAGACGCAGTTGTCGCCGACCTTCGTGTCGTGACTGATGTGGACACCCTCCATAAGGAAGTTGCCGTTTCCGATGCGGGTCTGGCCGCCGGTGTGCGTGGCACGGTTGATGACGACATTCTCACGGATGACATTATTGTCGCCGAGCACACACTCGCTTTTCTCTCCACGGAAGTTGAAGTCCTGCGGAAGGGCTGCGATGACTGCCCCCTGATGCACCTTGTTGCCGTTGCCCATGCGGGTTCCGTTGAGGATGCTCACAAAGGGAAAGATGATGCAGTTGTCACCAATGACGACGTCGTCCTCGATATAGACGAACGGGAATATCTTACAATTGTTGCCGATTCGCGCCTTGGGCGATATTTCAGCTTTGGGACTTATTTCACTTGCCATAATTCTTCTTTTTTAATTAGTAATTAGCCATTAGTGATTATGATTACTAATTTCCAACTACTCATTACTATTTTTATTCTGCTCCGCCACCGAGTGCCTGATAGAGACTGACGACGGCCTGCATCTTGTTGAAGTCGTCGGTAATCTTGGAAATCTGGGCATTGAGCAGCGTCGACTGAGCCTGTATCATCTCAAGATAGGTTCCGCCACGTTGGTTGAAAAGCGTGGTGGCGGTGTTCAGATTGGTCTCAAGGGCCTTTATCTGGCGGGCCTCAAGGTCGGCCTTCTCCATCGACGAATTGTATTGGACAAGGGCATTACTCACTTCGCTACCGGCCTTGAGAACGGCCTGCTGCCAGGTGTTATATGCCTGTTCATACTGCATCTTCGCCACTTTCAAGCCAGCCACGATCTGTCCGTTCATGAAGATGGGCTGCACCAGGGAACCGACGACACTCAGCATCCATTTTCCGGGATTGACAATCATGCTGCCGGCGGAATTGGTAAAGGTGCCGTTGGGGGTGATGGTAATGCTCGGATAGAAGCGGCTGCGGGCAGTCTCAACGCCATAGAAGCACTGTGCCAGCTGCATCTCGGCGGCATGGACGTCAGCACGGTTGTTCAACAGCTGAAGACTGATGCCGGCTGACAGATTGGTGGGCAGCGACTGGTTCTCGAGTCGGCCGCGCCCGATCGTCTGGGCTGGCTGGCCAAGAACCAGCGAGAGAGAGTTCTCTACCTCACGCATCTGGCGCAGCAGGTCTACCTTCTGGGCTTTCACCGAGAGATAGTTGGCCTCGGCACTGGTGACGGCAGCTTCGGTATAGCCCTGACGGCTGCCCTTGAACTCTTTCATCAGGTTCCAAGTCTTCTCGGTCAGGTCTTCCATTCCGTTGATGACTTCCATCTGGGCATCAATCATCATCAGCGTATAGTACATATTGGCTACACCCGAGATGATATTGGTCTTGACAACGGTCTGATAGTCCTTGGTGGCTAGCAGCTGCATCTGTGCAGAACGCTTCTGGGAAAGGATGCGGCCGAAGAGGTCGATATTCCATGAGGCTGCGATGGGCAGCTGATAGGTCTTTGTGGGTTTGTTGCCGTCCCACGAGGCAATGGTTCCCTGGGGAGTGAAGGTGATCTGCGGCAGGAAGGCCAGCTTGGCCACCGTGAGCTGCGTCTCGACCATCTTCACGTTCAGGGCCGCATTCAACAGGTCGGGGTTGTTGTCGAGGGCCTGCTGGATCAGCGACTGCAACTGCGGGTCGGTGAAGACCTCTCGCCAAGGCATCTTGCCGAAGGAAGTGGTATCGCTGACGGCCAACGTGTCGGTGAGCGACAGAGGATCGCGGACAATGCCCTGCATATTCACCTCCGGACGTTCATATTTTCCATAAAGGCTCTTACAGCCTGTGAGGGTCACGGCTGCAAGGCCTAATATAAGGATGTTTATTTTGCTTCGGGTAATCATAATATCTAATTCCAATTACTCATTCCTAATTATTTATTCTTCTACTTGATAGTCCTTAGGTACGACGCCGTGGGCATACTGGGCCAGTTCGGCTGCCACCTCTTCATTGGTCTCGGATTCGAACTTCATCGGACGGAACTTCTCTTGAAGCGACTCGAAGATGACAAACAGGGCCGGCACCACGAAGACCTGGCACAACGTACCTATCAGCATACCGCCGACGGCAGCGGCTCCCAGCGTCTGGTTACCGTTCTTACCGACACCCGAAGCAAACATCATCGGCAACAGACCGATGACCATTGCAAGCGATGTCATCAAGATAGGACGCAGACGGGCAGCAGCACCCAGCACGGCCGACCATGAGATGGCCATACCGAGTTCACGGCGCTCCAAGGCATACTGCACAATCAGAATGGCATTCTTTGCCAACAGACCGATGAGCATAATCAACGAAATCTGCATATAGATATCGTTGGCATGACCGAAGAGCTGAGTAAACAGGAAGGCTCCTGCCAGTCCGAAAGGTACGGACAGGACGACGGCCAAGGGCAGTATATAGCTCTCGTACTGAGCCGACAGGATGAGGTAGATGAACAGAAAGCACAACACGAAGATAAGTGCTGTAGAATTGCTCGAGGCTGCCTCGGAACGTGTCAGACCTGAGTAGTCGTAGGTATAACCGGTGGGCAACGTCTGGGCAGCCACTTCCTCAACAGCCTTGATGGCCTCACCCGTTGAATAGCCGCCGGCAACGGTCGCCGTGACATTGATGGAGGTGAAGAGGTTGAAACGGTTGATGTTGGAAGGACCATAGACGCGCTCCAGATGGCAGAACTCGTTGATAGGTGCCATTCCCGCGGGCGTGCGTACATATATATTATTAAGACTCTCGGAAGTCATGCGCGTGGCCGGATCACCCTGAACCATCACACGATAGAGCTTACCGTAAGCATTGAAGTTAGAGGCATAGAGACCACCATAGTAACCCTGCAACGTCGTGAGTACAGTGCGAGGCGACAGCCCCGACTGCTTACACTTGGCTACGTCGACATGAATCATATACTGCGGATAGCTCGGGTTGTAGGAGGTCATTGCCATCTGTATCTCCGGGCGTTTGTTGAGTTCTGCCAGATAGTCCTTCACAATGCCGAAGAACTTCGTCAGGTCGCCACCCGTACGGTCCTGCATCACCAGCGAGACACCGGAGTTGGCTGAGAAGCCGGGAATCATTGGCGGAGCAAATGCCAGTATCTGGGCATCCTTAATCTGAGCTGTCTGCTTGTAAATCATACCCAACACCATCGTGGCATCATAAGGATTGACGAAGAAGCGGTAGAAACCGTCGCCCTGCCAAAGGCCGGAAAGCTTCCAGAAGAAACCGCGCTGACGCTCTGAGAAGGGTTTCAGCTTGATGATGAAGGTGGCCTGGTCGGAACCGGCACCGGCAATGAAGTTATAACCTTGTATCTGCTCACGGCTGAGAATGGCTGGATTGGCAGCCAACATGGAGTCTACCTGGTCGATGACCTGACGGGTGCGGGCCACAGAGGTGGCAGGGGGCATCGAAACAGTACAGAAGAGCGTTCCGGTATCTTCGTCGGGAACCAGACCGGTCTTCGTCGTCGTCATTGTCGTTGCCAACACGGCAATACCGACAACGACGGCTATAGCCGTTAAGACAGGCTTGCGAACCAGTTTCTCAACGCCCTTCTTATATTTGCCCAACACTTTGTCGTAGGCTGTATTGAAAGCAGCGTGGAAACGGTCAATGCGCGACATCTTCACTTCATGACCGTCCTTGTCGTGGGGCTTCAGGAAGATGGCACAAAGGGCCGGCGACAGCGTCAAGGCGTTCAGAGCCGAGATAACGATGGCGACAGCCATCGTCACACCGAACTCACGATAGAAGGTACCGCTGGTACCCCCGATGAACGACACCGGAATAAACACTGCCGACATCACCAGCGTAATGGAGATGATGGCTCCCGATATTTCGTTCATCGCATCGATAGAGGCACGGAGAGAGTTCTTATAACCCTGGTCAAGCTTGGCATGGACGGCCTCGACAACCACAATGGCATCGTCGACCACAATGGCAATAGCCAAAAGCAACGCTGACAGTGTCAACAGGTTAATGGAGAAGCCGAATATCTTCAGGAAGAAGAACGTACCGACCAGCGACACCGGCACGGCAATCAGCGGGATGAGCGTCGAGCGGAAGTCCTGAAGGAAGAAATAGACCACAAGGAACACCAGGAACAGCGTCATGAACAGCGTGAACACCACTTCTTCGATACTGGCATAGAGGAACTCCGTGACATCGTAGTTTATCTTATAATACATGCCCGGGGGGAAGAGCTTGGCTTGTTCCTCCAGTTCCTTCTTCACGCTGACAGCAATCTGGTTGGCGTTTGAGCCGGCAATCTGCTGAACCATACCCATTACGGAGGGCAGGTTGTTATTCTTCATCGACACACTATACTGCAGTCCGCCCAGTTCAATCTCTGCCACGTCCTTCAGCTTCAACGTGTTGCCATAGGCATCGCTCGAGACGATGATGTTACCGAACTCTTCGGCACTCTTCAGACGTCCCGTATAACGCATGGCATACTCAAAGGAAACATCCGAACGCTCACCAAACGTACCCGGAGCAGCCTCAACGTTCTGTTCTGCCAGAAGGCCAGTGATGTCAGAGGGCATGAGGTTGTACTGCTTCATCACGTCGGGCTTCAGCCAGATACGCATTGAATAGGTCTTCACACCAGGGCTCTGCACGTCACCGACACCCTGAATACGCTTCAGGGCAGGAACAACGTTGATATTTGAATAGTTTGTCAGGAACTCGTCATCATAGCGGCCATCCGAGGTCAGCGTATACATGATGACCTGTGAGGTCTGACGCTTCATCACCGTCACACCGATCTGAGTAACCTCGGCAGGCAGCAAAGCCTGAGCCTGGCTTACTCGGTTCTGCACGTTGACGGCACACATGTCGGGGTTCATGCCCTGACGGAACAGTATGGAGATGCTCGCCGAACCACTCGATGCAGACGAGCTCATATAGTCCATGCCTTCCACACCGTTGATACTCTCTTCAAGCGGTGCAAGCACGGAGTTCTTCACCGTTTCGGCATCGGCACCGGGATAGCTGGTGAAAACAACGACAGTAGGCGGTGCGATGTCAGGATACTGCTCGATAGGCAGTGTGGCAAGTCCGATGAAACCAAGGATGACGATGACCACGGAAATCACCGTCGAAAGCACCGGCCGCTTTATAAAGTTTGTAAAAGTCATGTTGTATTTCGATTAGACAATTTACTGATATAGTTTATTTCTTACCGCTCATCATGTTGATGAAGCCCTTGGCGGAAGACTGGTTCTCACCGAGCTTAATAGCATCGGATATTTTTTTCTCATACTGAGCCTCGCTGATGGGGACGATTTCCTGTCCGTCGGTCAGCTTCGTGATGCCATTGGTCACATAACGGTCGCCAACCTGCAGTCCGCCAGTGACAATGAAGTTGTTGCCGTCATCCTGCGGATCGACAGTAATCTCGGTATAGGTGACTTTATTGTCCTGACCCACCAGATAGACAAATTTCTTGTCCTGAACCTGCATGACGACGCTCTGCGGAATAATGACAGCATTCTCGGCTTCATGAGGAATGACGACGGAAGCAGAGGCTCCGCTCTGAAGCAGACGATCGGGGTTCTCGAAACGGGCGATAAACTGAACGGTACCTGTTGCGGCATCAATGACACCACTGGCCTTCGTCACCTTACCCGGATGGTTATAGATGCTGCCGTCCTTCAGCTGAAGCTTCACGTCGGGAAGTCGCTGAATGGCTGCATTCAGGTTGCCAGCCTCTTTGGTCATGCCCAACACAACGGCCTCGGGCAGCGAGAAGTAGACCTCCATGGAACTGATGTTGGCGACGGTCGTCAGCGGCTGAGGACTCGAAGCACTCACCAGCGCACCAACCTTGAACGGAATGGTTCCGACGACACCGGCAGCCGGACTCTTCACATAACAGAAACTCAAGGCTTCCTTGGCTGTTGCCAGTCCGGCTTCTGCCTGGGCTAATGCTGCCTGAGCAGTGGCATAGGTGTTTTCCGTGGCCGACATCTCAAACTGGCCGATGATATTCTTCTCGAAAAGATCCTTGTTGCTTTCGTAAGTCAACTTTGACGTATTCAACTGGGCCTGAGCCGTATTCACGGCAGCCTGAGCCTGACGGACGGCAGCCTGCTGCGTCGCATTGTCAATAACAAAGAGCAGCTGACCGGCGCCGACCGTCTGACCTTCCTTCACACAAATCTGAGTAAGGAAACCCGAGGTCTTCGGACGGATTTCAACATCCTGAACGCCCTTCACGGCGGCCGGGTAGGTCGTCTGCATTGCAGCTGTCTGGCCTTCAATAGTCCTCACGGGGAACTCATTATCACCGAAATTGGGCAAACCGCCACGGTTGCCGCCACCACCGCCGCAAGACACCATCAGGGCTGCTGCGGCGGCCATCATAATAATCTTCTTTTTCATACTTAACATACCTATTTATTTTATTTTTATTCCTTATATATAACCGCTTTGAGTGTGCAAAGGTACTAAAAACAGAATTATGAACGCTACTCTATTTTAGTTAATTCGCAATAATTAACGAACGTTTGCTAAGTGTTTACACCGCATACGCTGAGGACGGTGCAAAAGTACTACATTTTTTCAAAACTCCAGTAACCACAGCCCAAACTGGCAAAAGACAGCGAAATATGGGACAGCCTATATGTATTTATGTTTTTTTAACACAAAAACTGACACTGCAACCTTAAAAATTAAAAAAAAATAGTTACTTTTGCAAAACTTTAGTAAGTTGCATCACTGTGAAGTGACATAAAAAATATAATGTCGCGAGACAGTTGCACCCTATTACTACGAAATAATACAGATAAAATCATTTTATAAAAGTTATAAATAATTTGAATCCTTAAACGTAAATGTAAAAGCAATGAAAAAGGAAAATTGTTTTCGACTCTCTATGAGAGCTTGCATGACAGCCCTGCTCATGTTGTTTGCAGTGGCTCTCCATGCACAGAATGTGACTGTGAAGGGTTCTGTTACTGACACCACCGGTGAAGCCGTCATTGGCGCCACGGTGAAGGTTGCGGGAACCAATACAGCCGTTGTGACCAACGTAGAAGGACTGTTCACCATTGTGGCACCTTCTAACGGCAGTCTTGAATTCTCGAGCATTGGCTACCAGTCTAAGGTAGTTCCTATTCAGGGTAAAATGTCTATTGACGTTGTCCTTGCCGACGATGCACAGACAATGGACGAAGTCGTTGTTACCGCCCTCGGTATGAAGCGCCAGGCCAAAGCCCTGGGTTATGCCATGACGGAACTCAACGGCGACGAACTCAATGCCAACCTCATCAACCCTGTTCAGGCTCTGCAAGGTAAGGCTGCCGGTGTTGAAGTGACTTCTTCTGATGGCGGTATGTTCGGTGCCTCGAAAATCTTGATTCGTGGTGCTTCGACGCTGAACAAGAACAACCAGCCTATCTATGTCATTGATGGTGTCATTCTCGACAACGACATTATCGAGAACAGTGCCGACTGGGCACATGGTGATGCCAACTATGGTACTGAGCTCAAGAACCTCAACCCCGACGACTTCGAGACGGTGTCCGTGCTGAAGGGTGCTGCTGCAACGGCCCTTTACGGTTCACGCGGTCTGAATGGTGCCGTGGTGATTACCACCAAGAGCGGAAGAGGCAAGAAGGGACTCGGTATCGACTTCACGCAGACCTTCGGTTTCGACAAGGTAACCCATCAGCCCGACCTGCAGAACGAATTCGCCGAGAGTTGGTTCCTTTGCTCCTCTCCCACGAGCGGTTTCTGGGTGAACGACCTCTATTGGAACAATTCCGACGGTTATCCTTCTTATAAGGTTCTGAGCAACTATGGTGAGATGGGAACCGCTTTAGGTCCTTCCTTCGATTTCATCAAAAACAATGCCAAGGACGGCTTGATGGAAATGTACGATGGCAAACTCTACACACCGGGTGCCTACAAGAACAACTTCAAGGATGCCTATGACACCGGTTTCCTGACCAACACCAATATTGCTGTTTCCGGTGGCAATGACCGCACATCGTTCTACACCTCCATGTCTTATCGTTACAACAACGGTACGCTGCCCAACAACGACTTCTCTCGTTTGAGCCTGTTGGCCAAGGCCAGCCACAAGATTACTGACAACGTTGAACTGGAAGCCAGCATCAACTTTGCCACCTCTAAGCCCCGCAACGCACAGCCCAACATCGGTGAATACTTCATCGACGGTACCTGGGACCGCATGTACGATGCAAAATACTATCGCGACAAGTATAAGGGCTCTCACGGCGGTCTGGCACAGACCAGCTATGGCGACGAGTATGGTTACGTCATCGGCCGTGGCATCTGGTGGGGCATCTACGAAAACAACTACTACCAGAAAGAGACTGTGGTCCGTCCTGACTTGAAGCTCACATGGGACTTCACACCTTGGCTGAAGTGGGTGACCGAAGCTAACTATAACAACTATTATGTAGAGGCTGAGAACAAGCGTCCCGGCGATGGCTACTACAATCAAGGCGGCTCCTACAGCATTTCTCAGGAGCGCAAAGAGCAGATCAATGCCAACACCAACCTCATGGTTGACATGGACCTTGACGAGGATTTCCACCTGAACGGTTTCCTGCGCTATGAAATCTATAACGGCCGCAAGTCGGCAATAAGCGCCAACACCAAGGGTGACTTCATCGTTCCCAACCAGTACTTCCTCAACAATGGTTCTGAAGGCTACAATGCCTCTGCAAGGATTTCCCAGACGAAGACCATCCAGTCAGTAGCCGGTCAGATCGGACTCAGCTGGCGCGACCAGGTTTACTTCGACGTGACAGGCCGTAACGACTGGTCATCGTCGCTCGTCTATGCCGACGGCCATGGCAGCTACAGCTACTTCTATCCTTCAGTCAACGCATCGTGGCTCATCACCAACACCTTCCGCGAGGATCTGCCCCAGTGGCTCAGCTTCTGGAAAGTGCGTGCATCCTATGCACAAGTTGGTAACGACACCACGCCGTACTACATCAACTCCGCCTATGGTCTGGAGAGCTACACCAACAAGTATGGCAAGCCCTTCTCCACTACCGTATCCTCCACGACTTATAGCCAGGACCTGAAGCCCGAGCGCAAGAAGTCATGGGAACTGGGTACCGACATCCGCTTCCTCGACAACCGTATCGGTCTTGACTTCACTTACTATAAGGAGAACACCGTCGACCAGATCATGACCGTGTCCATTCCTTCCGTTTCGGGTTACAACAATGCTCTGATCAATGCTGGTAACATCCAGAACAGCGGTATTGAAATCGCCCTGAACACGACGCCCGTCATGACCAAGGACTGGCAGTGGGATTTGAACTTCACCTTCACGAAGAACAACTCAAAGATTGTTGAGCTTTCCGACCTCTGCACCAACTATATCAGCCTTGAGGGTAACCCCGACTACGGTAACTTCCGTGTTGGTTCTGTCGCCAAGGTGGGTGGCACCTACGGTATGCTGATGTCCGACTCTGCTCCACTCATTGATGAAGAGTCAGGACTGAAAGTACTGAATACAAGATTCTACAATGCCGGTTATGGCTCACCTTACTACCAGCGTGCTGGTAAGGTAGAAGAAGTGGGCAACTCCGTTCCCGACTTCCTGGGTTCTATCAACACCTCGCTGCGCTATAAGAACTGGACGCTCAGTGCCAGCTTCGATGCCCGCTTTGGCGGTAAGGTTGCCTCTTATGGTTCCCACTACGGCTACGCTTACGGATACACCAAGACTTCTCTTGACGGACGTGAAGGCCACGGTGGCCAGCACTACGTTTCCGGCTTTGACAATATCGAATATAACGATGGTGTCATTCCCGTTGGTATCGTCCAGAAAGGTTCTACCATTCTGCAGCCCGACGGCTCCATGTATACTGTCGGTACCGGTCAGTACCAAAGCGGTGAGACCTGGGAAGAACTTGTTAAAGCAGGCCATGCTGAATATGTACATGCCGGTGGTTGGATTTATCTCTCCCAGCAGTGGGGAACATTCGTTCTTGATGACCTGTGGTTCAAGACTCTGAATTACATTGCCTTCCGCGATTTGTCTCTGAGCTATCGCTTCGACAAGAATATTGCCAGCAAGGTTGGTTGCCGCAATCTCAGCCTGACCGCTCAGGCCCACAACCTCGGCTACCTTCTGAACACCATGCCTAACCATGAGAACCCCGAAGCCGTTGCCGGTACCACAGCCGCAGAATTCCGTCTTCGTCAGTTCTCTGGCATCACTACCAGTTTCACCTTTACATTGAAAGCAACATTCTAACCTTATAAAAAAAGCAAAGAATATGAAACTCAATAAATTTTTCATTGCAGGAGCCATGGCCGCAGCACTCATGATGAACCTCAGCTGCGCCGATGACTATACTGAGTTGAATCAGGATCCTGCCAACGTAACGAAGACCCTTCCGGAAGGTCTGCTGACGGCTGCCATCAACAATTTCCAGCCCAACGACTATCTGCTTTGGTTCTATAACGTTCAGTATTTCACCCGTTGGGACCAGATGGGTATGCCTGGCGGTGGCTTTGCTGACGACTTCACTGCCCAGGCTGAATCAGGCGGACAGGGCGGCCAGTACATTAACACGCTGAAGTATCGTAACCGTATTCAGAACTACATCAACGAAACAGGTGAGGTCGAAAACAACGGCTATCTCGCAGCCACAGGCATCATGACCATCTACCTCGGCATCTTCGATACCGACATGTATGGCTCCATCCCCTACACCGAGGCCTGCCATTACGACGACAAGGGCATCCTCACTCCGAAGTATGAGACCGTGGAAGAACTCTACAACCTCTGGTTGAAAGAACTCGACGAGTTTATCACCATGCTGAAGGCCGACAACCTCTCGGGCGTTACCCGTCAGGATGCTGCTTATGGCTGCAACTGGTCGAAGTGGGCTAAGCTGGCTAACTCGCTGAAGCTGAAGATTGCCGTTCGCCTCTACAACAACGATCCGCAGAAAGCACTCGCCATTGCAGAAGAGGCTGCCAGCAACTCTGCCGGTCTCATCACCGACATCGAGGATGACTTCCGCTTTGCCAAGGCTACCGACTATGCATCGGGCAATGCCGACCACGTCTATGGCACGGGCAACAGCCTGAGCACTATCTATGCCACGAGCAACGTCTTCAACTACATGCTCGATGCAAAAGACCCCCGCATCCGCTTCATCTTCACCAAGAACTCATTCAACTCGAAAGTTGTGCAGAGCTTCATTGACAATGGCAAGTATGACGACCTGCCCAGTGCCGTGAAGGCCAACGTGGTGCTTGATGGCAATGGCAACTTCAAGGAATGGGGTGGCATGGGCGAACCTTGGGTGCGCTACACGGCTCTTCCCGTTCAATATAACCCCAGAGCACAGCACGATGCCGGTCTGTTGAGCGATGAAGAGTACGAGGAATACTGGAATCCGGGCATCCGCTACCAGATTTCCATTGGCGAAAACCAGCGTTCTTATAACCCCTGGAGCTCCTATACTAACGAGCTGCGCCGTGGTCGCATTGACTTCCAGCTGCCTACCGCTATGACCGTAGAAGATGATGGCTCTGTGAACATGAACGTCATTCAGGATACCGACGACAACCCACTCTATATCATGTATCTCGGTGCCGGTGAGGTGAACCTCTACATGGCCGAGTTTGCCCTGCTGAAGGGTGGCAACATCGGTGGCAAGTCTGCTGAGGCCTGGTATGAGGCTGGCGTGCGTGCTTCTGTCGAAGAGTTCAATGCCCTTGCCAAGGACAACAAGATTCCTTACTATGGAACGAACTATGGATATGATGAGACCGACAAGCCGATTGACCTCGTTGACGGTGAAATCGATGCCATGCTTGCTACGGACAACGTAAAGCTCACCGGCAGCACTGCCGACAAGCTTGAGAAGGTCTACCTGCAGCTTCTCATCCACTTCAGCGAGCAATGCGATGACCAGTTCGTTACGGCACGTCGTTCGGGCTATCCGAAGGTAGGCTCTACGCTGCTTCCCTTCGAGCAGTTCCCGGGTGTCGCCCTTTCGGCTATTCCTCGCCGCTTCGTCATCTCAGAACCGCTGGTAACCGACATTATGTACGACATCAAGGTTGCTGCCTACAAGGCACAGGGCTTTGAACACCTCGGCACCACCAGCCAGGGTAACCAGTACAACAGCGGCAACGCTCCTCTGAACACCGAGCGCGTCTGGCAAGACAAGAACGCTCCGCAGTGGGGTTCTCCGAAATAAAAGACATTACTCAATGGAGTTCGCTCCGTTGTAATCACCGACATTTAGGGGGTAGGCAACTATTGTCTACCCCCTAAATAAACTAAAAAAATCATTGATTCTCCCCTCTCCGTCGAATGACGGATGCTTCATTCAGCAAAGGGGGGCTGCCATGAACGGGCACCAGATACTTATAATAATATGCGAAAACTACTTATCATTGCCTTTATGGCATTGGCAACTGTTGCTCAGGCGCAGCAGAAACGTGTGTATTTCTTCTCTGACTTTGTAGACACGAAGATTACCTATAAGGGAGGCGCACACTATAGGGTGAAGGCCAACTACGACATTGCCAACATGAAGATGATGTACATGCAGGGCGATGAACTTATGGAGCTCACCAGTCCGCAGCTTGTTGACACCATCTACACCGACGGCTATGCATGGGTTTACAAAGACCGGCGTTTCTGTCAAGTTGTCAACACCGATGGCGGCCATCGGGTGCTTGTAGGCTGGAACCTCGTAAAGGTCCACCAAGGCTACAAGGGTGTGTATGGCATCTCGCAAGTGCCTGCCAGAAAGGTTGAACTGTCAGGTGACTTCGGTATGGGAAATATTGCCGGTGAGAATGGTGGTATGTACAATGGTTCATTTGGCACCAACGACGAGGATGACAGCGGCCGCAACCTTGATGTGTGGAAAGAAAAGAACCGTAGTACCTACTATTTCGAAAAGGACGGCCGTGAATACTCCTTGAGGGGTCTGAAGAGCGTCTATAAGGCTTTCCCCGACAAAAAGGCCCTCATCAAGCAGTTCGTCCGTGAACACAAACTCGATCCGATGCGGGCAGAAGACTTCCTGCAAATCATCGACTTCATCCTGAAATAGATGGTCGCTTCTTTTCACAAAGTGACCGCAACATTACATCTAAGTAATCGTTAAAAAATAACTTGGTACGATTTTGGACCCTATTTTTTTATGGATGCGATACCTCACCTTTTTGCCTCTTTTCGTGCTGTTCATCGGTCACATAGCCCGCTATGCTCCCTCTTCTCAACACGAAAATAGTCTAAAAATCTGAGATAAAATCGTACCAATTTATTTTTTAACGATTACTAAAAGGCATTTTATAGCTATCTGACGATGGCGAAAGGCTGCTTCGGAAGAGACGATGCTGCCGAAGGTGACAGCCGCTTTTTTCTATCGACAAGGGCATCTCACATTGGTAATGGGATTATCACACACTGGTAATCCCATTATCTGTGCTTGATAACAGGCTTTCCAAGCACTGATAACAGCATTACCAATGCTTGTTAAGGGTAGCAATGTAACTTATTGAATATAAAAAAGTTACAAAATCAACTTTTCACTCCTGCCTTTCGGCATGAGGAGGACGGGGAGAAAATGTATAAAACCAACGAATTCTACTCATTTGGCAAACCGGCAACCGGCGGGTTGCCTTATGTCCAATAGGTAGAATTCGTTGCTGTAAAGCCTTGGGGCATTCCTGTGCCCCGCCTTGACTTGTTGTCCGCAGACAGAGTCTCTCGCGATTACTTACGCAGACCGAGGGCCTTGATGATGGCGCGGTAGCGGTTGATGTCGCGGTCGTAGAGGTACTTCAGCAGGGCACGACGCTTACCGACGAGGATGGTCAGCGAACGGGCGGTGACGTGGTCCTTGTGGTTCTGCTTGAGGTGCTCGGTGAGGTGCTTGATACGATAGGTGAACAGGGCAATCTGGCTTTCAGCTGAACCGGTGTTCTTGGCGTCGCCGCTGTACTGCTCGAAGATCTCTGCCTTCTTGGCTTTCTCTAAATACATAATTTAATAGTGTTTTGATTAAAAGAGTTTTTTGCCATTACATCGCGTCTGACGGTGTCGTCGCCTTTAATCGGAGCGGCAGGCCCGTCGGCGGATGCATCGGAGTTTCCGAATTAGCGGCTGCAAAGGTACGAAAAAAAGTGTAAAGACGAAAGAGAATAGTGAAAAATTTTATTTTTGGGGTGGTTTTTCTTCAAAAAAATCTTGTTTTATGACATGAAATGTATTTTTATCCCATAAATTCTTCATTCTACTTTCTTCATTCTTCTTTTTTCTTTGTAATTTTGCAGCCACAAAAGATAAAACAGATTATGCAGGATATCAGGAATATAGCGATTATCGCTCATGTAGACCACGGCAAGACGACGCTCGTGGACAAGATGATGCTCGCCGGAAAGCTTTTCCGCGAGGGACAGGACGACTCTGGTCAGGTGCTCGACGCCAACGACTTGGAGCGCGAGCGCGGCATCACCATTCTTTCGAAAAATGTCTCCATCAACTGGAAAGGTACAAAAATCAACATCATCGACACTCCGGGACACGCTGACTTCGGCGGCGAAGTGGAGCGCGTGCTCAACATGGCCGATGGCTGTCTGCTCTTGGTCGATGCCTTTGAAGGCCCTATGCCGCAGACGCGCTTTGTCCTTCAGAAGGCGTTGCAGATTGGACTGAAGCCCATCGTCGTAGTGAACAAGGTGGACAAGCCCAACTGCCGTCCCGAAGAGGTCTACGAGATGGTGTTCGACCTGATGTTCTCGCTCAACGCCACGGAAGACCAGCTTGACTTCCCCGTTGTCTATGGCTCTGCCAAGCAGGGCTGGATGGGCGAAGACTATAACACGCCTACCGACAACATCGAGTACCTGCTGGACAAGATTGTCGAGGTCATCCCAGCTCCGAAGCAGCTGGAGGGCACGCCGCAGATGCTCATCACCTCGCTCGACTATAGCAGCTATCTCGGACGTATCGCCGTAGGCCGCGTCCATCGGGGCGAACTGCTCAACGGCATGCAAATTACCATTGCCCACCGCGACGGCACGATGGAGCGCACGAAGATCAAGGAACTACATACCTTCGAGGGCATGGGCCACCAGAAGACCGACCGTGTCGGCTCCGGCGACATCTGTGCCGTCATCGGCCTCGACCGCTTTGAGATTGGCGACACCATCTGCGACTTGGAAAACCCGGAGGCACTGCCGCCCATCGCCATCGACGAGCCCACCATGTCGATGCTCTTCACCATCAACGACTCGCCCTTCTTCGGAAAGGAAGGCAAATACTGCACTTCGCGCCACATCAACGACCGACTGCAGAAGGAACTCGAGAAGAACCTTGCCCTGCGCGTAAGACCTTTCGAGGATGCCACCGACAAGTGGGTGGTGTCGGGACGTGGTGTCCTCCACCTCTCGGTGCTCATCGAGACCATGCGCCGTGAGGGCTATGAGCTGCAGGTCGGACAGCCGCAGGTCATATATAAGGACATCGACGGCCAGCGTTGCGAGCCTATCGAGGAGCTCACCATCAATGTTCCCGAGGAGTTTGCCTCGAAGATGATTGACATGGTGACGCGCCGCAAGGGTGAGATGACGTCGATGGAGAGTCAGGCCGACCGCGTGAACATCGAGTTCGACATCCCCTCGCGCGGCATCATCGGCCTGCGCACCAACGTCCTCACCGCCTCACAAGGCGAAGCCATCATGGCCCACCGCTATAAGGAATACCAGCCCTACAAGGGCGACATCGAGCGTCGTGTCAACGGTTCGATGATTGCCCTGGAGACGGGCACCGCCTATGCCTATGCCATCGACAAGCTGCAGGACCGCGGAAAGTTCTTCATCGATCCGGGCGAAGAGGTATATCTCGGTGAAGTCGTCGGTGAGCATGTCCACGACAACGACCTCGTCATCAATGTCTGCAAGGCCAAGCAGCTGACCAATGTCCGTGCCTCGGGTACCGACGACAAGGCCCGCATCGTGCCGAAGGTGCAGATGTCGCTGGAAGAATGTCTCGAATACATCAAGGCCGACGAATACGTCGAAGTAACGCCAAAGTCCATCCGTATGCGCAAGGTCATCCTCGACCACGACCAGCGCAAGAAGGCAAACAAATAAGGCATTTTCAACTTTCGGAAGTCAATGAAGTTAACTTCAATAAGTTGAGCAAGAGAACCTGCTATAAGTAAAAGCCCTGCACCCTCCCGAAGGGGGAGACTTCTTCGAAGTTCCGGTGCGGGGCTTTTACTTTTTTCTTTTTTCCTTTGCTGTCTTGTTTTTTCTTCGTACCTTTGTCGACAAATTAATAATCCCTAAAATCCGCAACTTTTAGGATAAATGATAATGATGTTGCTTATTGTGCTGCTGCCATGTGGCTGTTTCTTTTCCTCTGCTACCTGACGTTTTTGATTGACTCACGCTTGACGATGGTTGGGCTCATGAGGAGCTGCACGTCGGGCAGTGTCTTGTTGTCTATCTCCTTCATGAGCAGTTTGACGGCGGCTGTGCAGATACTGTCGATGGGTTGCGCCATGCGCGTGATGGGCGGGTTCATGAAGTCCAGATAGCTGTTGTCGTCGAACGAGATGAGCGAGATGTCCTGCGGGATGCGCTTGCCCACTTCGCGCAGGGCCTTGATGGCTCCCAGCAGGATGGAGTTGTTCAAGGTGAAGATGGCGGTGGGCGGTTCGGGAGCGTGGATGCATATCTTCGTCTCGACATATCCGTTCTGTATCGAGAAGTCGTCGCCGCTGACGGTGAGGTTCACGTCGCCGGCTTCGGCAGCGGCATCGATCACTCCCCTGACGCGTTCTTGCGTGGTGATGGCCGACAGGACACCTTGTATGCAGTGGATGTTGCGGTGGCCCATGCCGATAAGCTGCTGCATGGCCATCTTGGCACCCTCGTAGTTGTTGGTGGAGATATACGACAGACCTGCGTCGTTGAAGTAGCGGTCTATCTGAATGAGGGGCACGTGTCTGGCCACCTCCTGCAGGTTTGCCGGGTCAGGCGAGCAGGGAGCGATGAGAATACCGTCGACGTTCCTGTCCAAGAGGGTGTCGAGTGCCTTGCGCTCCAGATCCGTGTTTTCCATCGAGGCGAGCACCGAGACCACATAACCGTACTTATACGCCTTGTCGATGATGACCGCCGAGAGGTGGCCGAAGAACGAGTAGTTGATGTAGGGCACGATGAGTCCGATGGACTTTGTCGTCTGATTGCGCAAATTTTGCGCAATCACGTTCGGCCTGTACGCCTGTTCTTCGCACGCCTGCAGGATGGTCTGCACCGTCGTGGCACTGATACGGTAATCCTCGGCCTTTCCATTCAGCACGCGGGATATGACGGCCTTTGAATAGCCTGTCGCCCTTGCTATATCTTCAAGTGTTGTTCTGCTCATACCTGATAAAGTGCAAAATTGACGGAAACGATTGCTTATTTCGCGCGTATTACGCTGCAAAATTACGGATAAAACATGAAAAATTCATTTTTTTCTGTTTTTTTTTGCATTTTATTTGTTAGTTTCACTTAAAATAACTAACTTTGCACAAACGTTTGTGCTACAATATTTTCTTTTCAGTCTGTAAAAAGACCTCGAAAAAAAATCGCTTAAATATATATATAAGGTACGCGCGAAGAATATAAAACTCATACAACCCTAACTATTGCGAATGAAACCTTTTAAGTCACACCTAAGAATGTCATATATATATATATATATGCAGCGTTTAGTTTTGGGGCCTGTCAGGAGGATTTAGACCTTACTGTCAGCCAGCCTCATGCCACAGACTCTTCTCGGGAGATTGTTTTCCGTGATTTCTCACCCAAAGAAGGTGCCGTCCGAACCCAATTCTACATCACCGGCAGCAATTTCGGCACCGACCCCTCAAAGATTCATGTCAGCATCGGCGGTCGCGAGGCCAAGGTCATCGGAGCCAACGGCCAGACCATCTACTGCATGGTACCGAAGCGTGCCTACAGCGGCGAGGTGAAGGTGAGCATCGAGGATGCCGGGGGCAACGTGGTGGCCTCCCACGTCTTCGACGACACCTTCGACTACCACAAGAAGACCACCGTGGGCACCCTCATCCGCAAGGTCGACGAGCGCGGACTGGGCTTAGGCAACATCGCCGGTCCCATCGAAGAGGCTGCATTCCAGACGGGAGCCTTCCTGCGATACAACTATAAGGAAGGCGAATACGACGAAATCATCTGCGGCGGCTGGAACAGCGGCATCCACATCGTCGACTTCATGAAAGGTACTTTCGACCTGCTCATCCCCTATCAGCACACGCAGATGCGCACCTTCGACTTCACCGCCGACTGCGACACGCTGCTCATTCCCGACGACAACTACGACGCCTACAGCAACGCCCTGCCCAACATCTACTATTCCGTACGCAGCGAGGGCTTCGGGCGGCTACGCCCTTATCACTACGGTCCGTGCGCCTTCGGCGTGCTGTCAACGCCCGACCATCATCTGTTCTATTCCACCTGGAACCGTGGTGCCATCGTCAAGGCCAACGGCACCTATAACGCCGCCACGAAGCAGTGGGAGGACAAGACACTCTTCGAGGTGGCCACCTTCATGCGTGCCGGCAATGGTATGCGTATGCACATGATCCTCCATCCGTCAGGCAAATTCATGTATATCCTCGGCCCCGCCATGATGGCCATACTCAAGTCGGAGTATGATGCCCAGAACCACGAGTTCCTCTACCCCACGGTACTCTGCGGTGCCCCCGAGGCCAGCGGCTATGTCGAGGCCACGGGCAGCATGGCGCGTTTCAGCCAGTTCCTGCTGCAAGGCGTCTTCGTGAAGAACCGCGACTACGAGCGTCAGGGCAAGGAGGACATCTACGACTTCTACCTTTCCGACCCCTACAACCACTGCATCCGCCGCATTACACCCGAAGGTTCCGTCTCGCTCTTTGCCGGTCGCAGCAACTCAACGGCCGACGGCAGCATCTTTGGCTACGTAGACGGCGACCCGCTGAAGGAAGCCCGCTTCTGGCAGCCTCAGGGCATCACCTACGACGAACGCAACGAGACCTTCTACGTGGCCGAGTGGGACAATCACTCGCTCCGCTATATCACAACCGAATAAAACCATCTACGCAGTCCTTATGAAAAGAGTATTCCTCATCCTCACCCTGCTGACTGCCGTCATAGGCACTCATGCACAGGATATACAGTTGACGGGAACCGTCGTCGACGAGCAGAAAGTCCCCCTCGTGGGTGTCACGGTCGCCATTAAAGACCAGCCGGGCATCGGTGCCATCACCAACATCGACGGGGTCTTCACGATGAAGACGCCCGCCCATGCCACCCTCATCTTCAGCTACATCGGCTTTGAGAAACAGCAGATTGACCTGAAGGGGCGCACGTCGCTGCTGGTCGTCATGGAGGAGAGCCGCGAGACCGTCATCGACGAGGTGACCGTCACCGGCCTTGGCAACCGCAAGAAGATTACCGTCACCGGTGCCGTGACCACCGTCGACCCTTCCGTGCTGAAGACTCCTACGGCCAGCCTGGCCAACGCCCTGGCCGGCAACGTGCCGGGCATCATGGCCATGCAGACAACGGGTAAGCCCGGCGACAACGTCTCTGAGTTCTGGATTCGCGGCATCTCCACCTTCGGTGCAGGCTCCAGTGCCCTGGTCCTGGTCGACGGCTTTGAGCGCGACCTCAACGAAGTCAACGTCGAGGACATCCAGTCGTTCTCCGTATTGAAAGACGCCTCCGCCACCGCCATTTACGGTTCACGCGGTGCCAACGGCGTCGTGCTCATCACCACCAAGCGCGGTGCCGAAGGGCAGGTGCGCATCAATGCCAAGGGAGAATATTCGTACAGCTTCCGCACCATGACACCCGAACTCATCGACGGCGTCACCTATGCCCGCATGAAGAACGAGGCACTGACCACCCGCAACCAGGAACGGGCCTACAGCGACGACATGCTGGCGCTCATCGGAAACGGACTCGACCCCGACCTGTTCTCCAACACCAACTGGATGGACCTCATCCTCAACGACGGTGCCCCCACCTACCGCGCCAACTTCGATGTCAGCGGCGGCGGCTCGCTGGCCCGCTACTACCTCTCCGGTTCCTACGTCGAAGAGGGCGGCATCTACAAGGTAGACCGCGAACAGAAGAAAGACTATAACACCAATGCCGACTACCACCGATGGAACTATCGCATGAACGTCGACGTGAACATCACCAAGACCACGCTGCTCAGCCTCGGCGTGTCGGGGTCGCTCGACAAGAAGAACTCCCCCGGCGGATGGAACGAGCACATCTGGAGCTCGGTGATGGGGCAGGACCCCATCTCCATCCCCATCGTCTATTCCAACGGCTACATCCCTGCCACCGGCGTTGCCAACCGCCAGAACCCCTGGGCCCTCATCACGCAGTATGGCTATGAGGAATACTGGCGCAACCGCATCCAGACCACCGTGAACCTCAAGCAAGACCTTGACTTCATCACCCCCGGCCTGGTGTTCTACGGACGCTTCGGCTTCGACAACTCCAGCACCAACAGCAACGACCACAACAAGCAGCCCGAGACGTGGATGGCCCAGCGGCTGCGCGACAGCGAGGGCAACCTGGTATTCACCAAGATGACCAACGAGGTGCTGATGTGGATAGAGTCGCACTCCTACGGCGAGCGCAAGGAGACGCTGGAAGCCGAGTTGCACTGGGACCGCACGTTTGCCAGGAACCATAAGGTGGGAGCCGTGCTGAAATATTCCGTCGACAAGACGGTCAACACGTCGGAGAACACCAGCAACACCTACATCCAGAACATCGACCGCCGTCACCAGGGACTGGCCGGACAGCTCACCTACGGCTACAAGATGCGCTACTTTGCCGACTTCAACTTCGGCTACAACGGCTCGGAGAATTTTGCCAAAGGCCACCAGTTCGGTTTCTTCCCCGCCGCCTCGGCCGCATGGAACATTGCCGAAGAACCCTGGGTGCAGGCACATGCCCCGTGGATGGACATGCTGAAGGTGCGCTACAGCTACGGCAAGGTGGGCAACGATTACATGACCGTGCGCTTCCCCTATCAGCCGTCGTTCAAGACCTCTGCCGCCTACGGCTACGACTACCGCGATTTCGTAACCGGCAACGAAGCCGTCGACCCGCGGGCCATCGGCTCGTCAGGCGGTCTCTACGACGGTCTGACCTACGCCGTAGCCGCCTCGAAGGATGTCACCTGGGAAGTGGCCAAGAAGCACGACCTCGGCGTCGACTTCGCGCTGCTGGGCAACAAGGTCAGCGGCACCGTCGACCTCTTCTCCGAACGCCGCGACGGCATCTACATGACGCGCAACTACCTGCCCGCCATCATCGGCCTGACAAACCTGAACAGCCAGCCTGCCGCCAACTTCGGCTCCGTCAGCTCGCAAGGTTTCGACGGCAATGTGGCCTTCAACGAGAAGATGGGCAAGGTAGACGTCACCCTGCGTGCCAACATGACCTACAGCAAGAACAAGATAGAAGCGTACGACGAAGAGATGAGCCGCTACCCCTACCGCATGTACAGGGGCTTCCGCGTCAATCAGGCCCGTGGTCTCATTGCCGAAGGACTCTTCACCTCCTACGACGAGATACGCGACAGTCCGCTGCAGACCTTCGGCGACTATGCGCCCGGCGACATCAAATACAAGGACGTCAACGGCGACGGACTCATCGACGACAACGACGTCGTGCCCATCGGAGCCACCACCAAGCCCAACCTCATCTACGGCTTCGGTGTCTCGGCCCTGTGGAAAGGTTTTGATGTCAACGTCCACTTCCAGGGGGCAGGCAAGTCCACCTTCTTCATCAACGGCTACGGCGTGCGCCCCTTCAGCGGCAGCGACTGGGGAAACATCCTGACCGATGTCGTCGGCAACTACTGGTCGCTGGGCGTCAACGAAGACCCCGATGCCCGCTATCCGCGACTCACCTACGGCAACAACAGCAACAACTACCGCAACTCCACCTTCTGGCTGCGCGATGGCTCCTACCTGCGTCTGAAGACCCTTGAGATAGGCTACACCCTTCCACGGAAGATGCTCTCGAAGGCACATATCACCAATCTCCGCGTCTACGGCATGGCCACCAACCTGCTCACCTTCTCGAGCTTCAACCTGTGGGATCCCGAAATCGGCAGCTCTACGGGGCAGGAATACCCCCTTTCGCGCGTGTTCACCCTGGGCTTCACCGTGGGACTGTGAAGGAGTGTTGAGCGTTTAGCGTTTAGCGTTTTTATTAATATGATTACTAATATAATTAAGTATGAATAAGAAACCACAAATTACGATGACTGGGTCGTACATCCATGCTGCAGCGACCTGCTGCGCCGTGCTGGCAGGACTCCTTGTCATGTCGGGATGCACCGGCTATCTTGATGAGGAAAAGTACTTCCGCGACCTGCAGACAGAAAAGCGCATCTTCTCGAAGAAAGACTACAGCGAACAGTGGCTGGCGGCCTGCTACAACATGCTGCTGGGCGACAACCTCGAAGCCGAGGCCCACCGCGTCAACTCCGTCACCAACTTCTCTGACGACATGGTGTTCAACGAAGGTCTGAACGAAGGCCGGCGCGGCTCCCTCTTCCGCAGCTGGAAGCTCGGCGAGTATCAGTATATTCAGGAAGAGATGAAGTATTTCTGGCGTTCGTGGCAATTGTCATACGCCGGCATCCGGCAGGCCTCTATCCTCATTCACAACATCGACATCAACGAGGAACTGACCCCCGCCGAGATTACCGACATGAAGGGTCAGGCCCGTTTTGTGCGAGCCTACCTCTACTGGCTGCTGCTGAAGAAGTACGGTCCCTGCCCCATCATGCCCGACGAGGGTGCCGACTACTCGCTCTCCTACGAAGAAATTTCCTATCCGCGTATGCCCTACGACAGCGTGGCCAATTACATCGCCCGCGAGATGGAGCAGGCCGCCCGCGAACTGCCCATGACGCGGACCGTCATCGGGGCTGGCCGACCCACACGCGGTGCCGCCCTGGCCCTGCGCGCCAAAGTGCTCATCTACGCCGCCAGCCCCCTGGCCAACGGCAACGCAGAGATGGCCGACTTCACCGACAACAACGGGCGTCCCCTGATTTCGCAGACTTATGACGAGCGCAAGTGGGCACGCGCTGCTGCTGCCTGCCGCGACCTCATCGACTATTCCGAGCAGAACGGGCAGCTCTATCAGCTGCACATCGCCTACAAGGTGGAAAATTCCACCGACTACGCCTACCCCCAGACCATCGAGCCTCCCTACCATCCCGAGTACTCCGAGAAGAAATTCCCCGACGGCTGGGCCGACATAGACCCCTTCGAGTCCTACCGCTCGGAGTTCAACGGCGACGCCCTCGTCACGCAGTGCAAGGACATCATCTTCTCCCGCGTCAACAACGTCCGCGACAATGGCAGCACCGCAAGTATCGCCAACAACACCCGTCTGGCCTCCCACCAGCTGCCAGCCTCCTGCGGTGGATGGAACTGTCACGGACTCACCCAGAAGCAGGTCGATGCCTACGCCATGGCCGACGGCACTCCCTTCGACACCGAGCACCGTCCCACAGGCTTCACCACCGCCGCCAATGCCGCCAGCCATCCCTACGACCACCTGGGCAACAACGTCAGTATGCAGTACGCAAACCGCGAGCCACGCTTCTACGCCTCCGTCGGCTTCAGCGGCGACTATTGGGCCTGCACCAGTGCCAACAATCAGGCCAACCGCAACGTGCAGGTGTTCTACTATCGAGGACTGATGGACGGACGGCAGAATGCTTCCGAACGTTGGCAGCTCACAGGCATCAGCATGAAGAAATACGTCAACCCCGCCGACTGCATGGTTGACGGCGGCACCATGCACGTCGAGGTGGAACCTACCATCCGCTACGCCGACATCCTGCTACTCTACGCCGAAGCCCTCAACGAGCTCACCACCTCCCACCAGATGCCGTCGCTGAGCGGACAGACGTACACCGTCAGCCGCGATGAGACCGAGATGCGCCGCGCCATCAAGCCCATCCGCATGAGAGCCGGCGTCCCAGAGTACGCTCCCGAGGTGTTTGCCGACCGCGACCTGCTGCGCCGTGCCATCAAGCACGAGCGGCAGATAGAATTCCTCGGTGAGAGCCAACGCTACTACGACCTGCGCCGCTGGAAGGATGCGCCACAGGAAGAGGGCACGCCTATCTACGGCTGCAACGTCAACATGAACAGCGCCCATGCCGCCCAGTTCTACGTGCCCACCCGCATCACCGACGTGCAGTCCAACTTCTCGCCGCGCATGTACTTCTGGCCCGTACTGAAGTCAGAGCTGCGCCGCAACGCCAACCTCACCCAGGCACCCGGATGGGAAACGTATGATTAGTAAGAGAACCCATAAATAACATACACTATGAAGACATTAGCCAAAGCCATTTGCGCCCTGACCATCATCGCCTCGCTGACGGCCTGCAACGACGAATGGAAAGACGAACTATACGAACAGATGGTGTCACTCAAGTCGCCCGACAACAGCGAGGGCGTCTACGACATCTATCTGCGCTACAGCGACAGCGGTGAAGCCACCTACCGGCTGCCGGTCATCATCAGCGGCACGCGCGACAACGACCGCGACTATGACGTGCGCATCAGCGTGGACAACGACACGCTGACCCTCTTCAACCGCGAGAAATACCTCGACCGCACCGACCTCTACTACCGACAGCTGGAGGCAGACCACTACAGCCTGGGCAACGGCCACTGCCACATACCGGCAGGCAGCAACACCGAGCCCTTCGTCATCACCTTCAACCTCAGCGGCATCGACTTCGTGGACAAGTGGATACTACCCTTGAAGATAGTGTCCGACCCCGCCTACGTCATCAACACCTACAAAGGACGCGGCAAGGCCCTGCTCAACATCAACCTCTTCAACGACTTCTCCGGCACCTACTCGTCGACGGCCATGAACATCTACTTCCAGGGAGAGAACACCTCGCCCAGCGTCGTTGACAAGCGTACGGCTCGCGTCGTCGATGCCAACACCATCTTCATGTACGCAGGAGTAACATGGGAAGAAGACATCGACCGCCGCGACTACAAGATGCTCATACACTTCGGCGAGGGCACGCCCGACGAAGAAGGCAACATCACAGGAGCCCTCACCCTCGAAGCTGCCGACCCCGCCAACCCCATCGCCCTGCGGGCCACCGGAGAGTGCACCTACGAGATCCGCCGGGTGGCCGACCCGCAGAAGCCCTATCTCATGCACTACTACGTGGTGCTGCACCTCAACTACACCTATCAGGACATCACCACCAACCCCGACTCACCCATCACCTACCGCGCCACAGGCTCGATGACGATGGAACGCCAGATCAACACCCTCATACCCGATGAAGACCAGGCCGTGCAATGGTAGACATTATTATTCGACTTTCCGAAGTAGTTAAGTAGTCAGAAGTTAAGAAGTTAAGCCAAATGTCTGTAGGCAGAAACAAGCGAAAAGAGTAATGGCTTAACTTCAGTCCGAAAGGACGAGCGAAGCGAGACTCCGGCTTTGCCGCCTGAGCACCTACTGGAGCGCAAGAACTTCTTAACTTCTTGACTACAAGAAAAACAGAACGAACGCGAAACTTGAGCATTATTATATTTAACCCTTTAAACAACACAGCTATGAAAAAATGGTTTACAACAGCCGCTCTCACGCTGACGGCCACCGCCGCCCTTGCACAGGGAGCACAGACACTCGAGACCATCGTCTCGCAAACACAATGGGGAACCCAATGGGGAAACATGGTGCCCATTGACATGATGAACAACGGACAGATGCAGGTGCTCACCGGTGCCGCACACGTATGGGGCAACGAAGCCCCCTTCGCCACCGTCCTGATGAAGGATGGTGACAACTGGGTGGAGATCGCACCTTTCAGCACGGCCAACGACCGCCCAAGCTATTCCGTCTGCGACATGAATGGCGACGGCATCATGGACGTTGTCGTCTCTGAATCCCTCAACACTGCTGGGACCCAGGGTATCTTCCTCGGACGCGGCGACTGCACCTTCGAACGTGCCGAGATAACCATCGTCGACGCAGAAGAGGGACTGCCTGCAAACTTCGAAAACCCCTTCAGCAACTTCGCATTCATACAGAACTCCTTCGTGGCCGACTTCAACAACGATGCCCTGCCTGACATCGTAGGCATCGGAAACAACGAAAACTACGTCGTGCTGCTCAACCAGGGAGACCTGAAATTCAAGCCCGTCTACTTCGATGCCGGAACAGAGTACGGAGGTAACGGACACCAGATGTGGCAGACCTGCGTAGCCGTGGCCGACCTGAACAACGACACCTATCCCGACATCGTGGCGTCCTTCTGGAAAATTAACGTAGGAGGCGGACAAGGCCACGACCGCGAATGCTTTACCGAAGTCTACCTGAACGACGGAACAGGCACACACTTCACCCGCACCTATCTTGCTGACACCACCGTCAGCTCGTGCAACGGAGGCGTTGCCCTGGGCGACCTCAACAACGACGGATTCATCGACATGGTCATCAACGGCAACGGCGGCCTCTATGCCGGAACACCCTATGCCATCGAGGAAACCGGCAACGACTATACCGCCGTCTGGGACCAGGCACACGTATGCCTCAACGACGGCACTGGCCACTTCAAGCTGGCATCGAAGGAAGACTTTGACCGTCCCCGCGTCCGCCCCTATAACAGCGGACAGAACATCATCAGCCTCTTCGACTGGGACGGCGACGGACAGCTCGATATCGTATTCAACGGACATACGCCCGAAGACGGTACCAACGTATGGGATGCAGGCTACTGCACCGGTTATGTATACCTGAACAACCAAGACGGTAAGCCCGGCAAGTTCGCCCGTAAATACTACTATGCAGGAGGTTCCGAAGGCTCATGCTGCCTGATGGACTGGGACGGCGACGGAAAGAAAGACATCCTCGCCACCGGCTATCTGCGCTGCGATAAGTTCGGCGACATCATCAGCCGCAGCTTCTCCGTCTCGAAAAACAACGAGGCAAGCACCCCCGCACCCGCTGCCCCCGGCAACCCCAAGGCAACCGTAGAAGCCAATAAGGTGACGCTCAGCTGGGAGGCTTCCTACGGCGCACCCGCCAGCACCACCTACGAGCTATACATCAAGAACGCTGAAGGCACACTGCTCGGCAACTGCCGCGCCTATATCGAAGGCGAGAACGAGGGACTGCGCAAGACTGAAGCCTTCGGCAACCTCGGCACCAACAAGACCATCACCTACACACTGCCCGACGGCAGCTACGAGTGGGGTGTGCAGGCCGTCGACGGACGCCGCACAGGCTCAAAGTTCGCAAAAGGCAACTTTACCATTGTCGCAAACGGCATTCAGGAACGTCAGATGGCAGAGACCGCACAGAGCGTCGCAAGATACAATGTTGCAGGTCAGCAGGTTTCAGCCCGCATGAAAGGCGTGCAAATAGAAAAACTTGCCGATGGAACGATTAGAAAAGTTGTTAATAAATAAGATTTAAGTTCTCTTTCTTCAGGTTGTTTGGGCGGAGACCCGCCCAAACAACCGTATTTTCGTTCAAGTTGACAAGTAGACGAGTTATTAGTTAACGAGTTAATAACTAAAAAAAAACTATAGAACTAAAAAGATGAAAAACCACATCATTGCAATTGCCATCCTGTTGCAGTTGGCCGTCGGAATGGCAGGTCAGAACGAGCCGAGTAAGGCTCAGGAGAATGTGAGAACGCTCTTTCCGCTGGATGAGATTCGCGTGACGGATGCCCAGTTTCTGCATATTCAAGAACTGAACCATCAGTATCTGCTCACGTTGGAGCCCGACCGCCTGCTGTCGAATTTCCGCAGGGAGGCTGGACTGACACCGAAGGCCCGGCCTTATCCTGGATGGGAAGATGGCCGGGGCGGTCTGCTGGGCCATATGATGGGGTTCTATCTGTCGTCCATGTCGATGATGTATCAGACAACGAAAGACGAGGCCATTGCCGACCGACTCCGCTATGCTGTGGCAGGTCTGGCAGAGTGCCAGAAGACCCACGGTGACGGTTTCCTGTCGGCCACATTGATGGGGCGACACCTGTTTGAGCGCGTTTCGACCCACGACTTCACGACGGACGCTGCCCACATCAACGGCGTGTGGGAGCCAACGTACGTCATCAACAAACTGATGCTCGGTCTCTACGACGCATATGCATGGGCTCACATCAATCAGGCCAAGGATGTGCTCATCGGAGTAGCCGACTGGTTCGGACAGTCGGTAATGGACCATCTCGACCACGAGGAGATGCAGAAACTGCTATTCTGCGAGCACGGCAGCCTGAACGAGTCGTATGTAGACGTATACAGGCTGACGGGCGACCACCGCTACCTGGCCTGGGCGCAACGGCTGAACGACGAAAAGATGCTCCTGCCTCTACAGGAAAACCGCGACATCCTCAACGGTTGGCATGCCAACACGCAGATTCCAAAATTTACGGGCTTCAACAGCATCTACCGCTATACAGGCGATGAAAACCTCTACAATGCAGCCCGCAACTTCTGGAATATCGTAACAGGCAAGCATACTTGGGTGAACGGTGGCAATAGCACCGGCGAACACTTCTTTGCCGAGGACCAGTTCAAGACGCGTGTCACCAACGACGTAGGACCGGAGTCTTGTAACTCGGTGAACATGATGAGGCTGACGGAAAGTCTCTACGAAACGGATGGAAGGATGGACCGCATCGACTACTACGAGCGGGTGCTCTACTCGCACATCATTGCTAACTACGACCCTGTGGAAGGCATGTGCGTCTACTATACGCAGGTTCGCCCCGGCCACTACAAGCGTTATCCGACGAAGTACGAGTCGTTCTGGTGTTGTGTGGGTACGGGTATCGAGGCTCCCGGCAAGTTTGGTAAAATGATCTATGCCCACGACAGCGAGACGCTCTATGTGAACATGTATCTGGCTTCGGAGCTGAACTGGCAGGAGCGTGGTTTCAGACTGACGATGGAGTCGGGTTTCCCCGATGAAGACCATGCCCGGATGGTGGTGAGCACGAAGGGCGTGCGGCAGGCTATCGCCCTGCGCGTGCCGAAATGGGTGACGCCCGGCTCGTTCACGGTGAAGGTGAACGGCCACCGGCAGCGGACAGCCGTCGTCGACGGTTACGTTCGTCTGAACCGCACGTGGAAGAACGGCGATCGCATCGACGTAGACTTCAAGCCTGAGCTGCGTCTGGAGTCGGTGCGCGGCACCGACCGCTACGAGGCCTTCGTCTACGGCCCCGTTGTCCTGGGTGCCAGTCTGCCCAACGTCAACCTGACCGACGAAGACGGTCCTGACTGGCGTATGCCCCACGGCCAACAGGCCCACGAGCGCATTCCCATGAGCGAGGCTCCCATCCTCTACGGCAGCACGGAAGACATTCTCCGCCACACCAAGCGTGAGAAAGGGTCAGAGCTGAAGTTTGTCTATCAGGCCGATGGCGAGCAGCCGGTGACGCTGATTCCCTATAACCGCATCCACTTCACACGCTATGCCATGTACTTCCTCCATGCCAACGACAAGGCCGACTACTATCAGACGATGGCCGACGGCAGCAAGTATGAGGACCACGATGCCGAGCTGAACGGCGCGGCAACGGACTATGTCATCATCGGCGACGGAGCGTCAGAGCAGGCTCACGCCATGCAGGAGGTAGACAGCTATTGCATGAGGGTGACACTCAACAAGATGTTCCGTCAGGCCCGTGGCGGCGGCTACTTCATGTATGAACTGAAGGGAGAACCCGGCAAGGCGTGCACGCTCTATCTGGGTCACCGTGTGATGGACAACGAGGGTTATGCCTTCGACGTGAAAGCCAACGGCCGCATCGTGAAGTCTTACGACAGTGCGGGCAGCACACCCGTCACCAGCTACAAGGCCGACCGCATTGCCATCCCTGCCGAACTGATGACCGACGGCCGTGTGACCATCAAGGTGGAAGCCCGCTGTATGCAGCAGTCGACAGAGATATTCGACCTTAAACTGTTGAAAGATTTTTAGGGTGTGTTCTATTTCAATACGTCATGTATAAGAAATAATTTAGAATGCTAATCACTGTCTCGTCTGTTAGTTTGTCTAAAAAAATACAGCCGGCAAGGTTGCTTCTCGCCATTGTGCAGTTCTTCCTCTTGCCTGGCCATGTGTCTGTGGCTACAGCACAGACGCTATGCATCAACGAGGTGATGTCGGCCAATATCGACGAAGTGCTGTCGCCGGCTGTCAATTTCGACGGGTGGATTGAGGTCTTCAACAAGGGCAGTGTGCCTTTGAACCTTACGGGGCTATGGTTGAGCGACGATGCTGCCCATCCTAAGAAATGGCGCATCGGCAGTGGTTTCTCCGCAGTTGCAGCCCAGGGCTTTGCCACCATCTTCTTCGACCACAATGACATCGACGGCCGTCAGGCTCCTTTCAAACTCGATGTCGACGGCGGCACCCTGTTGCTGAGCAATCAGGTAGGCGGCCTGATAGACCGTGTTGACTACCCTGCGGCCGTACCCCACATGGTCTACGCCCGTCGCTCCGACGGTGGCGACCAGTGGGGGATGACGGCCACGCCGACACCAGGTGGCTCAAACCGTCGGGCTGTCTTCGCCTCGGCGCAGGCGGAGGCTCCGCAGGTGAGCCTGGACGACCAGCTATTCACGGGGTCACTGACCGTAAGGGTGACGGTGCCCAAAGGAGCCACGCTTCGCTATACCACCGACGGCTCGCTTCCCACCCTTACCAATGGTGCGACGAGCACCGACGGCGTCTTTACGTTCGTTCCCACCCGGTGTTTCCGCTTCCGCTGTTTCAAGGAAGGCCTCCTGCCCAGCGAGGTGGTGACGCGCAGCTATATACAGGCCAACAAGGATTATACTACGGGGCGCGTCCTCTCCGTCGTCACCGACCCACGCTACCTTTACGACGACCAGATAGGCATCATGGTGAAGGGCAGCAACGGTCGCACGGGCAACGGACAGGCTGAGCCCTGCAACTGGAATATGGACTGGCAACGTCCGGCCCACTTTTCGCTCCTCGACACATCGGGACACGAGGTTTTCAGTCAGGACGTGAACATCCAGATGTGCGGCGGATGGAGCCGTGCCTACGAGCCTCACTCCTTCAAGCTGAAGGGCAACAAGAAGTATGGACAGGGCAAGACGCTCGACTATCCGTTCTTCACGGCAAAGCCCTACATCAGAAACCGTACGCTGCAAGTGCGCAACGGCGGCAACGACAACTACTGCCGGCTGAAGGATGCGGCCCTGCAGACCATCATCCAGACCTCGGGGATTGATATCGACGTGCAGAGCTACGAGCCCGTGCATGTGTTCCTGAACGGGAGATACACCGGCACGCTGAACATGCGCGAGCCCAATAACAAGGACTTCGTCTTTGCCAACTACGGATGGGACGACGACGAGATAGACCAGTTTGAGATGTCGCCCGACTCGGGCTATGTGCAGAAGTGCGGTTCGAGGGAGTCGTTCCAGCGCCTCTACGACCTGACGAGCCAGGCTGCCGACGAACAGACATGGAACGAAATCGTCAGCCGTGTCGATATCGACGAATACATCAACTACATGGCCATGCAGCTCTATCTGGGTAACGACGACTGGCCCCGGAACAACCTGAAGGGCTTTGCCCGCAAGGATGGCGGACGCTACCGCTTCGTATGCTACGACCTCGACATGGCCTTCAACCGTTCTTCGAGCATGTTCACCCACTTCGCCCAGATGCAGACGTGGACCTTCGACTGGCTGTTCGACCGGCTGACACGGCTGACGAAAGAGATCGAGATGGTGACCATCTTTCTCAACCTGCTGCAGAACGATGAGTTCCGCCGGCGTTTTGCCACCGTCTTCTCGCTGATGGGTGGCAGCGTGTTCGAAGCATCGCGCTGCGAGGCTGTCGTCGACTCTCTGGCGGCCCGTGTGCGGCCGATGATGGTGCAGGGAAACACACAGCCCGACCCGACGGCCCAGACGCTGAAAGATAAGCTCAGAGACCGCATGCCTAAGATGATGAAGGCCCTGCACGACTTCCAGCCCATGCAGCTCGGCGAGACCATCCTCAGGACGCTGACGCTGCAAAGCCGGCAGAGGGGAGCCCGTCTCTATCTCAACGGCGAACTTATCCCGACAGGCTATTTCAACGGACAGGTGTTTGCTCCCGCAAAGGTCAGCGCAGAGGCACCGGCGGGCTATCGCTTCAAGCACTGGGAGGAGCTTCGCAGCGGCCATGTATACTCTTCGCAGCCTATGGTGCAGCTGCAGGCGTCCGACCTCAGCCTCGTGGCCGTCTTCACGCCCGATGAAGCCCTCGGCGGCGACTTCATGCCCGTCGTCATCAACGAGGTCAGCGCCGGCAACGACGTTGCCGTGAGCGACTACTTCAAACGCAGCGACTGGATTGAGCTTTACAACCGCACGTCCCAGCCCGTTGACATAGCAGGCTGGCGGCTGTCGACCGACGGCGGGCATGGGTACATAGCGCAGGGCGACGGGGTCGCCTCGACCATTATTCCGCCCTACGGCTTCTGCATCGTGTGGTGCGACCGTCGGGAGCCGCTGTCACAGCTGCACTGCGGCATCAAGCTTCCCGCCGCCGGCGGCAGTGTAGAACTGACAACGGCCGACGGCATGCGGAGCGACATCCTGCACTATACGGCCCACGACGGCAACGCCTCCGTAGGCCGCAGCCCCGACGGTGGCGATAGGACGTATGTCTTTTCGCTGCCCACCATCGGCAAGCCAAACCTCAGAAACAGCTATGCACAGGCATGCGGAAACGTCCCTGCGGCTCTCGACCGAACCATCGGGGCACAGAAGGCAGAGCTGACGGTGCTGCCCGGACGGCTCATCGTCAGACACAACGGCCACAGCCCCCTCACGGTTGCCCTATACGCCATTTCCGGCATCCGGCTCTGGACGGCAACCATCCCTGCCGACGAGCAATACGCCGAGTTCAGCACGAACAGCTTCCCACCGGGATGTTATATTCTCCAAATGGGAGATGAGAAAACAAAAATCGTTACGAAGTAATCCATAAAACATATCATCATGAAAAGAAATCCATTCTTAGCAGTATGCATCATGCTCTTCGCCTTGTGTGCAGAGTCGCTTGCGGCCCGCGGGACGGCCGACGTCGTTATCAGCAAAGCTACGTTGATGGACAAAATCAAGGGAGGGTGGGCCGCACAGACCATCGGTTGTACCTATGGCGGACCGACAGAGTTCCGCTATCAGGGACGCACCATCGCCGACTCCATCCCCATCAGCTACGAGCCGGGCTATGTCAGGCAGAACTACGACAACCATCCTGCCCTCTACGACGACATCTACATGGACCTGACGTTTGTCGACGTGTTTCAGCGGCTCGGCACCGAGGCTCCCGTAGACTCGCTGGCCAAGGCCTATGCCGATGCACCCTATCCGCTGTGGCACGCCAACCAGTGCGGCCGCTACAACCTGCACCGCGGCATCGCTGCTCCGCAGAGCGGCCACTGGCGCAACAATCCTCATGCCGACTGCATAGACTTCCAGATTGAGGCCGACTTCGCCGGACTGATGTCGCCGGGCATGCCGCGCTCAGCCACACGCTATGCCGACCGCGTCGGACACATCATGAACTATGGCGACGGATGGTACGGCGGCGTTTACGTGGCCAACATGTATTCACTGGCCTTCATCTCGTCGGACATCAGCTACATCGTCCGTGAGGCCTTGAAGAGCATACCGGCGAAGAGCCAGTTCCGTCAGTGCGTCAGCGATGCCATTGCCTGGCACGACCTCTACCCCGACGACTGGCGCAAGGCCTGGCGACTGCTCGAAGATAAATATGCCGACGAGCGAGGCTGCCCCGAAGGAGTGAAGAAACCGCTCAACATCGACGCCAAGATCAATGCCGCATACGTGGTGCTCGGACTGCTCTACGGGCAGGGCGACTTCGGGCGGACGCTGGAGGTCTCAACCCGCTGCGGACAGGACAGCGACTGCAATCCGGCCACGGCAGCCGGCATCCTCGGTACGATGATGGGCTACAGTCAGATACCCGAACAGTGGCTGGCTAACATCCGTGAGGTGGAAGATCGCCCGTTCTGCTATACCGACATCTCGCTCAACAAAGCCTACCGGATGAGCTTCGAACAGGCGTTGCAGGTCGTCTGCCGTGACGGCGGACGCATTGACGGCGACCGCATCGTCATCAAGACGCAGAAACCCAAGCAGGTGCGCTACGAAGAGTCGTTCAGAGGATTGCGCGTGGCAGAGGTCCGACCGATGAATCTGGCTGAAGCCGGACAGGTGGGCACGCTGACGTTCACGGGAAGCGGCATCGTCATGAGCGGCTACGTAGAGTCGAAAGACGACAACTACGTTGCCAGGCTCGCCGTCAGCATCGACGGCCAGCCAGCCGAGGAGTGGCTGCTGCCGGTCCGATACCACGACCGCAACTACGAACTGTTCTGGAACTACGGCCTGAAGCAGAAGACCCATTCCGTCAGCCTGGAGTGGCTCAACCCACAGGACGGCACCCGCATCCTCTGCCGAGATCTCATCTCGTATGAAAAGGAATAAAGTTGACGAGTCAACTAAAAAGCTAAGCTTTCATGAGAACTAATAGAAGTCAGTGACTTTCGAAATATACACGTAAGGAAAATGAAACAGAAAGAAAACATCATCGTCGTAGGCAGTGCCAACACAGATATTGTCATCGGCGTCGAGCGCTTTCCGAAGCCGGGTGAGACGATTGCCGGTCACGGCTTCCTCACCAACCGGGGTGGGAAAGGAGCCAATCAGGCTATGGCGGCAGCGCGGCTGGGCGGCAGCGTCGCCTTTGTCGGCAAGGTAGGCAACGACGACTACGGACGTCAGACCATCGAAGCCCTGAACGACGAAGGCATAGACACACGCTACATGCTGACAACCGACGAAACTCATTCGGGCGTCGCCGTGATTACCATCGACGGCCACGGAGAGAACAGCATCATTGTCGACGGCGGTGCCAACATGCAGCTTTCTGCTGCCGACATCGAGGCGGCGGAAGAGGTGTTCAGAGACGCAGCCATCGTCCTGCTGCAGCTGGAAACGCCCGTCGACGCACTGACGGCAGCCGCACGACTAGCCCACCGGCACGGAGCATACGTCGTGCTGAACCCCGCACCGGCTCCGAAGTCACCGCTGCCCGAAGCACTCCTGAGCCATGTTGACCTGCTCATTCCCAACCAGACCGAAGCCGAGCTCTTCTGCGGCTATGCCGTCGACAGCATGGACACCGCAGCCAAGGCCATCAGCGACCTGCGCGAGAAGGGCATCAGGCAAACCATCATCACGATGGGAGGCCAGGGAGCCGTCGTAGGCATTGAGGCCGAACACGTGGCAGCCTACCCGACAACCGTCGTCGACACGACGGCAGCCGGCGACACCTTCTGCGGAGCCTTGTGCTCGGCACTCGTGCGAGGCTCGTCGCTCAAGGAGGCAGCCGACTTCGCCTGTCGGGCCGCATCGGTGACCGTCAGCCGCATGGGAGCACAGCAAGCCATGCCCAGACTTGAAGAAATTGAGGCTATGAGTCTGTAAGTTGACAAGTTGACATCTAAATAACTAAAAACCAAATAAATATGTTTATCATCAACAGTTATGCCCTTGCCGTGGTGCTCTGCGTAGTTACCATGCTGTGCTGGGGCTCCTGGGGAAACACCCAGAAGCTGGCAGCCAAGAGCTGGCGTTATGAATTGTTCTATTGGGATTATGTCATCGGCATCGTGCTGTTCTCCCTGCTGATGGGGTTCACACTCGGCAGCCACGGCGACGCCGGGCGCCCCTTCGTGAGCGACCTGCAACAGCTGGCACCAGCAGCCGTTTGGAGTGCCCTGCTCGGGGGCATCATCTTTAACGCATCCAACATCCTGCTGAGCACCTCCATATCGCTGGCAGGCATGTCGGTGGCCTTTCCTATAGGTGTCGGTCTGGCACTGGTGCTGGGTGTCTTCAATACCTACCTCTTTGCGCCCAAGGGCAACCCCGTGATGCTCTTCGCAGGAGTGGCATTGGTGGTGCTCGCCATCATCTTCAATGGCATCGCTTCGTCGAAGACGCAGCAGTCGGCCGACAACCACTTGAAGAAAGGCATCACGGTAGCCGTCGTCGCCGGAGTGCTGATGTCGCTGTTCTATCGCTTCGTGGCGGCCGCCATGGACCTGAGCGACTTCGTCCATCCTGCCGAAGGCAAGGCTACACCCTATACGGCGTTCTTCGTCTTCGCAATGGGCATCTTCCTGAGCAACTTTGTCTTCAACACCTACGTCATGCGTCGGCCTTTCGTAGGCCAGCCCGTAGGCTACAGACAGTACTTCCGCAGTTCCCTGCCGACTCACTGCGTGGGCATCCTCGGTGGATGCATCTGGGGGCTGGGTACGCTTCTCAGCTATATCAGTGCCGGAAAGGCAGGCGCCGCCATCTCATACGCCCTCGGACAGGGAGCGCCGATGGTCGCAGCCCTCTGGGGTGTGTTCGTGTGGAAAGAGTTCAAAGGCTGCAACAGACAGGTTGCCGGCCTGCTTGCGCTGATGTTCGTGCTCTTCATCGCCGGCCTGAGCCTCATCGTGCTGTCGGGAGGAAGCTGATTTAAAAGGAATAGTGAAATTCCTCCAAAAGGAGTGACTTTCTCAGATTTTATTTGTACCTTTGCCATGTCATTGATGATTTTGCTTGTCTTTAAATGCAGCACTAAGGTAAGTGAAAAATATGACATGGCAAAATCCTGGGCAACATTTTATCGCTCAGGAACTTATAAAGATAGTTAAACTAAAGTGCTGCGGAATTTAGGTACGACAAAAACAATGAATCGAAAACTCATTACGCTGGCCATACTTTCTGTTATGGCTTGCCTGGGCTTGCAGTCCCAAGAGATTGACGAGAAAGCAGTCTATGAGGTTCAGACTTTGGGAGGCTTAGTCCTCGACAACCAAGGCTCTATCGAAAATGAAGCCACGATGTTCGTTTCTCAACGCAAGGCCGGCACAGCCTCACAGGTGTGGCAGCTGCAACAGATTGAAGGCAATACCTATCGGCTGATGAACTGCTCGTCGTTCCTGATGCTCGACAACGGCGACGGCAACCGCGTGCAGCCCGTCATCCAGTGGAGCCTCGACCCACAGAACAAGAACCAACACTGGACGCTCCGTAAGCAGGGCGACGGCTACACACTTATCTGTGAAGCTTCGCAGATGGCACTGGGCCTTCAGGATGCAGCCCAACCCGGTATGCCTGTCTGTCAGGTGAAAGCCGACAGCAAGCCTGAGCTCATCACATGGAAACTTGTCAAGTCGAACATAAAGATGGAGACCGTCGTGACAAAAAAATACAGCGACAACGACTGGGAGAGCCCTACGGTCTTTGCCATCAACGTCCTCGAAGGCCATCCCACCTACATCCCCTTCGCATCGCTCGACGAGATGAAGAAAGACCCCGCCTACGACCAGCCTTGGCAGCGCACAAAGTCATCGCGCTATATGTTGCTCAACGGAAAATGGAAATTCTCGTGGGTGCCAAAGCCCGATGAACGGCCCAACAACTTCTACAAACCCTCGTTCGACGTGTCAGGATGGGACAACATCGACGTTCCTTCCAATTGGGAGATGCAAGGCTACGGCACGCCCATCTACACCAACGTCATCTACCCCTACCTGAACAACCCTCCCTTCATACAGCCGCAGCAGAGCTACACCTCGACGAAAGAACCCAACCCCGTGGGCTCTTACCGTCGCGACTTCACACTGCCGCAAGACTGGCAGGACAAGACGATCCATCTGCACTTTGACGGTGTCTACTCAGCCTATTACGTCTGGGTGAACGGAAAGAAAGTGGGTTATAGCCAAGGCTCCAACAACGATGCCGAGTTCGACATCACACCCTTCGTAAAGAAAGGCACGAACACCTTGGCCGTAGAAGTCTATCGCTGGTGCGACGGCAGCTACATAGAAGACCAGGACATGTTCCGCCTCTCGGGTATCCACCGCGACGTCTATCTCGTGGCAATGCCGAAGATGCACATCACCAGCGTCTACGTCAAAGACAACTTCCGCTCGCTGCAGGATGTCAGCTGCAGCGTCAATGTCAACATGCTCAACGAAAGCGGACGCCAACAGAACGGCTGGACCTGCAAGACCACCATCTTCGACCAGGAAGGACGCGAAGTAGCCTCGAAGACCAACACCCTCGGAAACATCAAGCCCAAGCGGAACGTATGGTCGGGCGGAGCAATGTTCGGACCGGAGTTCAACCTGCGCGATGTAAAGCTGTGGAGCGCCGAGAAACCTTATCTCTACACCATCGTCACGGAAATCTTCGACGGGCAGGGACGTCCGCAGGAGTGCACCAGCCAAAAGCACGGATTCAGAAAAGTGGAGACTATAAATAATAAGGTGTACGTCAACGGACAGCTCACCTACTTCAAGGGCGTCGACCGCCACGACACACATCCGGTCTTCGGAAAGGCCATCCCCGTGGAGTCGATGATCGAGGACATCCTCCTCATGAAAACCCACAACATCAACACCGTCCGCACCTCTCACTATCCCAACGACCCGAAGATGTATGCCCTCTACGACTACTACGGCCTCTACATCATGGACGAGGCCGACCAGGAGTGCCACGGCAACCATTCGCTCTCCAACAACCCCGTCTGGACTAAAGCATACGTCGACAGGGTCAGCAGGATGATACACCGGGACTACAACCATCCGTCGGTCATCTTCTGGTCACTGGGCAACGAGTCTGGCGGCGGCATAAACATACAGGCCGAAGCCGACTATGCACACATGTTCGACGGAGGACGCCTCGTGCACTACGAGGGACAGAACGAAGTGGCCGACATGGACTCACGCATGTATCCCTCCATCGGCAACATGATTGAGCAGGACCGAAACGGAAACCAAAAACCATACTTCCTCTGCGAGTATGCACATGCCATGGGCAATGCCATCGGAAACCTTCGCGAATACTGGGACTACATCGAGAACCATTCGGAACGCATGATCGGTGCCTGCATCTGGGACTGGGTGGACCAGGGCCTCTATAAGATGCGTCGCACCGCCGACGGAAAGGTTAATCAGGTTGGCAAGGGCATCTACTTCGGAGGCTCCTTCGGCGACCATCCCAACGACAACGACTTCTGCTGCAACGGCGTCATCACCGCCGACCGACGCATCACGCCGAAGCTGCAGCAGGTGAAGCAGATTTATCAGTACATCAAGATGAAGAAGGGAAGCAAGGCGTCTACCCTTGAAATTGAAAACCGCTATACGTCCTACAACCTCGATGAGTTTGAACTCCGCTATACCCAATTCGCCGACGGCGACGTCGTCAACAGCGGACGCATGGAGCTGCCTTCCGTCGGGCCATGGCAGAAGGCCGTCGTCACAATTCCCGTGAAGGAGGTTGAGGCAAACGAATCATTCGTCAACATCGACATCGCCCTGAAGAAAGATGAACGTTGGGCCAAGGCAGGACATGTGGTGGCAAGGGAACAGCTATCCATAGGCTCTGCCAGCGAAGTGAAAAATGAAAAGCTCATAGAGGGCACATCGGGCAAAACGAGACTATACGATGAGTCTGGTGCCATCATCAACATCGAGAACGATGCGATGAAAGCCTCCTTCAACCGACAGACCGGTGTGCTGACATCGCTGCAGTACGACGGTCAGGAGATGCTGCACATGCAACAGGGACCCGTCTTCAACTGGTATCGCTCCATCAGCAACGACATCCAGCAGTGGCAGAACCTGCCCCAGGACCTGCAGGCTTGGAAACCCAGTGAAGACCGCTGTCTGTCGTTCGACTATACGACGCAAGACAACGGTGACATTGTTGTAACCGTCAACCGCGAGGTCTCTGTCACAGGGACCGTGGTGCCTTACACCATGGAGTATCGCTTTACTGGCGGCACGATGTATGTCGATGCCACCTTTGAAGCCCCTGAAGGCTATAGTCTCCCACGCATAGGCTTGCAGATGCTCCTCTCACCGAGACTGGAGAATATCGAATGGTATGGGCGTGGCCCGATGGAGAACTATCCCGACCGCAAGGACTGTGCCTTCGTGGGTAAATATAAGACGACCGTCAGCGACATGCGTGAGTACTACGTCCGCTCACAGTCGATGGGCGAACGCTGCGACACCCGCTGGCTGCAGCTCACCGACGGTCCGGGCAAGGGACTGAGGATAACCGCCTCGCCCGACCTCTTCTCCTTCTCTGCCCAGCACTATACCGACCGCGACCTCTGGCAGGTGAAATACGGCCACGACATCGACAAGGTGCGTCGTGCCGAAACAGTACTCTGCATTGATGCCGCCATGCGTGGCATCGGCAATGGTTCATGCGGACCGGGTGCTCTCGAGGAGTATCAACTCAAAGGCGGTACGTATCACCTCCGTCTCTGCTTCAGTCCAACGAAATAACAAGACACCCAGCCTCACCCCCGGTCCGTCTCCCCTTGGAGAGGGGCCGGGGGTGAGGCATAAAGTATAAAAAAACAAAAACTACAAGCGCTTTTCATTGTTTTGTGGCAAGGATGTTGTAACTTTGCAGGCAAATTGGCGGAGTAGGCACTTTTTTGAAGAAGTCAGGAGTAAAACCTCAAGACTCAAATATCAAACCACAAAGCCAACAACGTGACCATGAGTAAAAAGAAATATAAGCGCAGAGAACGGCGCGGCCTGCAAGTGATGACACTGTGCATCAGTACTGCCATGGTGCTGGTCCTTCTGGGACTGGTGGTACTGTCGGTATTGGCAGCCCATAACCTGTCGTCGTTTTTCCGCGAACACCTGGTAGTAACGGTGACGCTCGACGACGAGATGAACGAAACGGAGGCCGCACAGTTCTGCAAACGGATTGAAAGGATGCCGGCTGTGAACGAACTGACCTATGTGAGCAAGGAACAGGCATTGAAAGAAGGCACAGAGGCCCTGGGCACCGACCCTACGGAGTTTACCGACGGTGAGAACCCATTCCCGTCGTTGGTGAAACTGACGATGAAGGCCGACTATGCCAACAACGACTCACTGGCTGCAACGGCAAAGCTGCTGAAGAAATATCCAAAGGTGAGCGAAGTGAGCTATCAGCAAGACCTTATTGACAAAGTCAACCGACATCTGGCCAAGGGCAGTGCCGTTCTGTTGGTGCTGGCCCTGTTGCTGACATTCGTGTCGTTTGCCCTCATCAACAACACCGTCCGGCTGGGCATCTATGCCCGACGCTTCAACATCCACACGATGAAACTCGTCGGAGCCTCATGGTCGTTCATCCGAAAACCCTTCCTGCGGCAGGCGCTGACGGTGGGCATTGTTGCTGCCCTCATTGCCTGCGTAGTCTTAGGCACTGTTGTCTATGCCTGGTTCACACGCCAGCCAGAGGTGTCGACCATCATCACATGGACCGTGTTGGCTATCACGGCAGGGGTCGTCGTCTTATTCGGCATTGCCATCACTACCGCCTGTGCCTATGTCTCTGTCAACGAATTCCTGCGAATGAAGGCGGGCGAGTTGTATAAGATATAATTTAAAAAGTGAAAAGGTAAAAGAGTAAACAAATAGACAAGTTAAATGATAAAGGTAATAACTCGTTAACTCGTCAACTAAAAGAAACAATAAACATATGGAAAAGAACCATTCAAATCGTGACTTCGCTTTCGACAAGACCAACTTCATCCTGTTGGCGGTGGGCATGGTCATTGTCATTCTGGGCTTCGTGCTGATGAGCGGAGGCAGTTCGTCGGCAGAGGCTTTCAATCCGGACATCTTCGGTGTGCGTCGTACCAAGGTTGCTCCCGCCATCTGTTTCATCGGCTTTGTCTCAATGATTTATGCCATTGTAAAGAAACCAAAAGACTGTTGAATGTATAAAGTGAAATAACGTTCATGACTGTTTTTGAAACCATTATCCTGGCCATTGTCGAAGGTCTGACAGAGTTTCTGCCTGTTTCCTCGACCGGTCACATGATTATTACGCAGAGCCTGTTGGGCATTGAGAGTACGCCCTTCGTCAAGGCTTTCACCATCATCATCCAGTTTGGTGCCATCCTTTCGGTGGTATGCCTCTATTGGAAGCGGTTCTTCCGTCTCGACCATTCACCGGCCCCCGAAGGCAGCACAGCCTGGCAGCGGTTCATCCACAAGTGGGATTTCTACTGGAAACTACTTGTCGCTTTTGTCCCTGCCGTCTTCATCGGCTTTGCCGCAAAGGCCACCGGACTCATCGACCGTTTCCTCGAGAGCGTAGAGGTTGTAGCCATCATGCTCGTCGTGGGCGGCATCTTCATGCTGTTCTGCGACAAGATTTTCAATAAGGGCAGCGAAGCCAACAAGCTCACCGAGCGCAGAGCCTTTAACATCGGTCTGTTCCAGTGCATCGCCATGATACCGGGTGTATCGCGTTCGATGGCCACCATTGTCGGCGGTATGGCACAGAAGCTCACCCGCAGGGCAGCCGCCGAGTTCTCCTTTTTCCTGGCCGTACCGACGATGGCAGCAGCAACAGCCCTCGACGTGCTCGAACTCTTCTTCGGCAGTGAAGCCGACACCAACTGGGCTACCACCGACAATCTGCTGATGCTGGCCTTGGGATGCGTCGTTGCCTTTGTCGTAGCACTGCTGGCCATGAAATGGTTCGTCAACTTCCTGACCAAATATGGCTTCAAGGCCTTTGGTGTCTATCGTATCATCGTCGGCGGCATCATCCTCATATTGTTGATGACCGGCCATTCACTCGTCATGGTAGACTAAGAAGTTAGAAATTATCCGCACAGGTAATCATCAATATCAATTATCAATTAGAAGAATGGACTTCCTCGAAGGTGAAATCATTGGTATCGACAAGCCCTACCGCATGTCGAGTTTCGGAGCATTGGCCCATGTGCGCCATGTGCTGTCGAAACGGCTCGGCGTACGTCGCGTAAAAACGGGACATGCAGGGACACTCGACCCATTGGCCACCGGCGTCCTCATCCTTTGCACGGGCAAGATGACCAAACGCATTGAGGAGCTTCAACAACATACGAAGGAATACACTGCCACACTGCAACTCGGAGCCACGACAGCCAGCTTCGACATGGAACATCCGGTCGACGCCACCTACCCCACGGAGCATATCTCGCGAGAAAGCATCGACAGCGTATTGCCCCGTTTCATCGGCGACATCCAGCAAGTGCCGCCTGCCTATAGTGCCTGCATGGTCAATGGAAAACGTGCCTATCAACTCTCACGAAAGGGCAAAGAGGTGGAACTGGCTCCTAAGAACATCCATATCGACGAGATTGAAGTCCTCGACTTCGATACCGAGAAGATGCAGCTGTCGCTGCGTGTCATCTGCGGGAAAGGCACCTACATCCGTTCCCTGGCCCGCGACCTCGGCGAGGCACTCGGCTCTGGCGCCTATCTGACAGCCCTGCGACGCACGCGAGTCGGCAACATCCGTGTGGAAGACTGCATAGACTTCGACCACCTTCAAGAATGGATTGACAGCAACCTGGCTGCAACCGATTCCACCATGCAGGTCTCCTGAATAAAGAATAATGTTTGAAGAAATAATATGAAGCTATCACAATTTAAGTTCAAGCTGCCGGAAGAGCAGATTGCCTTGTACCCACACCATGTGGTGCATGAGTATGAGAATGAGAACGGCGAGAAGGAAGTCTATCGCATGACCCGCCGCGACGAAAGCCGACTGATGGTCGTCCATAAGAAGTCGGAACAGATAGAGATGTTCCGCAAGGATGCCGATGGAAATCCCATCGAAGGTGAATACCTGCAGTTCCGCGACGCTCTGAACTACTTCGACGAAGGCGACGTCTTCATCTTCAACGACACACAGGTGTTCCCTGCACGCCTCTATGGCACCAAGGAGAAGACCGATGCGAAGATTGAAGTCTTCCTCCTTCGCGAGCTCAACGAGGAGATGCGCCTTTGGGATGTGCTCGTAGAGCCTGCCCGAAAGATACGTATCGGCAACAAGCTCTTCTTCGACGACACTTCGACGATGGTGGCTGAAGTCATCGACAACACGACCAGTCGCGGACGCACCCTCCGCTTCCTCTATGACTGCCCGCACGATGAGTTCAAGCGCGAACTGTTCGCCTTAGGCGAAGCTCCCCTGCCCCGATACATCATCGACAAGCGAGAGGTTCACCATGCCGAGCCGCAAGACATGGAGGACTTCCAGTGCATCTTTGCCAAGAACGAAGGTGCCGTCACCGCTCCCGCCACAGGCCTTCACTTCACACGCGAGATGATGAAACGCATGGAAATCAGAGGCATCGATGCCGCCTTCATCACCTTACACTGCGGCTTGGGCACCTTCCACGACATCGAAGTCGAGGACCTCACGAAACACAAGATGGACTCCGAGCAGATGATTATTCCTGCCAAAGCCTGCCAGCAGGTCAACGATGCCAAGGTGGCCGGCCATCGCGTCTGTGCCATCGGCACCAGCGTCGTCAAGGCCACAGAGAGTGCCGTGGGTACCGACGGAATGCTGAAGGAATTCGACGGATGGACCAATAAGTTCATCTTCCCGCCCTACGACTTCGGACTTGCCGACTCCATGATGGCCAACTTCTATCATCCCCTCTCGACGTTGCTCATGCAGACGGCGGCCTTCGGCGGCTACGACCTTGTCATGGAAGCCTACCACAAGGCAGTGAAGAACGGCTATATGTTCGGTTGCTTCGGCGACTCCCTGCTTATCCTCAATGACTAAACGCCCGCCCAACACCTAATTGGTACCATTTTCTATGGTCACTAAGCACACTGTCTATTTAGGACTCGGCTCGAACATTGGCCACCGCCAACGGAACCTACGCCGGGCTATTGCACAAATAAAAAAGTTGATTGGCGAAGTAGACCGCCAATCAACTTTTATCGTTACTGAGCCGTGGGGCTATGAGTCGCCCAACAGCTATGTCAACGCCTGTGTCCGCGTGCTGACTGAATTGACTCCGCGCCAGTTGCTCGAGACCACACAAGCCATCGAGCGAAACATGGGGCGCACCACCCACACGGTCAAAGACTACGAAACAGGCATCATGCTTTATTCCGACCGGCCCATCGACATTGACATCCTTCTCTACGACGACCTCACCATCGATGAGCCCGACCTGAAGATTCCTCATCCGCTGATGAAGGAGCGCGACTTTGTCATGACACCCCTTCGCGAAATCCTTTAGACAGCCTCTATCCCCAGCACCTTTGCCTTTTCGTGAAGCAGACGCAGCAATGGTTCGCGCTCGTTGGGAACGACATTGTCGAGGACGGCATCCTTCAGCGCCTGCTTTAAGACGCCCACCTCGCGACAGGGCTTCAGGTTGAACATCTCCATGATTTCGTTACCATCGACCACAGGCTGCAACAGGCGGCGGTAGTCGCGGACTTTCAAGTCGGCTATCTTCTCGCGAACCATTCGGAAGTTCTCCAGGAAACGAGCCTTCCGCACTTGGTTCTTCGAGGTGATGTCGGCTTCGCACAGAGTCATCAGGTCGTCAATGTCGTCGCCGGCATCGCTCACCAGTCGCCGCACGGCACTGTCGGTCACTTCTTCGTCGGCAATGACAATCGGACGCATGTGCAGGTCGACGAGTTTCTGGACATATTTCATCTTGGCATCCAACGGCAACTTCAGCCGACGGAACAACTCCGGAACCATCTTTGCTCCGACATAGTTATGATTGTGAAAAGTCCAACCCAGCTGTGGGTCCCAACGCTTCGTCTTGGCCTTGCCGATGTCGTGGAGCAGGGCTGCCCAACGGAAGTATAATGGAGAATAGAGTGTGTTCTGACTCATTCTTATCGCATTCTCCAGCACTTCGAGCGTATGGTAGAAATTGTTCTTATGTGCACGTCCGTTCTTGGTCTCAACGTTGTCGAGGGCTGCCAGTTCGGGAAGGATGATGGCCAGGAGTCCCGAGCGTTGCAGATATTCGAAGCCGATGCTCGGATGGGGTGACATCATGATTTTGTTCAGTTCCTCACTGATCCGTTCACCGCTGATGATACGGATACGGTCAGCCATACGGCAGAGTCCGTCGAAGGTCCCGTCTTCAATCTGGAAGTTGAGTTGAGTGGCAAAGCGGATGCAGCGCATCATGCGGAGCGGATCGTCAGAGAAGGTCACCTCCGGGTCGAGGGGTGTGGCAATGATACGGTCCTCCATGTCGAGCAGTCCGCCAAAGGGGTCGACAAGTGTGCCGAAGCGCTGCCGGTTCAGACAGATGGCCATGGCATTGATGGTGAAGTCGCGACGGTTCTGGTCGTCTTCCAGCGTACCGTTCTCAACGACAGGCTTGCGCGAGTCGTGACTATAGCTCTCCTTGCGGGCCCCGACGAACTCCAGTTCCAGTTCCTCCCCCGGCTGGGTCAGTTTAGAGAAAGCCGATATTTTCAACTGTGCCGTACCGAAATTCCTGAACACCGAAAGGTGGGCGTTTCTGCCAAGTTTCTTCTTCAGCGCCTCAGCCAGCATGATGCCTGAGCCGACCACGACGACGTCAATATCTTTCGAGGGACGCTCCAGGAAGATGTCGCGAACATAACCGCCCACAACATAACACTCCATGCCCAGTTCGTCGGCCGTATCGCCGATAACGTGGAAGACATCATTGTCCAAAAGCTCTGCCAATTCGGCATCTGTGTACTGTTTCATAGCTCTTACGCGTACATTATTATTTATTATTCAAGTTCCGTATCTGCCCAACCTATATAGAAGTGAAAGTAGCTAAAGAAGTTGAACTTATCATATATACCGACGCGTGTCACAACTATCTACGGACAGAAGTTGAGTCACATCATCAAACACAGAGGCCTTGGGAAGGAAAAAAGGGACGAGGGGAAATCGGGTTCTCATGACAGCATCCCTTTGGAAGAAAAATCCTCCCCGAATTCCGAAGAATGTCGGAGAGGAAACACCCCTGTGGGCGTTGACGGATTCGAACCGCCGACCCTCTGCTTGTAAGGCAGATGCTCTAAACCAGCTGAGCTAAACGCCCTTACCTCTGTAAGGCGGGTGCAAAGGTAGTGCTTTTTCCCGACACTCACAAATTTTTTCACAATTATTTTTCAAAAAACCTCAAAAAAAGAAGTTTACTTCATCACGTTAAGCAGAGATGACGAGCCCGATAAAGCCTTCCGACTGTGACATCTCTAAGACTTCGTAAAGTAAAATAGGCTATTTTACAAAACAAAATAAGCTATTTTACTAACCAAAATAGGCTATTTTACTGACCAAAATAGGCTATTTTACTGACCAAAATAGGCTATTTTACTTTACGAAGTCTTAGAGACGGCACTGCCGAAGGGCTGAAACGCAAGGATGAAAGCCTATAAACGGCAGAAAGAAAACATAAAAAACGAGGGTGTGTCAAGTTACTCTCGCTGACTACGCCGACCTCTGTCACTCGGCCATCTATACAAGTCGATGGCTCTCGCTGCTCTATCCGTTCTGCAAAACATAAAAAACGATTTTGTCCTTAAGCGGACAAAATCTTCAGAACAAGTTTCTGTTTTCTTTGTTTTGCGCTCACTTATTCGTAACTTTAAATAAGTTACTCCCGCTCGGCAAAACATAAAAAAACATAAACAAGTTTCTGTTTTCTTTGTTTTGCGCTCACTTATTCGTAACTTTGTGCTCCGAAACAAAAAAATAACGACTAATAAGAAAAAAATATGGAAAAAGTAGTTAGCGGCATCCGTCCGACTGGCAATCTCCACTTGGGCAACTATTTTGGCGCCGTGAAGAGTTTTGTGAAGATGCAAGATGAATATCAGAGCATGTTCTTTATCGCCGACTGGCACTCTCTCACCACCCATCCCAAACCCGAAGATATCCAGCAGAGTGCCCGCACGATTTTGGCCGAATACCTTGCCTGCGGCATCGACCCCAAGAAGGCTCCCATCTACATCCAGAGCGACGTGAAGGAAACCCTTGAGTTCTATCTATACCTTAATATGAACACCTACATCGGCGAACTGGGCCGCGTGACCACCTTCAAGGAGAAAGCGCGCCAGCAGCCCGACAATGTCAACGCAGGCCTCTTCACCTACCCCACCCTCATGGCAGCCGACATCCTTCAGCACCGCGCCGTGAAAGTGCCCGTTGGCAAAGACCAGGAACAAAACATGGAGATGGCCCGCAAGTGTGCGCGCCGCTTCAACAATATCTATGGTGTTGATTTTTTCCCCGAGCCACAGAACTTCTACTTCAGCGACAAAGCCTTGAAGGTGCCCGGCCTTGACGGTTCCGGCAAGATGGGAAAGAGCGAGGGAAACTGCATCTACCTTCGCGACGACGACAAGACCATCACGAAGAAAGTCATGAGAGCCGTGACCGACAACGGCCCTCAGACACCCAACAGTCCGCGTCCCGACGTCATCGAGAACCTGTTCACCTTCCTCCGCATCTGCTCCACGGCAGACACCTATCAGTATTTCGACGAGAAGTGGAACGACTGCACCCTGCGCTACGGCGACCTGAAAAAGCAGATTGCACAAGACCTCTGCGCCGTCGTCGCACCCATCCGCGAACGCATCGAAGAGTACTCCGCCAATCCCGAGTTACTCGACCGGATTGCACGCGAAGGAGCCGAGGTGGCACGCGCCAGCGCATCAGAAACACTGCGCGAAGTACGCAAGATTATCGGCTTCCGCATCGGATAGCCTGACCGTCTTTTATCTATTATTAAATTAATAAATCTAAAAACTCCGCACACATACGGAGTTTTTTTTTTACTTTTGTCCCTGTTATGAAAACTTGGGCCTACATATTAACCACAATCATGGTCATTACAGCCTGTTCGAAGACCAACGACAAACAGGCTGAGGACATGCTTGCCGAGATACAGTCACTCTACGACAGGGGATACTATGCCGAGACGCTCGACTCCATTGAATCGCTCCGCATACGTTATCCAAAGGCCATCGACACCCGTAAGAAAGCCCTTCGCCTCTGGCAGGACGCATCGCTGCGGATGGCCCAAGCCGACATCCAGGTCACCGACTCGGCCCTTCAGGCCACCCTTCAGCAAATCAAGCAGGCGCAGACCCTACTCGAAGCCAACCAGCTTCGTCAGAAGCGTGACTCGCTGAAAGCGCGCTTCGATGCGATGTGCGGTGTGGTCCGCATGATCCATCAGCGGCAAGGCTGCTGCCATGAAGCTGATTCTCTACACAAGTAACAACCAATCGGAAATAACAATGAAACGACTTTTACTGACAGTTCTGACACTCGTCTGGATAGCCGTCCTACAGGCACAGACCGTCATCAACATTCCTTTCCAGCAGTACCCGCGACTAAAGGTCGTAGCTCCCACCGTAAGCATCAACCTCGACAATGGTGCCGACCTCTTAGGCAGCGACCTCGTCGTAGAGGGTGGCGACGGTCAGTATGCCTACCTCTGGACCGACACCAACGGCAATGAACTCGGCCAGGAGCGCACCCTCCGCGTTCAGCGCGCCGGCGACTACTACCTTCGCGTCAGCGACGGACAGCAATGTCAGGTGACCGCCAAGTTCACCGTCACCGGCACCAGCGGCATCGAGGCCCTTGCCCAACGCGGGCTCACCGTCACGATGAATGGCAGCCTGCTCACCATGACCTATCCCTCCGCACCCCTTCAGGTACGCATCGTCAACGCAGCCGGACAGCTGGAGCGGAAGCTGACACGCCTTCCTGCCGACAGCTTCACCGAAGATCTCTCAGCACTGCCTACAGGTTTCTATATGGTCTGCATCGCCTTCCCCGACGGACAGGCCATCGTCATGAAACTCGAGAAATAACATCCCCCCCATCGCTTATATGAAAAGACATTTCCTGCTCATCACCCTGTTCGCCCTCACCGCCACCCTTCAGGCGCAGCGCGTCATCAACCATTATGCCAAGGCCTCGCTCAATGCGACGATGCAACTCGTATGGACTCCCGACAACTATGGTGACATACAGTGGCAGTCCTCATCCGACAAGGGACAGACGTGGACCGACATCAGCGGAGCCACCAAGACCCAATACACCGTGAAGGCTCCTGCCAGCGGAGCCCTTTACTATCGGGTCGTCGTCAATGGCGACGAAGCCTGCGAACCCTTCGTAGAGACCCACATCCTCAACGTTGTCAACTTCAATGTCAACCTGACCGACATCACCTTCAACTCGGCCACCTTTGAAGTATCCGGCTTCAACGTCCCTGCCGACGAAGTCATCGAATACGGCTTCTGCTACAACCTCAGCGGACTCAGCCCGACCTTTACACGGATGCCCCGCAACCCCATCGGCACCACCCTGCCCGAAGGCGACACCTTCGAAGTCACATGCAATGACCTCAAACCCGGCCGCAACTATTCCGTGCGCTTCTATTTCAAGACCAAGGACGGCTCCCTTGTCTATGGCCCAGGTAAACTCGCACAGACCCCTGCCGGCATCGAATGGAGTTCAGAGGGATGGACAGCCACGAAGAACAGCATCCGCGCTCGTTTTGCCATTGCCGGTTACACCGGGGCCACACCGCAGCGCACCTTCGAATTTGGTACGCCGGGCAACATGAAGACCTATTCTACGACGCCCGTCAACGGCAAGACAAACACCTTCCAGTCGGCACTCATCAGCGGCCTGCAGCCCTCTACCGACTATACAGCGCGCCTCACAGCCATCATCGACGGTGAAGAGCAAGTCATCGAGAAGACCATCCGCACCAGTACCGACTATGGAACCTACGAAGTAGACCCCACGGTGAAGCCCGTCACCCATCGTATCACATGGCACCGCACCCGCACGCAACTCAACCCCGACAACATCCAGGCTGAATATCCACGTATGCTGCGCGTCTCGGGCGACACCATCCTGCTGGCCTATCATGGCGGCGACGGAGCCGGGGCGGGGGTTGACCATTGGCTCAACATCTACCTGCAGCGCTCAACCGACAACGGAAAGACATGGTCGGAAGCAGAGAAAATCATGGACAAGTCGCGCAACTTCGGCACTAACAACTGGTTCCGCTTCTGCAATCCAGAACTCGTGAAGCTGCAGAACGGATGGATTCTGTTGTCCTTCATCGGCAATGCCAATCCAGAGACCAACGACAACTGCCAGGTGCTTGTCATCATCTCGAAAGACGGCGGCCAGACATGGGGCGACCCCATCACCGTCATGCGCGGCCGCTGTTGGGAGCCGATGATTGTTCAGTTGCCCGGTGGCGAACTCGAACTGCTCGTGTCGAGCGAAGCAGCATGGTTCCAGGACGGAAACGCATCAAATCAGGAGATACGCTGCGCACGGTCGAACGACAACGGTCTGACCTGGACTACCGACACCCGCGCCTGTTACTATCCCGGCCACCGCGACGGTATGCCCGTCGCCGTATGCCTGCAAGGCAACCAAGGCCTGCTCTTCAGCATAGAGACACCAACCTCCAACATCAATCCGTCACTCGTCCACCGCGACCTCAACGGATCGTGGGACACCTCCGAATGGGATGGCAAGCAAGACGACGACCGATGGATCAACACGACACTGCAAGGAGGCTGTGCACCCTTCATCCTGCAGCTGCCCACCGGAGAAATCGTCATGTGCGCCCACCAGAACCAGAACGGCTCTGTATGGCAGACCTGCCGCTCGTCCGTTTCCATCGGTGACAGCAGCGGACATAACTTCACCAACCGGACACTGCCCTTCGCATCGCTGCCTGCAGGACAAGGTGCCTACTATTGTCAGCTGTTCCTCAAAGACGACACCCACATCTGGCTCGTCATCAGCCACAGCACCTATAACGGCACTACCTGCACAAAGAATACAGTGGAATATATCGAAGGAACAATCAGCGAGAAATAATAAAAAGCCTCACCCCCGGCTGCTCTCCCGGAACCGAAGCTGCATGGGAATGACTTCGTGCACAAGGTTGTGGTCACCTTGTATACGACGGATAAGCAGTTCGCACGCCCGCATTCCCATGAGGTGCGTCTGGTCTTCAATAGCCGAGATGGCTGGCGAAAGGTAACTTACGTTCCCGTCATCGGTAAATCCGATGAGCCTAATTTCGCCAGGCATGTTGAGTCCTCTGTCTTTAATGGCTTTCATGGCGCCGTAGATAAGAGTATTATTGACAGCCAACACCCCGTCGGGTCGTTCCTCCAGGTCGAGGAGCCGGCTCATCGAGGCGTATGCAGCCTCGTGGGTCATACTGTCACAACAGACCAAATGGCGTTCTACGGGCAGCCGATGGTCATGAAGGGCTTCAATATATCCGTGCTTTCTTCTACGCACCATGTCAAGATGGTTCGGACCGCCAATGAACGCAATGCGCCGGCAGCCTTCCTCTATAAGATGCGTAGTCGCTTCGTAAGCCCCCTGCACTCCGTCGGCAATGACCGACGAAAAGAGGTCAGGCAGGCATGTCCTGGCGAAAAAGACAACGGGAATGTTCATCTCGTTGAGTTTCACAAAGTGTTCGTAGGACGTTGTGGTCTCGGCGAGTGAAGCAATGATGCCCTCTACATGCAACGAGGCAAGGTTATCAGTCAGCGTTATCTCGTCGGCCATCCGCTCATGGCTGTTGGCACAGATAACGGCATATCCCTCCTCGCGGGCACGGTCTTCGATACCTTCGATGACACCCGAATGAAAGTGAGTGACGATGTTGGGCACAACCACGCCGATGAGCCGTGGAGCGCCCTTGCGCAGACTCTGGGCAAAGGGGTTCGGCCGATAGTTTCTTTCGGCAGCAAGCTGATGAACGCGCTGCCTCAGTTCTTCACCGATTTCCTTACTATCCTTCAGTGCCCGCGACACTGTAGCAACGCTGACGCCGAGTTCCTCGGCCATCTCGCGCAATGTCACTCGTTGTGGTTTTGTCTTCATCGAAGTCTGATAAAAAAGGGCTCACCCCCAAGCAATGGGGGTGAGCCTTTTCACTTATTCATCCCAAATGGACTTGAATGAGTTATCGACATTATCGAGCTCCTTAGCCTTGCTCGAATCGTCCACATTCTCGTCGGTCACTGCCAATGAGACGGCAGTCAGACAGCATTCTGCTGTATCCATCGAACTGTATTTCACAGCGGGAAAAATATATGTTCTTTTCATAGCTATCTATCGAGTTTTAGTTATTTCACAACGATTTTCTTAGTCTCACCATTGGCCATGCGAACAATGTTGACACCCTTCTGCAGCGTATTCACACGCTGACCGCTGAGGGTATAGGCATTCTGAATGTCCAGCGCTGCACGCTCAACATTGCCGATGCCAGTCTCATCGTTCCAGATCTTCAGTTCGGCAGCACTGCTCTCAGCCTCTACATAAGCACGGAAGGCCTTGATGGTGGCAGCGGCGGTGGTACGACCGAAAGCTGTTCCTGTAGCGTTGAGCTTATACTTGCCCTCACCGATGGTAGCGGCAGCAAAGGCACCCTTCAGTACACCGGTTCCGACGGGAGCAGCAACTATATCAGTCTTGCCACGCTCGACATACCATGAGTCTTCATAGTCAGTGGGGAACTGCACGAGCACAGGCTCACCGGCAGCAGCCTCAGTAGCAGCCTCAAGCACGATATAGTCACTTTCTACGGAACTCACCTTATAGAGGGCGGCACCTGCGAGCCCACTTGTCAGGGCGAAGGGCAGGCAGACCGTGTTGAAGCCAGCCACATTGCTACGCTCGTACATTACCTTACGGGCAATCACGCTCGTGGCTCCATCGGGCACTGCAAAGGCTTCGGCAGCATCGCTGATAATCAATCTTCCTGCCGTCACCACACCATCCTCGTTGTTGTAGGCAACAGTGTTCAGTCCGTCCCATTTACCGCCGTACACCTTCAGGCTTGTTGCGAAAGGCATGGGATAGTCGTCGGTACCGATAGTCTGTGTGAAAGCATCCTCTTCCTGAGTGTCGTTGGTGTTCAGCCAATAGGCCAATACGCCTGATGAGACATCATTCTTGGTCAGTCCCTCTACGACACCCTGTGTCTTGTCTTCCGTCAGTTCACTGAGGTCTACGACATTCTTCATGGTCCCGCCGTTAAATCGGCCGATGTTTCCACCGAGATGGCCCGTGATGGTTCCGAGGTTGACGAAGTTCTCAACGGTTCCACGCTCCTGATAGCAGAAGAGGGCACCAGCGTAGGGATATTCGTTGGTGGAGGTAATGTCACCTCTGTTAATGACGTTACGGACGAGGAAGTTAGCCTTGTTGCCGCTCTCACCGCCGACAATGGCGGCAGCATCCTGACCGCTGACGGTCACGTCGGCACTTGTGACGATATTCTCGATGCGGATGGTGGCAGCCTCGTTGTAGTTTTGTGAAGCGCCTGCCAGAGCACCGGCCTTGTTGGCTGCAGTGACCGAGCATGACGAGTCGATGATAAGGTCGTGGATATAAGTATTGCTGTTACCCTGCAGCCATCCGAAGAAGCCCTGAGCCTCTTTCGTAGGCTGGTTGATAATCATGTTCTTGATGTGGTGGCCCTGTCCGTCGAACTCACCCTTGAACTTACAACCTGTTGAAGGACCGATGGGGCTGTGCAGGTTTTCGATACCCTCAAAGTCGATGTCGGCTGTGAGTTTGGCCTTGGCAACAATACTGCCGCTGCCTCCGGCTATCGTTTCAGAGAACGACTCTACATTGCCGGCATTGGCCAGTAGCGTCCATCCTTCAGCGTCTACCTCAGGAGCCTGGAAGGGCTTGGTGCAGCCGTCGTTCTGGCAAAGACCGTTGGCTGAGTAGTTATGGGGAGGTATGACAGCTCCTTCGCCGGGGGTGTTGTCGTAGACGGTACCAGGCAGCAGTTCACCGTCGCAACGATAGTTGCCGTGGGCATAGACCTGCTCATGACCGTCACTGAAGGGAACGGGATAAGCATCGGTGCCGATGGTCTGATAGAAAACAGTCTTTCCGGCAGTCTCATTGATGAAGAAAGCCAATTCACCGCTTTCAATGGGGTCGGCGGTCGTCCACTCGTGGCTGGCCTTCTGACTATTTTTGGCAGCGTTTGCACCGAAGTCGTAGCTGTTGGTGATTTGCAGGTTGTCACCACGAATGAAGCCACGTCCATTGCCATCGACCGACACATTGCCCATATTAAAGCTATTCTCAACGATATGCTTCTCGGAAGCTGAGTTTGCCCAGCCTACGAAGGCACCTGCCTCGTTGGCATCACAAAGGATGTCACCCAGGTTGACGCAGCCGGAGATGATGTTCTGCGGGGTATCCTGGTTGTTGGGGTTACGACAACCTATGAAGCCGCCGGTAGCACCTGTATGGCCTTGCACTTTGGCTTCGTTGATGCAGTTCTCGATGCGTACCGGGCCGCCACTGACAACCTGCGTAACACCGACAAAAGCAGCCACACGCACCTTTCCCTCGAAGTAGCAACTCTGGTCCATGATAAGGTTTTTGATGGTTGAGCCGCCACGAACCCAGGCAAAGAAGCCAATGGCAGTAGGCGTATCAGCTGAGCCATAATTCAAGACAAGGTTTTTAATGCGATGGCCTTGTCCGTCCCAGGTACCATTGAACTTACGAGCGTCGTTACGACCAATCATCGTATGATTGACACCCGTGAAATCGATGTCGGCTGTCATCTTTACATTAGGAGTGTTGGAAACGTTCTGTACGTAGTCACTAATCCATTCCACATTACCGGCATTGGCTACCAGAAAATAGCCTTCAGCATCCTGTGCCGGAGCCTCATAGGGGTCTTCACATCCTTCGATGCTGCAGACACCATTCACATAAGTGTGCTCTCCGTCATGAGCCCATACAGAGAGAGTTCCCATCAAAGCAATAGCGATGATGGCACAACGAAAAAATCCTTTTGTTCTCATTGTTTTGTGGTTTAAAGTTTAGACTTCTGCTTTTATTCATTTTCATTCACGATGCAAAATTAATTAATTCACTCAAAACAACCATAAAAAAAATATGAAAAAGCAACGTAAACGTTTACGTCTTTTTTTCAACGAGAATATTGCATATTAAAGGAATAAAGCGTAACTTTGCATCGATGAAACGACAGTAAACTATTACTTCACATGGCAAAACGACTCTTTCGGGCAATCATGCTCATCCTTATTGTCTTCAATGCCTTCTCCGTTCGGGCGCAAGACTATGCCGCCTTCCGCGAAGGACTCATCGGCGACATCCATCCGCAAGGGTGGCTGCGCGAGTTTCTGCAACGGCAGGCCGACGGACTCACAGGGCATCCCGAGGCTATGGCCTACCCCTATAACACCTGCCTGTGGGCTGGCGAGATTGAACGACAGAACGAAAACCCCGATGCCAAAGACTGGTGGCGTTACGAACAGACCGCCTACTACACCGACGGACTGCTGCGACTGGGCTACCTCTTAGGCAACGACACCTTCATTCAGACGGGCGAGGAGGGCATCGCCTACACCATCGCCCACGCTCAGGCCAACGGCAGGCTGGGCAACGCAAAGATTGAGTCGCTGTGGCCCATGGCTGTTTTCTTCCGCGCCATGCAGGCCGACTACTGGGTTCACCACGACGCTACCGTCATCGAGGCTTTGGAACGCCACTATCTCAGTCTCAGCCCATCGTTGCTCACCAATGGCCGCCGGCACATCGTCAACCTCGAGGGGATACTCTTCGTCTATGGCATCACCAAGAACGAACGTCTGCTCAAGATGGCAGAAGAGGCCTACAACATGGGCGGCTTCGAACTCGATGCCTCCGTGGCAGCCTCGCAGGGCAGCATCCTGCTCCATGGCGTCACCTATGCCGAAATGCTGAAGATACCTCTTTTATTATACGCGTACACGGGGAAACAACGATACCTCGACCTTGCCATGAACGCCGAACGGAAACTGGAACGCGACCACCTGTTGCCCGACGGCCTATACACCAGCGCCGAGTCGACCATGGGCAACGACATCGACTATGCCCACGAAACCTGCGACATCACCGACTACACCTGGTCGTTAGGGTACTTTCTGCAGGTGACGGGCGAAGCTGAATGGGCCGACCGGCTCGAACGCGCCATATTCAATGCTGGCCTCGGAGCCATCACAAAGGATTTCAAAGCCCTGCAGTACTTCTCGTCGGTCAACCAGATGATTTGCACCGGCACCTCCGACAATAACGCCTTCAAACGCGGCAAGACATGGATGGCCTACCGACCTATCCACGAAACAGAGTGCTGTGTAGGAAACGTCAACCGCTTCATGCCCAACTTCGCCTCCAGACTCTGGATGCGGGGCAGCGACCTCCCTTCAGCTGTCATCGCGACCCTCTATGCACCCAACGAGACGACCTTCGACATTGAGGGTACGACGGTTACCATCAGCGAAGAGACACTGTATCCCTTCGACGGCACCATCACCTTCCGCTTTACCTTAGACGAAGAGAAAGCATTTCCCTTTGTCCTTCGTATCCCCGGTTGGGCCACCGGCGCTTCACTCGAAGTCAACGGCATAGCCGCAAACATAGCCTTGGCCCCAGGCACCTTCACAACCCTCAACCACACATTCAAAAGCAACGACATCGTCACCCTTCGCCTGGACATGGAGACCCGCATCGTCGACATCCCCGGACAGGGGCGTTATGTCGAGCGTGGACCACTGCTCTACACCTACGCAGTGCCACAGAAGAAGACTGAGGACACAACCGTCTACTCAAACATGAACGGTAAGAAGTCGGCGAATCCCGACTTCAAGTCGTGGAGCATCACCCCCGACGGACCTTTCAACTATGGCATAGACGAAGCCACCACCGACGGTTCTGCCCTCGTAACAGCAGTATATAAGAATAAGCTCGACAACGGCTATCCCTTTGACCTCGCTGACGCACCGATAAAAATATCCTTGCCCGTGCGCGAAATCATATGGGGACTCGACGGCGGCACCCGCAATCCCAACCTGCCACTCTCCGACGTGCTCATTGCCAAAGACGAGACACAGACCATCGACCTCGTACCCTATGGCTGCACAGAACTGCGCCTGACGGTGTTTCCCGTTGTCCCTGCCGAGAAAGAGGAAGACCTGACCTCGCTACTGTTAGTAAACCCCAGCTTCGAGATGCTCGACGCTGAGACCTATAATGCCGGTGGCGTAGAACGCAAGACACAGGTGCCCTATGGATGGAAGACGACGGGCACCCTCAACGGGGTTTCCTACGGCATCAACAACGATGCCACCACACGTTTCGGTGATAACATCTGCTGGTTCCGGCTCCTGCCCTTCCCGAAAGGATTCGAACTTTATCAGACCATCGACCACAGCCGAATCGAACCCGGCATCTATCGTGTGTCATGCTGGCTTTGGAACCAATACAACCAAAAGGGTAATTGCCGGCTGTTTGCCAACCAGAACGTGCAGTATTACGGCAGCCGCGATGAATACGACAAGAACATCATGGAGGGTGAAACAGCCACCTTTGCCGGCTATGGAGGCGGTGACTCGAACATCTCGCCGAAATTCGTGATGAACGAGATGGTGGTCTATGTCACCGTCGGTGAGGGCGAAGACCTGCGTCTCGGCATCCGTTCCGACGGCATGAAGAAAAACGGCACGCAGGCCACCGGCGACGATGCCACAGGCTGGTTCAAGGTCGACAACTTCCGCATCGAGCGCGTTGAAGCCATCCCGGCAGACAATGGTGACGAAGACCTGACACTGACCAACGCCATGCTGGTCAACCCCGACTTCGAACTCAATGTGAACGGACAGGCCAACAGCGGCGGGACGACCTCGCGCGGCGTGCCCTACGGATGGCAGGTCAACTGCCAGTTTCCCGGCAACTCCTACGGTGTGAACGGTGACGGTCTGAACAAACACGGCAACAATGTCTGCTGGTTTAATCCACAGGATGCCCCCATGCCCGATGACTTCGAGCTCTCACAGTCCGTTGCCGACCTTGAAGCCGGGCGCTATCAGGTGCGCTGTCGGCTGTGGGTACAGAAGGGTCAGCTCGGACGATGCCGGCTGTTTGCACAAGCCATTCCGCCCTCTTTGGAGGAGTGCCGGAAGGGGGTCGTGCAGTACTTTGGCCGGCCTGAAGACTATATGCTCAACCGCACCGAGGGTGAGGAAGACACCTTTGCGGGTTACACCGGTGGCAACAACGGCCAGTTCATCATGCAGGAGATGATGGTCTGCATCAATGTGGAAGAAGGTGAAGTCCTCAAACTCGGCATCCGTTCCGGCAACATGGAGGGCAACGGAGAAACCACTACAGGTTTCGATGCCTCAGGATGGTTCAAAGCCGACCACTTCCGCATCAAGAGGGTCAGCGAGGCGGGCCTGCTCCCAATCGCTCATATATCAAACGACTCTCCTAGGGAGTGGACGGGAGGGGTTCACGCCTCAAGCCTCTACGACCTGCAGGGGCGGCGCATCAAATCACGAGCCTCGAAGCCCAAAGGCATATACATTATTAATAATAGAAAGATATTAGAAATGAGAAATGAATAATGAGTTAGTCGTTTGGTCGTTTAGCAGATTAGGATAGTTAAATGATAGAGGTAATCATAATTACTCATGACCCATGACTCATGACTTGTCAACTAAAAAAAATATGAAAAAGAGTTTCTTTTTATTGTTGTCTCTTTTGTTGTCATTGACAACGGGAGCGCAGTCAGGGTTCACCGTCAGCGAGAACCCGTCGGAGGGTTGTTTCAAACTGGTCGGCGACGACCTTCATGCGGTTTTCCTCATCGACAGCGAGGATGCCGAGGTGGTGGCGACGGCTGCCGGGTGTGTGGCCGAGGACTTTCGTTCCGTCACCGGCACGGCCTTAGGTATAGAGACCACGGATGTGACGAAGAATTTTCACGACCCCCTCATCTATGTCGGAACGGTGGGAACTCCGCTCATCAACGGTTTGGCCGAAGGCGGCGAGATTGACCTGACGGACATCGAGGGAAAATGGGAGGTCTACAGCATCCAGCGCATCAGCGACGGCAAGTTGGCCATCATTGGCTCCACGCCACGCGGCACTGCCTACGGTCTCTTCGAACTGTCGCGCCTCATCGGTGTCACCCCGTGGATATGGTGGGCCGACGTGGCTCCCGGGAAGCACCCAACGCTCTTCCTGTCGGGCGACAGGATGGTGTCGAAGGAGCCGTCGGTGAAATATCGCGGTATCTTCATCAACGACGAGGACTGGGGTCTGCAGCCATGGGCTGCCAAGGGTCTCGACAAGAAGTACGGCAACATTGGTCCCGGTGCCTACGCCCGGGTGATGGAACTGCTGTTGCGCCTGCGTGCCAACACGCTGTGGCCTGCCATGCACCTCTGCTCGGAGGCTTTCTGGGCCAACAAGGACAACCTGCCCGTGGCGAAGAAGTATGACATCATGTTGGGTTCGAGCCACTGCGAACAGATGCTGCGCGACAACGAGTGGGAGTGGCGCCATGCTCCGTGGAACGGCAACAACGACGACTGGAACTATGTGACCAACAAGACGAAAATACAACAATATTGGGAGGAGCGCGTAGCTGAGAGCGTAGGCTACGATGCCATGTATACACTCGGTATGCGTGGTGTCCACGACTGGGGCATCTCCGGTTATCCGTCGACACAGGACAAGGTGCGCGGACTCACCGAAATCATCGGTTTCCAGCGCTCCCTGTTAGATAAGTATATGGGCGATGCCACCACCGTGCCTCAGCTCTTCATCCCCTACAAAGAAGTGCTCGACGCCTATAATGCCGGCCTGCAGGTTCCCGAGGATGTCACCATCTGCTGGGTGGACGACAACCACGGCTACATCCGGCAGATGCCGCGTGCCAACGAGCAGGCACGCAGCGGCGGCAACGGCATCTACTACCACCTCTCCTACCTCGGCAGCCCCGTCAGCTACCTCTGGCTCAGCACCATCTCGCCGTCGCTCATCAGCTACGAGTTGTCGAAGGCTTACAATCAGGGCATTCAGTCGCTGTGGGTCATCAACGTGGGTGACATCAAGCCGGCCGAGATGGAACTGGAGTTCTGCATGGACCTCGCATGGGATGTCGACCGGTGGGCTCCCGAGAAGGCTTACGACTACACCCACTATTGGATGGAGAAGACTTTCGGTGCCGACTTAGCCGACGAGCTGACGGCCATCAAGCACGAATACTACCGGCTGGGCGCATCGGGCAAGCCTGAGCATGTCCATGCCATTGCCTATACGCGCGAGGAGCAAAACGAACGCATCGCCGACTACCGCGCCATCGCCGACCGCGTGGCAGCGCTGAAGGGCAGCATTCCGGCGGAACTGTCGGATGCCTTCTTCGAGCTCATCGAATACCCCGTCAGGTGTGCCTACGAAATGAATGTCAAGACGTTCCGCGCCTCACAGAGCATGGAGCTGGCGCGCGCCGGACAGCGTGACGCAGCACTGGAGTTTGCCGCCGAAGCGCGTCAGGCCTACCGCATCATCAGCGACCTGACGAACCATTATAACACGGGTATCGCCGGTGGCAAGTGGAACGGCGTGATGAGCATGAAGCCCCACGGCGACAGCCAGTTCAACATGCCCGCCACGGCCACGCTGACCTCTATCAACAACGTGCAGACAGAACTGAAGACGAAGGAGAACGTCGTCATTCCGGCTGCCGACTTCACGGCATCGAGCGGCGACCTCACCATCCTCAACGGACTGGGCATCTCCGACCGTGCCGTCACCGTATGGCCGCTCAACATGACGGCCTACACCACCAGCCGCATCTCACAGGCTCCATGGGCCGAATACGATGTGCCCGTGAAGGCAGGCAAGAACAGCATCCAGGTGCGCTGTCTCTGCACATTCCCCTTGAACAGCAACTACGACCTGCGCGTGGGCGTCAGCGTTGACGGCAAGCAGGCTGAGGTGAAGTCGCTGAAGACGACTGCCATGGAAGGCAAGTGGAACACCACCGTTCCGCAAGGCTTCAACGACGGCACCGTCGACTACACGAGCGACACCGACAAGACCGTCAAGGTGCGTGTGTCGCTGATGGATCCCGGTGTGGTGCTGAGTGAAATATATAATGTAGTGCCCGATGTCGTCGACCTCACGCTGACCGAGGAGCTCATCGAGAACTACGACTTCGAATACAACCACGACGGACAACTCAACCAACCCGGCAACATCGGACGCGGCATTCCCGCCGGATGGCTCTCGAAGGGTCAGCTGAAGAAAGGTGCCAACGGCCTCGACAGCTATGGTGTCAACCAGGATGCCCTGAACTACCACGGCAACAACGTCTGCTGGATCAACAGCGTGCCCATGCCCAGCGACTTCTGGCTCTACCAGACCATACCGGCCAGCAAGATTGAGCCGGGTGTCTATAAAATATCGTGTATGCTCTGGGTGGAGAACTCGAAGAAGACCAACTGCCGACTCTTTGCCAACCAGAACGTGCAATACTATGGCTACGAAAGCGACTACACCAACCTGCTCACCGCAGGCGAGACAGCAACATACGCAGGCTATGCCGGCGGCGATGCCAATGCCATCACCCTGCGCGACATGGAAGTCTACGTCATCGTCAGCGAGGGTGAAGACCTCACCTTCGGCATCAAGTCGAGCAACCGCAAGAACGACGGCTCGACGGCAACCGACAACAGCGGTTGGTTCAAGGTCGACTACTTCCGCATTGAGCGCGTCAGCGAGCTGCCGCCGGCCGGCGAAGGCGAAGACCTCACGCTCACCGAGCGCGTGCTGAAGAACTACGACTTCGAATACTATGAGTCGGGCGGCAACGTCATTGAGAACACCGACGGAACCACGCGCCGCTACACCCCCTACGGATGGAACATCGTGGGCACCTTCCCCGGACAGTCCTACGGCATCAACAAGGATGCCAACAACCCGCATAAGACCAACGTGTGCTGGTGTCTGCCTCAGGGCGGTTACTTTCCCGAAGGATTCCAACTCTATCAGACCGTGCCGGCATCGGAGCTGACGCCCGGACGCTATCTCGTGCAGTGCAAGCTATGGGTAGAAGAAAACTACCTCGCCACGACACGCCTCTTTGCCAACCAGAACGTACAGTACTATGGCATGGACATCGACTATGAGCAGAACCTCACCGAGGGCGAGCAGAACACCTTTGCCGGATATATCGGCGGGGCAAACGGCAGCTATAACCTGCAGGACATGTGGGTCTATGTCGACCTGGCTGAGGGCGAAGACCTCACCCTCGGCATCCGCGCCGACCCGCGAAAGAGCGACGGTACCCGCCACTCTGAATATAAGAACGGGTGGTTCAAGGTCGACTACTTCCGCATCAACAAAGTCAGTGAAACTGGCGTTTCCAGTGAAAAGATAAACATGAGCAGTGAAAAAACCGCCCCCATGTACGACCTTCAGGGCCGCCGCATCAACTCGGCAGATAAGAAGGGAATCTATATCCAGAACGGAAAGAAAGTCATCATGTAATCTATGAGAAAAGCCGCACTCCTTCTGCTCACCGTCTTCGCTTGTGCCCTCGCAGCACAGCCGAAGGGAGTACCCGTCATCATCGTTTGCGGCCAGTCCAACAGCGACGGCCGCGTACCACTCTGCGACTATCCCGCCTACATGCAGACCGACCTCTGCCAGTATTGTTACGACGACGGCTCACACTTCCAAAACGGACTGTTCAAGCCCTACACGCCTTACACATGGGTGTCGGGCGACAGCGAACGCTTCGGCTATGACGCCTTCGTCTATCACTATCTGCAGAAAGCCCTGCAGCAACCCTTCTATGTCGTCAAACTCACCCTTGGCGGTACGGCCATCGACCCCTCCTGCACCAACAGCAACGGCGGGAAGTTCTGGTCGTGCAACCCAGCATGGTACGACCGGCAGACGGCAACATCCCTCGGCGGCAAGTCACTCATGAAAGCCTTCGAGCGATCCTTCGACGCCTGCCGAACCCAGACACTCGAGAAACTCCAGCAGGGATACGACGTCAAGGCCATCTTATGGCATCAGGGAGAAAGCGACCATTCGGCACAGGGACCTGCCAACTACTATCAGAACCTCACCACCCTCATCGCCCACATGAGGCAATTCCTCTACGAGCAGACCGGCAGCGATGATTGCCTCTCACTGCCCTTCATCCTCGGCACCGTCTCACACATCAGCCTGCAATACAATGCCGATGTCGAACGCGCCCATCTCCGCATTGCCGACGAAGACCCCAACGTCTACGCCATCGACATGAGCGATGCTTCGTTGTTAGGCGACGACCTGCACTTCAACGTCGAGAGTGCCCATCGGCTCGGACGCAGCGTCTTCAGCCAGCTTGTGAAACTCAACATCTGTCCTGACACAACAGAGGAGACTGCCGACAGCGACATCACCGGCGACGTGCTCATCAATGCCAACTTCGAACTGGCCACCGACGGACAACAGAACCCACGAGGAAACGTCAGCCGAGGCACCCCCTACGGATGGACACTCACCCCGCTGCCCACCGGCAACTCCTACGGCATCAACAAGGATGCCGTCAACTTCTCCGGCAACAATGTCTGTTGGGTCAACGCCACACCCCTGCCCGACGACATAGAACTCTCGCAGACCATTCCTGCCGATAAGCTCGGAGCAGGACACTATGTCATCACCTGCAAACTGTGGGTGGAGGTAAACAAGAAGGACAACTGCCGACTCTTCGCACACGCCAATCCAGCCCAGGGAGGGGAGCGCCAAACCGTGGTGCAATACTATGGCTATGAGAGCGACTACACCAACCTCCTCTCGCCCGACGAAGAGGCCACATACGCCGGCTTTGCCGGTGGCAGTTCCGGCAATTTCATCCTGCGCCCCTTGCGGGTGGAGATTGACCTGAACGACGGCGAAGCCCTCACCCTCGGCATCCGCTCCGGAAACCGACGCAACAACGGAACCCACTCCACCGACAACGCCGGATGGTTCAAGGTCGACGACTTCCATGTCTTCAAGGGCAGTGAAACAGGCGTTTTAAGTGAAAAGATAAACGTGAACAGTGAAAAACTCGCCCCCATGTACGACCTTCAGGGACGGCGCATCACCCACCTCCCCTCCCTTTCTCCCCTCCCCAAGGGAGGAGTTGGAGGCAGGCCCGGGGCAGGCATCTATATCTTGAACGGCAAGAAGGTTATTCTGTAACCTTCGCCGTTTGCCCTATCCCCGACATCGTATCGGCACTATTTGCTGGATCATACTCGTTTTTCCCCTTCTTTTCTCTTTTTCACATAATTTCTCATTCCTATTTCTCATTTTTTTCGTACCTTTGCCCCCGTAACTTACCTCGTAACTAAAAAAAACGGCAAAAACTCGCCAATACATTGCATCACAAAACCCATAATAATATGAAAAAGAAACAGTATTACCAACCCACAACCAAGTTCTTGAACATGCACATCAGAAATGGACTGATGGAAGGTTCAGTACAACTCCGACTCAATCCCGTTGACGACGTAGTCACCAACGACGACGGCAGCACCCAGTATGGTAAAGGGTCAACTCTCTGGGACGATGAAGAAAACGAAAATGGCCTCTGGTAATAAACAATGATAATAATGACTGCTATGAAAAGATACATCAAATCAATCATCGTCCTCTCGTTCATGCTCGCTGCCATGCAGACGGCATGGGCCGACGGAAGAAACTGGATGGCATCGCTGCCAGACAATGTCTATATCACACAACTCTCCATCCCAGGAGCCCATGATGCAGCCACGTCGGGGGTAAGTTCTATTTCTGCATATTTTGCAAAAACACAAAATCTGACGCTATCCGATCAATGGGATGCCGGAGTACGTGTCTTCGACCTCCGACCTACCGACGAATCTGCCGACGGTCCTATTTATCATGGGGCGGGAACGTTTCGTGCAAGCACTGGTGTCACACTTAAAAGTGCATTGAACACATTGAAGACAAAACTTACTGATAACAACAAAGAGTTTGCCATTGTCATCATTCGCAACGAAAACAATACAGGACAGGATAATGGCAAATGGAAAAACGTCATCAAACCCATACTGGATTCTTTTAACGACGTGCTGACAGAATGGCACCGCGATCTGAGACTTAGCGACGTGAGAGGGAAAATCATCGTCCTTGCACGAGACGAAGTGACAGAAACCAAGGCAGCCAAAGTGGGCGGATGGCCCGACAACACCAATTATGGCACTATCCTGCTGAACGACGACGGTGCCTACCACATCATCCTGCAAGATTATTACGAGAACATCAACACGACGACAAAGAACGGCTACATCAAGACGATGCTCGATGAGTCGATGACCATCCACTGCCCCAACCGCCTGTATATCAATCACACTTCTGGTTATACGGGCTCGGGCTTGTCGACCAATATCGGAGCATGTGCCAAGTCTACGAACAAATACGTCTGTGACTATCTCGACGCACACCCCAACATAGGTCCGACAGGCATCATCATGATGGACTTCGCAGGGTCGGATGCCAGCAGCTACTACGGTGCATCGCTCGTGAACAAGATTATCGCCAACAACAACAGCAATACGCTGCTGCCTATCTTCAGCGGTCCCGAGGGAGAATACTTCCTGCAGAACGTCGAGACGGGACTGTGGATACAGGGCTATCAGGCTATAGCAGGGGCCGACAGAAACCGTTGGAACACAGCAGCCAACGTAGGCTCATACGGACGACCCTTCCTCCTTCAGAACCCCGCTAACGACGGCTGGACACTGAACACACAGGCAGGAAGCAATGAATTGGGCTGCGAATACGGCGATGCTGAATTGCTCTACCTCGATTGGAACGACGGAGGAGCCAGACGCTGGAAGATTACAGGAACGAAAGACAATGCCTACATCACCATCAACCACGACCGTTGGCTGAGTGTGGACGACAGCAATCCCTATCTGCTCAGGAAAGACGGCACAACGCGCAACGCCTGGAAGCTATGGACACGAGCCGAGCGACTGGAAGCCCTCAGCGAGGCCTCGGAAGCCAACCCCATCGACGTCAGCTGGCTGATAGTGAACCCCGAACTGATGAACAACGACCGTATCACGCCACAATGGACGGAAGACCGGACGGGGGGCGACCAAAAATGGCAAGACGGGTTCCGCCCCAACCGCATCTATGAAGCATGGAGCTTCAGCAGCATCGACTTCCATCAGACCATCAGCGTGCCCAACGGTGTCTACGAGGTGCAGGCCTATGCCCTGTATAGCCCCACGGGTATTAACAGCACCAACATCAACGATTACAACAACTACAAAAACAACGGACAGTCTACCGTGAAGGCTGCCCTCTATGCCAACAATGAGCAGGTGCCCCTGCCGAGCATCTATTCGTTCACCTCGCCTTCGCCCGTTGCTGATTATGCCGCCCGCGACCTTGGCGGCGTGAGCATCATCGACGGATGGTGGCAGGCAGCACGCGCCATGGGCGAAGACCATCAGTTCCACTCGGCACCGCTGCGCGTCATCGTGACCGACGGCACCCTGCGCCTGGGCATCAAGAACACCGACGGAAACCCGTCAAGCAACTGGGTCATCATCGGCAGCTTCTCGCTGAAATATCTCGGAACACCGACAGCACTGCCCGTCACCGTCAGCAGCAAGGGTATGGCTACGTTCAGCAGTCCCTATGCCCTCGACTTCTCCAGTGCCACCGACATCAAAGCCTATCGGGCTGAAAAAGTTAACAATGGCACCGTCACCTTCCAGCCTGTCACGTCGGCACCAGCCAACACCGGCCTGCTGCTCGTCAAGGAAGGCGGAGCCACGGAAGACATTACCGTCATCGACGCTGCACCCTCTGTGGGCGACAACCTGTTGGTGGCAACCGTCACGACCACTACCCTACCGACCGAGACAGGCTTCCTGAACTATGTCCTTGCCGACAAGTCCGGAGCGTTCGGGTTCTTCAGGGCTGCCAACAACTATCGGAGCCAGGCCGGCAAAGCCTACCTCCGCATCAACGCTAACGACGCCCCGTCATCAAGTGCGAAGGGCCTCACGCTCAATTTCGGCGACGAGACAGGCATTGAACTCAACACCACAAACCTCAATGTTCAAACCTCAAACCTCTACAACCTGCAGGGCCAACGTCTCAACACCCAGACTTCAAACCTCATACCTAAGGGCATCTACATCCTGAACGGAAAGAAGGTGATGAGGTAACGAGCCTACCCTCAGGGTTAGGGGGCTCCTCACCAACCGTCAGGCAACCTAACCACCCGTCTCACCCTCACCGTGCAGCAGAATACTAAGTGTTTTTAATATTCAGCTGCAAGGTGAGGGTGAGATTTCTTTTTCTGCTATCCTCACCAAAGGACAATCATTTGGATGAACTCCTAACTATTCTCTCTTCCTGCATTCACTGTTCAGTCCTCCTGCATTCACTGTTCAGTCCTCCTGCATTCACTGTTCAGTCTTCCTGCATTCACTGTTCAGTCTTCCTGCATTCACTGGTCAGTCCTCCTGCATTCATTGTTCAGTCCTCCTGCATTCACTGTGCTTTCTTCCCCACACTTCAGCCTTTCGGCAGTGCCGTTTCTAAGACTTTGTCAAGCAAAACAACTTGTTTTGGAAAGTAAAATAGTCTATTTTGGTCAGTAAAATAGTCTATTTTATAAAGCAAAACAAGTTGTTTTGGTTTTTCGATTATCAATTTTCGTGCCTGTCGAAAGGCTGTATCGGGACTGCCGAAGGGCAGTATCGGGTTTTAGGACTCTGCCTCAGGTCCCGAGGTAGGTCAAAAAAAGGGAGGGGAATTTGTCGAATGAGAGTGTTGAGAAACGCTGTCGGCTTTTTTAGGGTGCTAAAATTTGGTGGTTAAGCGGAAAAGTATTACCTTTGCAATAATGAAACGACTGTCTGTAATTATCGTCACTTATCATTCGGAGAAAGACATCTATGATTGTCTCGAGTCGGTGTGGAAGTATTGCGACCTTCCGCACGACGACGTCGAGGTGGTGGTCGTAGACAACAGTCCGGAGAGCGACGGGATGTTCAGCCGGCTGCGCGAGGCGTATGGTGAGGAGATTGTCCTCATCCACAACACGCACAACGGCGGCTACGGACAGGGAAACAATGTGGGCATCCGTCGGGCTACGGCTCCCGTGGCGATGATTATGAACCCCGACGTGCGCCTGGTGGAACCGGTCTTCAAGACGGCGGTCGAGGCTTTCGAACGGGACCCCGAGCTGTGTCTCTACGGTATGAAGCAGAAGCTCTCTGACAAGGTGCTGAGCATGAGTTCATTTGCCTGCACGCGCATGATGAACGGCTATGCCTACACGCTGTTGGACGGCATCTGCAACCGTCTGAACCTTTTCTTCCCGCGCTTCATGTATCTGCAAGGCTCGTGTTTCTTCCTGCGCAAGGATAAGTTCGAGGCTGTCGGTATGTTCGACGAGACGAACTTCATGTATGGCGAGGAAGACGACATCGCCTATCGCATCCGTCAACGGTTTGGCAATCATGCGAAGTTCAACCCCAACCTGCACTACCTGCACTTAGCCCTGCGGCGCGCTCCCGACGTGAAGCATGAAATCGACATGCTGGAAGCTAACGCTGTACTGAACGAGAAGAAAGGCTATGGACGGCGGAAGACCTTGAAGAACAAATTGCGCAACATCCGCTTCCGCCTGTGGCGTGAGCAACTGAAGTCGCTGACGGGAAAGGGGAAGAACCAACCGCTCTACGAGATGCTTACTCAGTTCAAAGACCGTCTTGACACCCTTCTGGCGAAAGAGGACGAGGGACGGAAGCTGTTCTATATCAACCCGATGTCGTATCGCAACAGTGCTCTTTATGACTACAACCTGCTGAGCAACCTGGAGGAGGGCTTCCGCGTGACCTTCTTCGGCAATGCCCAGTACGATGCCGGCGCCATTCCGACGGTGACCTTCAAGCCGCTCTTCAGCTACTCTCTCCACAAACGCACGGTGGGCAAAGCCCTCAGCTATGGCTGGTCGCTGGTGCGGCTGGCGGCGCATTGCCTCTGCGTGAAGCCCGACGTGGTGCACATCCAATGGATCAAGTTCCCGGTGCTCGACACGCTCTTACTTCGATTGCTCCGGCTTCGCGGCATCCGCGTTGTCTATACCGCCCACAATGTGCTGCCCCATGCCGACAATGGGCATCGGCAGCAACAACGCTATGGTCGCTACTACCGGCTGGTGTCGGACATCATTGTCCATTCAGCCACAACGCAGCAAGAGCTGGTGGGGATGTTCGGCATCGAGGCCGACAAGATAAAGGTCATTCCTCACGGACTCATCAAGGTGAAACACAACCCTGAGCGAGTAGCTCAGTTGGAGGCCGACCTGCGCCGCCGCTATCCGAACCGGTTGATATTCAGCAGTCTCGGCTTCCAGAAATATTATAAAGGCGTCTCGCTGCTCACAAAGCTGTGGAGCGAGGAGCCGATGATTGCCCGGAACGAAGGCGTGCACCTCATCATTGCCGGCAAGCAGGACGGCTCTGTCGACACTTCGTCGCTCGAAGGGCGACGGAATGTCACCGTCATCGACCGCTATATCGACGACGATGAGTATATGGCCCTGTCGAATGTTACCGATGTGATGCTGATGCCTTACCTGAGGATTTCACAGAGCGGAGTGCTCATAGCAGCCATCAACGAACACATCCCGATACTGGTCTCCAACGTGGGCGGGCTGCCCGATGCGCTTGCCATTGCCGATGTCGGATGGAACATGGGCGAGCCTACCTATGAGAACCTGCGGCAGACGCTGCTCGACATCATCGCCCATCCCGAAGCCATCGAGGCCATCCGCCACGACGACGAGGCCTGGCGAAAGTTGGAAGAAGCCTATTCGTGGGAAGAAATTGGAAAAATAACCTCAAAACTATACATACTATGATTATCAGAAGCAAAGCACCCCTCCGACTCGGCCTTGCCGGTGGAGGCAGCGACGTGGCTCCCTATAGCGACATCTATGGCGGACTCGTGCTGAACGCAACCATTAACCTCTATGCATACTGCACCATAGAAGAGACCCATGACGGACAGATACATATCGATGCCTATGATGCCGACTACCATGAGGACTTCCCTGCCGTCGGCCAACTGGAGAACGACGGACGGGCACTCTTGGTGAAGGGTGTCTACAACCGCATCGTCCGCGACTACCACCCGCAGCCGTTGTCGTTCCGCATCACCACCTACAACGACGCACCGGCAGGCTCGGGTCTCGGCACATCGTCGACGATGGTGGTGACCATCCTGAAAGCCTTCATCGAGTGGCTCAGCCTGCCCCTTGGCGACTACGAAGTGGCCAAGCTGGCCTACGAGATAGAACGCAAGGACCTGCAGCTCAGCGGCGGCAAGCAGGACCAGTATGCAGCGGCCTTCGGAGGATTCAACTATATGGAGTTCCTCAAGGACGACATGGTCATCGTCAACCCCTTGAAAATCAAACGGTGGATTGTCGACGAACTGGAAGCCTCGATGCTGCTCTACTTCACGGGCCGCTCGCGGTCGTCGGCTGCCATCATCGACGAACAGAAGAAGAACACCCAGGAGAAGAAGAGCGATGCCGTCGAGGCCATGCACAAAATCAAACAGAGTGCCGTCGACACGAAGCTGGCACTCCTGAAGGGCGACATCAATGCCTTTGCCGACATCCTCAGGACCGCCTGGGAGAACAAGAAGAAGATGGCAGCCCACATCACCAACCCCAACATCGACAAGGCGATGGAGGTGGCACTGGCGGCAGGCGCCAAAGCCGGCAAGGTGTCGGGTGCCGGTGGCGGCGGGTTCATCATGTTCATCGTCGACCCCGTGAAGAAGAAGTGTGTCGAGGAGGCCCTCCGACAACTGGGCGAAGGCTTCATCATGCCCTTCAACTTCAGCGAGGGCGGTGCCCACGGATGGAAAATCTACGAAACAGACAATGTAAAAGCCTTTTGATTATGGATAGTAATGTTCTAAGACACATCAGCGCACTTGAAGAGCGCTACCCACAGCTCAGCGTATGCAACGACGCCATCAAAGGAGCTTATGAAATCATGGAGCAGGCCTACGCCAACGGTCGCAAGCTCCTCGTCTGCGGCAACGGCGGCTCGGCTTCCGACAGCGAGCACATTGTGGGCGAACTCATGAAAGAGTTTAAACTCAAGCGTAAAGTATACAAGAATCAAGCCGAGGCCATGAAGCGTATCGACAGCGAACTGGGTTCCGTCCTTGCCGAACACCTGCAGGGCGCACTGCCTGCCATCACCCTGACCGGTCACTCATCGCTGACGACAGCCTTCATGAACGACAGCCTGCCCGAGCTGATCTTTGCCCAGCAGGTGAACGGATACGGCAAGGCGGGCGACGTCTTCCTCGGCATCTCTACGTCGGGCAACAGCCGCAATGTGCTCTTCGCTGCCGTCGCCGCCAAGGCGAAAGGACTCAAGGTCATCGGACTGACCGGAGCGAAAGACTGCCGGCTGGCTCATCTGGCCGACCTCTGCATACAGGTCCCGGAGACGGAAACCTATAAAATACAGGAACTGCATCTGCCCGTCTATCACTGCCTGTGCATGATGCTCGAGGAACACTTCTTTGGGAAATAAAAAACAAAAGCCCCTCCCGACCTCCCCCAAGGGGAGGAGGGCCTGCCGGCAGGGGTAATAAAAAAACAAAAGCCCCTCCCGACCTCCCCCAAGGGGAGGAGGGCCTGCCGGCAGAGGGTAATAAAAAAACAAAAGCCCCTCCCGACCTCCCCCAAGGGGAGGAGGGCCTGCCGGTAGGGGTAATCATAATTGCTAATTACTAATTTATAATGAAAGTCGTCATCATTGCAGGAGGAAAAGGAACGCGCATCGCCGCCGTCAACGGAGACATCCCCAAGGCGATGATTCCCGTCTGCGGGAAGCCTATCATCGAACATGAGGTGTTGCTGGCGAAACGCTATGGCTACACCGAGTTTGTCTTCATCATCGGACACCTCGGCGAGCAGATACGCGAGTATTTCGGTGATGGAGCGTCATGGGGCGTCCATATCGACTATTATCATGAGACGCAACCCCTGGGGACGGCGGGCGCACTGGGGTACCTGAAAGAGCAGCTGACCGAAGAGTTCTTCGTGTTCTATGGCGACACCATCCTCGACATCGACATGCAGGCCATGCTCGACTATCACCACGCCAAGAAGGCCGATGCCACGCTCTTCGTCCATCCCAACGACCACCCCTACGACTCCGACATCGTCGATATCGACAGCGAAGGCAAAGTCAGGGAGTTCTTTATCAAGCCTCATCCGGAGGACTTCGTCAGCCGAAACATCGTCAATGCCTCGCTCTTCATCTTCACCCCGAAGGTGTTGGAACGCATAGAAACCGGCGTGAAGAGTCATATCGAGAAAGACGTGCTGCCACGCTGCCTGCGTGACGGACTGAACCTCTATGGCTACCTCTCGTTCGAATATATAAAGGACATGGGGACGCCCGACCGCTACGAAGCCGTCTGCCAGGACATGCAGCGAGGCACCGTGGCTCAGCGCAACCGGCAGAACCCGCGACCGGCCATCTTCCTCGACCGCGACGGAACCATCACGCGGGAAGTAAACCTGCTGCACCGCCCCGAGCAGCTGGAACTCATCGAAGGCGCTGCCGAAGCCATCCGGCGCATCAATGCCAGCGGCTATCTGGCTGTCATCGTGACCAATCAGCCTGTCATCGCCCGTAACCTCTGCTCAATAGAAGAACTGGAGTTGATTCATGCTACGCTCGAAACGATGTTGGGTCGCGAACATGCCTATGTGAATGCCATCTACTACTGTCCGCATCATCCCGACAGCGGCTATCCCGAGGAACGCAGGGAATACAAGATAAAGTGTAAGTGCAGAAAGCCCGCGCCCGGCATGTTGTTGCAGGCGGCAAAGGACTGGAACATCGACCTGTCGCGGTCCTATATGATCGGCGACAGCCTGCGCGACGTGCAGGCCGGCGACAATGCCCATGTAAAGCAGTCGGTGCTGATAACGACCAATGAGCCTGATGCCCTGCTCGATGCTGTCAACGGAATCCTACGGTAGTGTTGCCGTGGTCTGGACGTTCTCAATGTAGCTTCCTGGGAAGAACAGGCCGTGTTGAGAACGTGGAACGCTTCGACTTTCAATGTCGTTCAGTTTTTCTGTGAAAACCTTCTTGGCGAAACCGATGGAATGGTTCCGCTTTTTCAGTATCATCACTAATGTGTAGCCAGCAGCCGTCACAAACTTCTCCAAGCCGGACTTCACCCGATACGACAAGGCGTAGAAGAGCAGAGTGCCTTTCCGCTCTCCTTCTGTCTGCAGGTTGCGCCATATATTGCCGGCGGCACAGGCGGGCTGCATGAAGATGGCCCCAGCTCCCTTGATGTAGCGGAACCCTTCGACCCGTTCGAACACGTTGTAGGCGGGCGGACTCATCGGTCCTTCGGAGAACCCGTGGAAGTCAAAGTCAACGGGGTGGAAGGTTGGATTAAGGTAGCTGATATGGCTAAAACGGTTGGCATAGGCGTTGCCCTCACCACCCATCATATCGGCATAGTGGCAGCGGAATGTGATGTGACTGAACTCACAGTCGCAGGTATGGCAATAGACCTTCAGCCCTTGATGTCCGTCGTAGCCGTTGATATCGACATGTGTGACGGTAACCTCACGGCTGTCCTGCACATAGAGTGGATTGGTGAAGTTATTGATTTCGACATGCTCGATGCTGGAGTGGGCAGCACGTTTCACATTGATGGCATTCCAACCATAATCCATTTCCTGTGCCTGTGCCACGCTATAGTATAGTGGCAGGCCGTGATGATGGAAGAGACCGTTCCATCGGCTGTTCAGTCGCAAGTGGCGGATGTGGATGTCCTCCAGCATGTCGACATTGTAAAGGGCTGGCTGATATTTCATCAGGCAGTCGCGTAGCAGAGGGCGACTCAGTTCGATGGTGTGCTCATCGAGGATGGAGGTCACTTCAACAAGCCATTGGAACGAAGGAGCCTCTTCATGGCCGGCGCGACGGGCCGTCAGCCATTCCGGACGAAGTTTGCTCACACCGAGCATTTCTTTGAGTAGCGTAGCATCAGGGGTGGTATTATACATTCCTAATAATATATAATGTCCCACGCGCGAGCTGTCTTCAACGGTCAGAAGGCGGCTTCCCTTCAGGGCATCTTTCGTGACGGCCGTCGCCAGGGGAGGAGTGAGCAGGAAACCGTTGCTTCCCGGATCGGACAGGGAACTGCTCTCCATTCTCATGCCGCTGGGCTTTCTGAAGTCAAGGCCCCAAAAGGTGTTGCTTGGCTGTAATTGTTCGCCAGTAGTAATGAAGAATGGTGAAAGCCAGGGATTTCTGTCTCCCTGAATGGTGGTTCCGCAGTTGACGAATTCAGTCAGCAGGCGGCCTTTCTCATTGAGTTCTCCCTCCAAAGTGATGTGCGAGTGGTTGATTTGAAGGTATTGCCGTTGCCTGGTTTTATTGAAGAAATAACGTCCGCGAGGAAAGAAAATCGTTCCGCCTCCATGTCGCCCTACTTCGTCGATAAGTGTCTGCACAGCCGGCAGCACATCGCAATCCGTGTCGGGACGGATGCCGTAGTCGACAACATTATAAAAGCACTTGGATGACGATGGTGACGACCACACGGGAGCCTCGGATGACAGTAATGCCTGTCCTTTCCGTTGAAGTATGAAGACCATCTCCATCGGCTTTCCATGAACAATGCCCAAAGGATTGTTACGCAGGCAAACTCCCCAAATCAGGAAAGGCAGAAGGGAATAACATCCACAACTGTCGATGGCGAGCAAAGTGAGGACGATCACGAAAAGGCGATAGACAAGTGACTGCAGCAAATGTCTGGGTGAAAGCTTTGCCAACAGCCATTCGCTCAGCAACCAGAAGGGTACGAAGAGGAGGGTCTCGGCAAAGGCTACGATGATGGTTCCTGCCGTTATCGCTTCGGCTATGATGGCAGCAATGGCAACCGCCGCGGCTGTCAGTGTCACGAGTTGGGGTCTTTGCATCTCATAACGATAGTGTCCTGTCAGCAGTCGGAGTTCTGACAACTGAATCTGCAGGCCGGTAAAGGCGGCTGCGAGTGGCAGTAGAAGATAGCAGAGCAATAGTTCCATTGATAATGCTTTTAATGCTTTTTCTGATAGACGCGCACCCAGTCGAAGCGCGTCTCATATTCTTCATTGGTCATCGGCGTGAAGCGGGGATAGCTGCCGTCGCCTAAGCTTTGGTTCAGACGGAGATAGAAGGGGCGGTCGAAAGTCCACTGGCCGTTGCGAAGGTCTTCCGGTAAGCTTGACTTCCGGTAGACACCGACGGACGCTCCGTCAACGGTCCAAACGATGCTGTCGGGTGTCCACTCGACACCATAGACATGCCAGCGGCTGATGTCGATGTCTTTTGAAAACTCCGTCGGTTTCCTTTTCTTCAGCGTATAGGTCTCGTGGGTATGAATGGTGTGGAACGATGCCTTCTTATAGCCATAGGTCTCCACGATGTCTATCTCGCCATAGCGGTCGTCGGTCTTTGTGTCGCTGGGTTTCATCCAGATAGCCGGAAAATTGCCCTGCTTGAGGTTGGTCTTCATGCGCACTTCCACCTTTCCATACTGAAAGCTGAACTTTCCCAGACTCTCCACCGCCCCCGTTAGCATACGGGCAGTGTCGCCAGGCTCGGTCGTGTTGGGGATGGCCCGGCAGACCAGCTTGCCACCGCGAAGAAAGGCAACCGCCCTTGACGGACTGATCCATCGCGCCCATGTCGAGGGATTGCGATGGGGACAGCTCCACTTCGAAGCATCGGGCTGGCTGCCCCGAGGTCCTTTAAACTCATCGCTGAACACCAGCACATAGTCATCAGAAGGCTGTTGTGCCTTGGCTTCCGCCATGCTGAGAAGAAGCAACAACAAGGCGAGACGGCAAATGTTCTTATACATCTTCTTTGAGGTTGAAAATCACTATATGCTGCAAAATTAATGCTTTTTCTCAGAAAGGCCAAATAATCTTTTGAAAGTTTTTACAGGAAACAACTGCTTTTTACAGAAAAAAGTTGTACCTTTGCAGCCGAATTTGAAAAATCGCGCATGAACCAAGAACTTGTATCTGTCGTCATGGCCACCTACAACTCAGGTAGAAAGCTGGCCAAAAGTATCGACAGCATACTTCAACAGACCTACCGCAACCTGGAGCTGGTCATCACCGACGACTGCTCCACCGATGCTGAGACACTGTCTGTCCTGAAGCACTACAGCGAGCAGGACAGTCGTGTCGATGTCCGTTTGCTGGACACCAATCGGGGTCCCGGGTATGCCCGCGACAAGTCAATCGAGCGTGCCAAGGGTCGCTATATAGCCTTCTGTGACAGCGACGACCTCTGGTTTGCCGACAAGCTTGAGCGACAGATAGCCTTCATGCAAGAACACCAGTGTGTGCTGAGTTATACTTCCTATATCTTAATTGATGAGGACGACCGCGAGCGAGGCATCGTCGTGGCACCACCCTCGTTGTCCTTGCGCCAGCTGATGCGTGACAACCAGATTGGCTGCCTGACTGCCGTCTACGACGCACAGCTACTGGGACAGAAGTACTATATGCCTTTCATCCGCAAGCGGCAGGACTGGGGACTCTTCCTCACCATCCTCCGCGACACCGGACAGAAAGCCTATTCGCTCAAGCAGCCGCTGGCATACTATCGTGACACGAAGGGTTCCGTGTCGAGCAATAAGATCGGACTCATCAAATACAACATCCGCATCTACGAAAAAGTCTTAGGGTTCTCTCACCTGAAGGCAGTGCTCTTTTTCTATTTCATCTTCATGCCCTTCCACATCCGCAAGATTATCAAGAAGAAGTGGGACAGCATTCTCTACATGCACAAACTTGGCAAATACCGCCAAAACAGCCAGCAATAAAACTTTTTTCCACAAACTTGTTTTTGCCATACAATAAAATCAATGATGTTGCGTTTATAAAATAAAACGGAACGCATTATTATATCGTTGATACATGACAAAGCTTGAAAACGGATATATATTAGACGGCATGAACGAGTTTGAGCGCAACATCAAACGCATGGTTGATTTCTGCATCGCACTCCTTTGTCTTGTTGCCTTCTCACCGCTCTTTCTCATCTGTTACATTGCCATTCGGCATGAAGACGGAAAACCGGCCATCTTCAAACAAGAACGTATCGGTCGTTTCGGCCGCCCCTTCAACATCTATAAGTTCCGCTCGATGCGCATCGACGCAGAGAAGGACGGTCCTGCCCTCTATCAGCATGAGAACGACACGCGCATGACGAAGGTCGGCAAGTTCCTGCGCGACCATCACCTTGACGAGCTGCCCCAGCTATGGAACGTCGTCAAGGGCGACATGGCCTTCATCGGTCCCCGCCCCGAACGTGAATACTACATCAAGCAGATTATCGAGCGCGACCCTCGCTATGTCTATCTCTATCAGATCCGGCCCGGCGTAACCTCCTATGCCACCCTTTACAATGGTTACACGGACACGATGGAGAAGATGCTGCGTCGACTGGAGCTCGACCTTTACTATCTTGAACACCGGTCGTGGTGGTTCGACATTAAACTGCTGTTCAAGACGTTTACCAATATCGTCTTCGGAAAGAAGTTCTGAACGGTCTTATTTCCTTAGGTTCAGTTGCAGCTGCTCGTTCTTCAGTACGAGCCGGCTTCTTGTGAGCGTTACAATGGTGAAGTGCTCTTCAAGACTGTTGATGCCGAAAGGCTTCAGCACCTCTATATCCTCCACGGCAGGGTCATTCTCGTCGCGATCGTTATAGATGGGCTTTGTGACGGTCAGCGAAGTCGGCGTGCTCTCAAACTCACAGATGAAATCAGGAAACTTATAGTACAGCAGTGTTGCCTTCCGCAACTGCAACAGTTTGCCTTGGAAGCTCCATGTGAGTTCTTCCTCAGCCACGTTGGCAGAGTTTCCTGTCGACAGCGTGTCAACAGAGGTGAGAAGCCAGAAGCCATCCAGTTTCCCATTTTCGGACTTCTCCAGTTCACAGCTGCTCAGAACTGCCAGCATCATCACCGATAATACTATATTTATATATCTCTTCATCTTTTTCTATATTGACGGTTTGGTAGAATACTTCCCTGCCTGGCAATGGTGAGTTGAGCGCCATAGTTGTTGCCGACCCATTTACCGTTGTCCATGCCGAACGCACCTCTTATCGACCAGCCCTTCAGGGCAGACTCCTCCGGGAAACAGTAGAGTACTTCGGCCATGACACTCACGTCATGGCGGGCCTTCGGATAGACATGATAGTAAGAGCCCAGGCCATTCCGGTAGGTTGCCAGCAGCCGATAGCTGCATTCGTCGGCGAGTCGGCCTCCGATGCCGAGGTGAACGGCCTGGAAACGATTGTCCTCGACGATGATGCGTCCGTCGTCATTATAGATTGGCGACAGGTAGAGAGGGTTTCCGATGACCTGTCCCCAGTGCTGCCAACCCGTATAGAGATGGTGGTTATAGTAGTTGTCGAGACCAGCCAGCTGGGTAGACTTTGTCGGTGTGCGGTCGTGATAGACGGGGCCGCCCTGATAGGTTGTGCTGAGATACTCCAATACGATGTCGTTGACCCAGCGTAATGACTTCAGCTTCACTTCCGCTCCCACCTGAATGTCGTGCAGACCATAGAAGAACCATCTGTTTTTCTTTCTCGTCCGGTATTCGGCACCTTCGCCGTAGCCGTCGTATTCGAGGAAGAACATCTGCGAGCCGTCTTCGAAGAAGTGGTCGGCATAGATGCTTGCTGCCCACATCTCCTGGTCGATGCTCAGCCGGGCCATATAGCTGCCCAGATGGTTGCCCTCGGCATGAGTATAGTCGCCGTCGGTAGCATCGGTGCCGCCGGGGATGAAGGCATGGACAAACGAGGAGAGTCCTGTGCTGCCTTTCGCCGTTTCTTCGTTAAAGTAAGAGGTGCCGCCAAACTGACAGGCCATCTCCAGTCCGAGTTCCAATGACACCGGCATGAACCGCTCGGGGTTGCCAATCATCAGATAGCCAGCCTTCGAATGGTAGAGGGTGTTCTCGGTGTATCGGGCGCGAGCCGTGACAAAGTCCTTTTGCCACTTGTCGTCAGTAGTCATGCCATAAGCCATGTGACCTTTTATACGCACCCATCCGTTCGTCTTCGGGATGGCCCAATAGTCGGGCAGCGACAGCCGAACCTGTGGTATCGGGCGGGCGTTGATGCCGAAGGTCTGTGCCCCCGAGCTGAGCTGTTGGTTCTTGAGTTCCAAGGGCTGCTGCTTACTGCCGATGGTGAGCACTCCGTGCAGCCATCGTGCTTCGGCAAAAGCCTGTTGGATGACGACACGGCTGGTGAACCCTTCGGTGAGGGCGGCGTCGACACCATAGCCGATGCCCCATCGACGCATCGAGTCGGTGCGGAGAGGTCGGATGAGTGACCCGCGCACATAACCGTTCATGTCGTCGAGCGAGCTGAGTCCGTAGCGGTTGGCATTCAGCCACAACGGGGTCTTCCCGTCGGAGACGGTAGCCTGGACCTCTGCCTTATATTCCAGTCCTTCTGCCAGGTCGATGGAACCCTTTGGAGCCTCACCATCCCAGCCTTGTGCAAGGGCCGTGAACGGGAGGGATAGCAGTGCGACAATAAATAGTATTCTGAACATGGTTTACATTTCTCTTTATTCAACCCACCTGACTGCCGGGCTTCACCTGTCTGAGGGTGGTGGTGACGCTGAGTGACCCGTCGAAGTTCTCCGCCGACAGTATCATGCCCTGGCTTTCGATGCCCATCATGGTGCGTGGCGGGAAGTTGGCAATGAAGAGCACATCCTTGCCGATGAGGTCCTCGGGTTCGTAGTAGGCGGCAATGCCCGAGAGGATGGTACGCGGCGTACCCGACCCGTCGTCGAGGGTGAACTGCAGGAGTTTCTTCGACTTCTTCACCTTTTCACAGTTCACGACGTGACCGACGCGGATGTCGAGTTTCTCAAAGTCTTCAAAGCTCACGCTGTCCTTCACGGGAGCGGCCTTGTGCTGGGCAGCCTGGTTCTCCTTCTTGATGCGTTCCAGACGGTCGAGTTGCCGTTGGATGGCGTCGTCCTCAATCTTTTCGAAGAGCAGCTGGGGCTCGTTGAGCATCTTCCCTTCAGGCAGGATGTCGGTCTGTCCGAGTTGTTGCCAGTCAAAAGTCGGCATATCGAGCATTTTGCGCAGCTTGTTCGACGAGAAAGGCAGGAAGGGTTCAAAGGCGATAGCCAGGTTGCCCACCAGCTGCAGCGACACATAGAGGATGGTAGCCACGCGGCGGGCTGCCTCCGACTGTGCCGTGAGGTCGGCGTTCTGCCTGACCTGTTTCTTCAGCTGTGCTGCCGACAGGATGCCTTCGTCGTTGCGAGCCACAGGCTCCTGTGCGCCTTCCACGGCCTTCCACAGCTTCCAGGGTTCGCCGTCGGTGATATACTTGTTTCCGATGCGGGCCAGGTTCATGGCCTCCTTCTGAGCTTCGCGGAACTTGAACTGGTCTAACAGCTGTTCCATGCGTACCTTGACATCCTTGAACTCTTCGACGGCCTGACGGTCGGCATCGGTCAGTTCGCCACAAGCAGGCACGACACCGCCGAAGTATTTCTTCGTGAGCTGCAGGGCACGGTTGACGAAGTTTCCATAGATGGCGACCAGCTCGGAGTTATTGCGCTCCTGGAAGTCCTTCCAGGTGAAGTTGTTATCCTTCGTTTCCGGCGCATTGGCAGTGAGCACATAGCGCAGCACATCCTGCTTGCCCGGGAAGTCGACGAGGTATTCGTGCAGCCAGACAGCCCAGTTGCGCGAAGTCGAAATCTTGTCGTCCTCAAGGTTGAGGAACTCGTTGGCAGGCACGTTGTCGGGCATGATGTAGCCGCCGTGGGCCTTCATCATGACGGGGAAGATGATGCAGTGGAACACGATGTTGTCCTTGCCGATGAAGTGGACAAGGCGCGTGTCCTCCTGCTGCCACCACTGCTGCCAGGAGCCCCAGCGCTGCGGGTCTGTTTCGCAGAGTTCCTTCGTGTTCGAAATGTAGCCGATGGGGGCGTCAAACCAAACATAGAGCACCTTGCCGTCGGCACCCTCGACAGGCACGGGTATGCCCCAGTCCAGGTCGCGCGTCATAGCACGAGGCTGCAGGTCCATCTCCAGCCACGACTTACACTGTCCGTAGACATTCGGCCGCCACTCCTTATGTTCCTCTAAGATCCACTGCTTCAACCAGTCCTGATAGAGGTTAAGCGGCAGATACCAGTTCTTCGTCTCCTTCATCACCGGCGTAGAACCCGAGATTGTAGACTTCGGATTAATCAGCTCCGTAGGACTCAGGTCGTGGCCGCACTTCTCGCATTGGTCACCATAGGCACCCTCGTTATGGCAATAAGGGCATTCACCCGTGACATAGCGGTCGGCCAGAAACTGCTTCGCCTCCTCGTCGTAGAGCTGCGTCGTCGTCTCTTCCACCAGCTTCCCTTCGTCGTACAGCTTACGGAAGAAGTCGGAGGCAAACTGATGATGCGTCTTCGAGGTCGTACGCGAATACACATCGAAAGAAATACCGAAGTCCTCAAACGACGTCCTGATCATCTGATGATAGCGGTTGACAACATCCTGCGGAGTGATGCCCTCCTTGCGGGCACGAATGGTGATGGGCACACCATGCTCGTCGCTTCCTCCGACGAACATCACAGGCTTCTTCTGCAGGCGCAGATAGCGAACATAAATGTCGGCAGGCACATAGACGCCAGCCAGGTGACCAATGTGCACACCGCCGTTGGCATAAGGCAGGGCAGCGGTCACGGTAGTCCTCTTATAGTCTTTCTTTTCCATTAAATAAGTGTTATCGTTATTAATTATTGAATTTCATTCGACCTTTTGACTTCGTCTTCGTCCGTCACGACTCGGCAGACTTCATGCAAGCATGGTCTGCCCTCGCTGCTCCGTCCGTTGACTTTGTCTTCCTCTTTCGCGACTCGAGGGCGTGTCAAATCGAAGGTAGTGCGCTTTGCGCAGAAATCTCACAAATCTATCCAAAATCTTTCATCTTGTCTTTCAGGACTTTTGATTTGTATAGATTTGTAGGATTTCTCGTCCGTAGGACGACTGAATTTCTATTTTGACACCAAGCAAGCTTGGTCTGCTCTTTTGGCTTAACGAAAACGTTCTGCAAATTTACATAAAAAGCAGCAATAACAGGCCAGAAGAAGAAAGAAATTAAGTTTTCTTTAGACGAAAGCACCGAAAAGCCCACAAGTAATTTGTTTCAGTAATATTTTTGAAAGATTTTGATGAGATTTGTTTGATATCTGTCACGAAGTGACACTTTATGTTTTTGTGACCAAAGGCTGGTCACGATGAGACCAAAGCTTGGTCACAATGAGACCAAAGGCTGGTCACGATGAGACCAAGGGCTGGTCACGATGAGACCAAAGTGAGGTCGTGTTTCTGGTCACGACGAGACCAAATTCCGTTAACCATTCCGGTCTCATCCGAAAGGCTGACTTCCTCCCGTCAAGTCTTTAGAAACCATTCTGTTAGCACCTTTATGCATTCAGACGCTTTTGTAAATATTTCCGAGCGGAGGGCACTGTTCTTCTTGCGCTTTCTCTAATTCACAAATTCGGGATAAATAAAAAAACGCCCATAAGAATTGCTAATTCTACCGACGGAGGATAAAAGTCAGGAGGGCGTGTCAAAACG
>JAFSRY010000026.1 GCA_017445845.1 Prevotella sp.
ACCTGTTCTGGCAGTTATCGCCTTTCACAAATGGAAGAACTCTCTTTTACTGCTTCGTCACGGACTGTCTCAGGCATCCCGATGGAAAAATTGCGCCCTCACAAAACAACTGTAGAATATCTCTGTCAGAACAATAGCTTCACCCCCATATTGTCGGCCAATCAGGTCTATTCACAAGGATATTTCAATGAATTGGCCACTTTCGTGGAAGCCGTTGAACACCATGATAGCCACGTCATTTCGACTCTCGAAACAATAAAGGACACTTATCGGTTGATGGACAATCTGAAAAGGACTTAATGTCACCCTTCACAATATCTACGCCCTGTGAGCGTTTATTAAAAAATATTACTGTCCGCTAAACATGAATCCCCCCTTCTTTGAGATTGCCGCAGTTTGGATTGTAAAAAAAAGATTAAATCCGTGCAGTCTTTTTGGGAAAGTGGTATCTATGTCAGTAGAGGCAGTGTGTGTTTGATGGACATAGAAGGACTCATAGAAAGAGGGCGACAAGGCGACGAGACTGCACTTGGAAGCCTGTATAAGGCATATCACCGGCAGATGACGGTGATATGCCAACGCATCGTAGGCAATCGACAAGTGGCAGAAGAATTGGCGCATGATGCATTTTTGCTGGCTTTTGCCAAGATGGATCAACTACGCAATCCACAACGCTTCGAAGCATGGCTGACAAGCATCACTACCAATGTGGCCCGACGCTATATGCAGCGACATCATGATCCCGCAATGCTTTCGCTTTCCACTCTATCAGAAGAAGTCATCGGCTCTGCCGCTTCGCTTGTCGAAGAACTTCCACAAGAACCTATTCCGTCAGATAATAAGCCATTGCCAACGATGGCAGAACTGATGGCGGCTATAGATGAACTCCCCAATGGATATGGGCAGGTGTTCAAGTTAGCTGTCATCCAAGAAATGTCGCACAAGGAAATTGCTGAAATCCTTGGAATTGCAGCCCACTCTTCATCGTCACAGCTGTCACGGGCAAAGAAGATGTTGCAGAAGTCACTTGCACAGTATTGGCTATTGTGGCTCATGCCGCTTGTATTGCCTTTGGCCATTTACCTTTACAAAACGGGAAAGACTACTGATGTACTTGGGCCAATAGTAACAAAACAAGAACATACTGCACCTGATACAAAGCATGATGATGAAGGTACTCCGACGATAGGGCAAGGAACTCCTGCCATTCCAATAGTTGCGACACAGCAAATAGCCATTGTTCCTGTCAAAGATGTTCCTGCAGATAGTCTTGCTCCTGCTGACACGCTCCATCATACCAATGAAGAAACAGAGCGCACCAACACCACAACTATCATACACGACAACAAACCACTGCCCGACTTGCGACCTGACAAAGACACACATATTGCTGATTTGACCCCAGAAAAGCCGATAGAAGTAGAGGACAAAGGGCAAAAGTGGTCTGTAGATTTGGCATACACAGGTAGCATGGGCGAACAGAATGCCAACCGCCCGTTTATATTCACTGAAACGGAGATGACAGATGTAACCAGCAAAGTTCCGCGTATCCGCTCTTTCGACAAATGGAGCGACTATGCCGAAGCATTACAGAGTGGAACGCTTGATGTCGATTACAAGACATATCAAATTCTGTTGAAGATTGCCCAAAACAACGCAGCACAGCCCGGCATGGACATGATTGAGCGTAAGACTCACCATTACATGCCTATCGACTTCTCCTTGGCCTTGAAGTACAAGCTAAACAACCGCTTTGGTTTAGAGACAGGCTTGAGCTACAGCCGCCTGAAATCAGAATCTGTAATAGGCACAGGTGGAAATGCTATACGTGAGCAGCAGACCATCCATTACCTTGGCATACCGCTGAAGGGTACATATAATATGTATAATGCTAGGCGATGGAGCCTTTACGGAAGTCTTGGCGCGAAGTTGGAGGTACCCGTCTATGCGCCAATCAGCACAAGCTATTTCGTGAATGGTATGAAAGAACTGGAAGAGAAATCTACGCTCCATGCTCCGCTGCAGTGGTCGATAGGGACAGGCATTGGCTTGCAGTATAATCTCACACCTGACATCGGATTCTTTGCTGAGCCAAGTCTGCAATACTATATCCCGACGGGAAGCGACATCGAGACCTATCGCACGGAGCATCCATTTATGTTCTCGCTGCCATTAGGAATCCGCATCACATGGTAATTTCTCTTCCGAAATCAAGCAGTCTTTTCTTGCTTTGTGGTATCTATCCCTATAGAGAACCAAAACAAGAAAAGACGATGCAGCAGCGACATTTGAACCGCAAACAATACTTCTGCGAATTGGCAAACACAGCCCGGACATTCTATATGGAATACCTGAATGCATACATCAAGCTAACGCCAGACACCAGTGTACTGGAAATAGGCTGTGGGGAGGGCGGCAACCTGCTTCCCTTTGCAGAAAAGGGTTGTCAAGTGACTGGAATAGACATCTGTCAAAGTCGAATCAATGAAGCACAGACTTTCTTCACAGAATGCCATCAGCAAGGCACGTTTATTTGTCAAAATTTTCTCCTTTCAGAAGAGCCAACGACGGAGGATGAACGGTATGACCTCGTACTTATTCACGATGTAATAGAACACATCGAGCCACAATATAAACGGGACTTTCTTCTTCACATAAAGTCATTTCTCAAACAGAACGGCATAGCTTTCTTTGGTTTTCCTGCTTGGGAGAACCCTTTCGGCGGTCATCAGCAAATAAGCGTTGGTCTGGCCTCCAAACTTCCTTTCATTCATTTGTTGCCAAAGCCGCTTTACAAAGTTCTGTTGAAGACAAGCGGAGCCACGGCAAATAACATTGGTGAGCTGATGAGCATACGAGCTTCACGCATGACTGTAGAGGGCTTCGAAAGACTTGCTTCCGAAACAGGTTATATCATTTGCCAGCGCACCCTTTGGCTCATCAACCCGCACTACAAGCAGAAGTTCCACATGAATCCCCGCCGCCAGTGGACTTTCTTTGCCAATATTCCATATCTACGCAACTTCTATACTACGTCAGCGTGGTTTTTACTTCGTCAAACTAAAAAAAATATCAAAAGATGAAAAGACTATTTCAAATTTTAGCAGCCACTCTGCTTTCTGCGACTTCGTCAGAACTATGCGCTCAACATCATTGGGCTATGGCATTTGTTGAGAAGGGACAAGACATTCCAACTGTTGTGGAGCAACATAGTGCCCTGGAAACAGCTGAGAATGGAATCGTGTATCATCGTATCTATGATGACAGCTATCGTATCAGAGGTGAGGCTTATAATCCAGTCAGGCTACAGTATGGTTACAGATGGACAGACAAAAAGATGTTCGTCTATGATTTCGAGAAGCAGGAAGAAGTCCTGGCCTTTGACTTCAATTTATCTGAAGGTGATCATTTCACAACATACAATGACATGGAATGGGAGATTGAATCCGTCAAAGATACGCTTGTAAACATATCTTTTTGTGGCAAGGGAGAAAGTGTATCAAAAAGACTATTGACAGCAAGGACACTTGATGGCAAACTCACGGACAAATGGTTAGAAGATTTCGGCTCATTCACTAATCTTTTCATGATTAGCAGTATGGAGAATGTGGAATATTCACAAACGCTGTGGATGGAATACGGTATGGGGGAATACCTCGCACGGGAAATAAGCACTGGTCCAATCTATGCCCATGATTCCGGATGGTTGGATGGAGCCTTCGAAGCTTCAGTCATGCCATACACAGTATGTACATATACTAACGGACAGTTGACAATCGAGAATGTCCTATTGTGTTATGAACACCGTGACTACATCTGCTTTTATCGAGAGGGGGATGACATCTATAAAATTTATAGCTGGGAATTAGAGCCACATGTGGACTTTGGAAATTCAGCATTGCGAAGGGATGCTATTACATTCAATGAATTGCCAGTGCCATCAAGTGGGAAATACACAATCTATTGGAACGACAAAGAATACACCACAGGGATAAGGAACGTAAATACCTCTTCTCAAACTAAAGATAGAGTGTATGACCTTCAAGGACGAAGATTGTGGTCTCAACCTGCAAAGGGTATTTATATTATGGATGGAAAGAAAGTGTATGCGAAGTGACATAAAAACAAGGTTCTGGTGTATTGCATTTCTTGCTTTTATAGGCTTGGATATTAACGCGCAGAGCGGCAAAAAAAGGCACTTTTCGAAAAATTATCAAGCAAAAAGCATCGAAAAGTCGAACTTTTTCCATAAATTTGCATTTTGAAACCCAGTGAGGCTATGTCAATCAAAGAGAATACACTTGTCAGGAGACTTCAGGAAGCCCTCTACCGCCTCAACGAACGACAGGAGCGGCTGCCCGACTATGCTCAGGCCCGGAGTGCCGAAGAGAACACCTGTCCGTATTGCGGTGAGGTCTTCGAAGGTCGCTATTGTCCGCAGTGCGGCACCAACAGCGAACGGACAGAAGTGACCTTCCGCAATGCCCTTCAGAACGTTCTCGACGTATGGGGGCTGGGCAACCGTCCGATGTGGCGCACCATCAAGGAATTGTTCTGGCGGCCAGGCTATATGATGCGCGACTACCTGCGAGGTCGGCAGATGGCTTATTTCCCTCCGGTGAAGATGCTGTTTCTGCTGGCCATGTTCATGATTTTCGAAGCCAACCTGCTGGGCATCAAGCTGACACTCCGCAATCCTGTCGTCACGATGACCGAAGCCCCCGGCGAAGAGGAACTGTCAGAAGAGATGGTGAAGGCCGGACAGACCATCAACAATCTTGCCAACAATGCCGTCGACTGGATACTGTCTCATCCCGCTCAGATGACCATCCTTGAGTGCATGGTCATCATCTTCATCATCGCAAGGGTGTTCCGGCGGTCACCAGGCTTCGGCTCTATTACCCGCACCGAAAGCTTCTTCGTTCAGATTTATGCTGAGTGTCAGTCGTTCTGTGTCTTAATCGTCAGTATGCCGCTTTATGTATTGGCCCGCTGGGGACAGAGCATCACCATCGCCGATTTTACGTCGTTTATGGCTCCATTCAACGTCCTGTTGATGTTCATCGACTTCAGGCAACTCTTCCGCTTCAGCTATCGGCAGACGCTGTGGCGGATCATCAAGCTATATATCATCCTATACGCCATCATCTTCGGATTGGTCTTGGTCGGAGGTATCGCCATCGGCTTCTTCTTCATGAACAAGACAAACGGATAAAGGAAGGGTGAAAAGGTGAAAAGGTGGAAAAGTGAAAAGTAAAATATAAAAAGAAAATGGCAAAGATTTATGTTTTTCTGGCCGATGGTTTTGAAATCATCGAGGCCCTTGCACCCGTCGACATTCTCCGCCGTGGCGGCATGGATGTCACGACCGTCAGTATCATGCACCGACAGGAAGTCACCAGTGCCCAACAGCTTTCCGTTGTGGCCGACGCCTTGTTCGAAGACATTGAGAGTTTCGACGATGCCGACCTGCTGGTCTTGCCCGGCGGATGGCCCGGTGCCGACAACCTCAACAAATGCGAACCCCTCCGGAAACTGCTTGTCGAACACAATGCCAAGGGACGGCTCATCGGTGCCATCTGCGCAGCCCCGATGGTGCTCGGCACACTCGGTCTGCTCCGCGGACACCGTGCCACCTGCTATCCAGGCTTCGAAAATTACCTCGACGGTGCCGAGATCACCCACGAAATCATTACCGTCGACCGGCTCTTCACAACGGGCGAAGGTCCTGCCGCAGCCATGCCTTTCGGCTATCAGCTGCTGTCCAACTTCCTGCCCGCCGAGGAAATCGAAAACCTCAAAGAGGGTATGCGCTTCAAGCATCTGATGGAAGGCTGTTAACAGGTTTATTCGTCAACGTGTCATGAAGCGTTACGTCATCATTGTCGCCGGCGGCAAAGGACTCCGCATGGGAGCCGACCTGCCGAAACAGTTCCTGCCCATTGGCGGGAAGCCTGTACTGATGCACACGCTTGAACGGTTCCGAGCCTTCGACCCGACCATCAATATCATTCTGGTCCTGCCCCACGAGCAACAAGACTACTGGCAGAAGCTCTGTCGGGAGTATGGCTGCACCGTCACCCACCATGTCGCCGATGGCGGCGAGTCACGATGCCACTCTTCCTTCAACGGTCTGAGGGCCATTCCCGACGACGTGGAAGAAGCCCTTGTAGGCATTCATGACGGCGTGCGACCCTTCCCATCGCCCGACACCCTTCGGCGATGCTATGATGCTGCGGGACAGACAGGAGCCGTCATCCCCGTGCTGCCCGTCGTCGACACGCTGCGACAAATCGGAAAAGAAGGAACTTCATCCACCGTCCCCCGCAGCGACTACCGTATCGTGCAGACCCCGCAGGTGTTCCGTCTCTCGCTGCTTCGGGCGGCCTTCCGAAAAGCCTTCAGGGCAGATAGCGACTCCGTCGCAATAAACGGTGGCGCTGACACCGCGACATTTACCGACGATGCCTCGGTAGTGGAGGCCTACGGCCACGCCGTCACCCTTGTAGAAGGCAACCGTGAGAACATCAAGCTTACCACACCCTTCGACCTCACCATTGCAGAAGCCCTGTTAAAAGGCGACAACTGACATTCATCAGCTACTGCCATCACTCAAGATGAACATTCTCGACCAAGACCTTAAATATCTGGCTGGCGTAGGCCCCTCGCGCAAAGAGTTGCTGAAGAAGGAACTCGGCATCGAGACGTGGGGCGACCTGTTAGGCTATTTCCCCTATAAATATGTCGACCGCAGCCGTATCTACAGCATCGACGAACTACAGGGCGAAATGCCTTTCGTCCAGCTGAAGGGCCGCATCTTGAGTTTCGAGGAGTTCGCGATGGGACCGCGCAAGAAGCGCATCGTCGGCCATTTCTCCGACGGTCACGGGGTCGTCGACCTTGTATGGTTCAACGTCTTCAAAGGGTTCTACGACCAGTATAAGGTAGGCATCGAATACATTGTCTTCGGCAAGCCGACCATCTACGCCGGCCGCTACCAGTTCACCCATCCCGACATTGACAAGGCCTCCGAGCTGCAGCTCTCCGAGATGGGACTCCAACCCTACTACGTCACCACGGAGACGATGAAGAAGCGCGGGCTGACCTCTCGCTCCATCGAACGCCTGCAGAAGACGTTGCTCGAAAAACTCACCCGCCCGCTGGAAGAGACGCTGCCGCCCTTCATCACCGGTCCTCTGCACCTTGTCTCCCGCGACGACGCCATGCGGTGGATACACTATCCGCACAATGCCGACGAGATGAGCCGTGCCCGCCTGCGACTGAAGTTCGAGGAACTGTTCTATGTCCAGCTGAACATCGTCCGCTATGCCAGCGACCACCGGCGCAAGTATCGTGGCAATGTCTTTATGCGGGTCGGCGATATTTTCAATCATTTCTTCTATCACCAGCTGCCTTTCGAACTGACGGGAGCGCAGAAGCGCGTCATCCGCGAAATACGCGCCGACTGCGGTTCGGGCCGGCAGATGAACAGGCTGCTGCAAGGCGACGTAGGTTCTGGAAAGACCCTTGTAGCGCTGATGTCGATGCTCCTCGCACTCGACAACGGCTATCAGGCCTGCATCATGGCGCCGACGGAAATTCTTGCCGAACAGCATCTGCAGACCATCCGCGACTTTCTCGGGCCGATGGCCGTCCGCGTAGAATTGCTCACGGGCATCGTCAAGGGAAAGAAGAGGCAGGCCATACTCGACGGACTGCTCTCGGGCGACGTCCAGATACTTGTCGGCACCCATGCGCTGATTGAAGACACGGTGCAATTTCAACGTCTCGGCCTGGCTGTTGTCGACGAACAACACCGCTTCGGCGTTGCCCAACGTGCCAAGCTGTGGGGAAAGAACGAGCAGCCGCCTCATGTCCTCGTCATGACGGCAACGCCCATACCGCGCACGCTGGCCATGACACTCTACGGCGACCTCGACGTGAGCGTCATCGACGAACTGCCACCGGGCCGCAAGCCGATACATACCATACACAAATACGACAACCAGACCACATCGCTCTATCAGGGCATCCGCCAGCAGATACGGCTGGGCCGCCAGGTCTACGTTGTCTTCCCGCTCATCAAGGAGAGTGAGAAGATTGACCTGAAGAACCTTGAGGAAGGCTTTGATGCCTTATGCGACGTCTTCCCGGAGTTCAGCCTCAGCAAGGTGCACGGAAAGATGAAGCCTGCTGACAAGGAGGCCGAGATGCAACGGTTCCTGAACAAAGAGACGCAGATTCTTGTGGCCACGACCGTCATCGAGGTGGGTGTCAACGTGCCCAATGCCTCGGTCATGGTGATTATGGATGCGCAGCGGTTCGGCCTTTCACAACTGCACCAGCTGCGCGGCCGTGTGGGTCGCGGTGCCGACCAGTCTTACTGTATCCTTGTGACGAAACGTGAACTCACGCGCGAGACAAAGATGCGTATCGACATCATGTGCCAGACCAACGATGGTTTTGAAATTGCAGAAGCCGACTTGAAGCTGCGCGGACCGGGCGACCTCGAAGGCACCCAGCAGAGCGGTGTCGCCTTCGACCTGAAGATTGCGGACATCGCCCGCGACGGACAGATTGTGCAGATGGCGCGCGACGAAGCACAAAAAATCATTGATGCCGACCCCACCTGCGAAAAGCCGGAATACAAACTGCTGTGGGATCAGCTGCGCAAGCAACGCAAGGATAACATCAACTGGGGTGCCATCAGCTAAGACCGTTCCTGCCGAAGCATCTGAAGGGCGCGGTTCTCGGCAGCCTCCATCAGTTCACGCTCGCCGGGCCCCTTGTCGTTGATGCCGCAAAGGTGCAGGATGCCGTGGATGATGACGCGGTGCAGTTCTTCGTCGTAGTCCTTGCCGAACTGCTCGGCATTCGAGCGCACGGTGTCCAGCGAGATGACGATGTCGCCATTGACCGTTGTGCCTTCGTCGTAGTCGAAGGTGATGACGTCGGTGTAGTAGTCGTGACCGAGATACTCGCGGTTCACCTCCAGAATTTTCTCATCGTCGACAAAGAGATAGCCCACCTCACCGACGGTCCGGCCGTAGGTGGCGGCTACATTGCGTATCCACTGCTTGGTGGCGCGTTTCTTGATACTGGGCATCTTGACGCCCTCGGCATTGTATGTAATCATTGTTTCTGTTTAGACAATAGTTCCCTTTTCAGTCGTTCCCGTTCGCGCGTCGAGGAGACATCTATGAGTCCTTCTTCGGCGGGCAGCAGCAGCGTCTCTATCCCGGCAGCCTTACGGTTGTAGTCGGCCTGCCTCATCTCGTAGGCGAAGTCGGCGGCGTTGCGCACGCCTTTCACGATGAAGCGGGCGCCGATGCGCTGCGCCAAGTCAACGGTCAGGCCGTTGTAGACGACGACCTCTATGCGAGGGTCGCCGGCATAGCGACGGGCAATGCGCTCGCGACGCTCTTCTGCCGTGAACATGTATTGCTTCTCGGGATTGATGCCGATACCGATGACCAGGCGGCCGAAGAGTAGCAACGCCCGACGCACCACCGAGGCGTGGCCTTCCGTGAACGGGTCGAAACTGCCGACGAAGAGTCCTGTCTGCTTGCTGTCTTTCTCCATGAACGAAAAAATCTTTGCCGACGGCGGCTCTGTCATACCGTCGTTCAACGCGACAAAGGTAGCAATAATTTCATAAAGCACCGAACCTTTTTACACTATTTAAGTTTATATTTTCGCATCATTCGTTTGGCACTTTAAGAAAATATACTTACCTTTGCAAACTGAAAAAGTCTATCGGTAAAGGGTCCCATAGTTCAATGGATAGAACAAGTCTCTCCTAAAGATTAGATTCGAGTTCGATTCTCGATGGGACTACCATCATCTAAAACCTCATAACCCCCATGCTCGGCGCTATCATAGGAGACATTGTTGGTTCGCGGTTTGAGTTCGACCAGAAACCAACGGAAGGATTTGAGTTGTTCACCGACGACTGTAGCTACACCGATGACACCATCTGTACCATCGCCATAGCCGATGCCATTCTCTCAGGACGGAGCTACAAGGAGAGCCTGCTCGCGTGGTGCCGCCGCTACCCCGACCCGATGGGCGGATACGGCGTGATGTTCCATCAATGGCTGGAGTCGAAAAATCCACTTCCCGTGGCATCCTATGGCAATGGCTCTGCCATGCGCGTGAGTCCTGTGGGATGGCTCTTCGACGACTACCACAAGGTTGTCGACGAGGCCAAGAAGAGTGCCGAATGCAGCCACTGCCACAGCGAAGGCGTCAAAGGGGCACAGTGCATAGCCACACTCGTCTACTGGCTGCGTACCTGCCGGCTGACGCGCGACGAGATAGAAGGGGCCGTACAGCGAAACTTCGGCTACGAGTTGCCACCGTTGAAGGACATCAACCGGCTGGGAAGCCTCGGCCATTTCGACTCCACCTGTCAGGAAACAGTGCCATGGGCCATTCGCTGCTTCCTCGAAAGCGACAGCTTCGAAGATGCCATCCGCATCAGCGTCATGGCACAGGGCGACACCGACACGAAGGCTGCCATCACAGGCTCGATAGCCGAAGCCTACTACGAGGTGCCCACCAACCTGGCCGAAAAAGCCCTGCGCTACCTGCCGAAGGAAATGCTTGATGTGCTCCGGCGCTTCTATGAGCGCATCGGCGAAACCATCTGATTATCAGTAAACTACGTTGTTCCTTAATGCACTTTGTACTAATCGGCAAAGTGCATCCTTTTTGTTGACAGCATTATCACACACTGATAAGGGTATTAACAAGCACTGATAAGCCTATGATCAGTGCTTGTTAATACCCTTATCAATGTGTGATAATACCGGCGGTAAATAAGACCGCCACCGACGATGGGCTGTTTTCAGTTCAGCAATCGGCTGATTTCCCGGTCTATATCCTCTATCTGAACGTCGCGCTTGTGCACCGACGTGTCGCGGTTGAGCAGGAAATAGGTGGGCAGGACGCCAACATTGTAGCGCAGCAAGTTCAGACTGCCACCGCCGGCTTCGTCGTAGACGCAAATCCAAGGCAGGGCCGCCGTCTGCGTCTTCCAGAAGTGCTCGTCGCCGTCGAAGCCAATCTGGTAGATTTCAAGTCCGCGCGCGTGATACTTATTATATAAGTCGCGCATGGCCATGATGCGCTCCGTCGTACCCTCGGTGCTGTAGACACAGAAGTCGAGCAACACCACCTTGCCGCCAAGGTCGCTCAGACGGTGCTCCTGACCCTTGCTGTCGGGGAGCGTGATGTCGAGGATATTGCTCACGTCGACATTGTCAAGCGCCATCTCCTGCGACAGCTGACGGTTGCGGATGATACGCTGGTCGCGCATTCCCTCGATGGCGATGTTGTGGAGGTTCCGTCCGCGCTCGGCCTCAGGATAGTAGGTATCCCAGCTGGTGGCAACAGCGGCAAACACCTTGACGTCGTCATTGCTGCTGCGGGGATTAAAGAGAAAGAAACCGCCGCCCTGGCCGACGCTCACCGTCTGGAAAAGGGCGAAATAGGCATAGGCACGCATCGGCTCCGGGAAGATGTATTCTTTCTTCACACGCTCCTTGTAGGCATCAACCACGCGCGCAACAGAGTCGTTCACCGCCGCCACATTCAGCTTCGGGTCGCGGACAATGGCGTTGACGGCCGACTGAAGGCGCATCAGTTCCAACGACAGCTCGCGAATCTTGGAACAGTCCTCAGAGCCTTCCACCTCGTACTGCGAACCCATCGTCGGATAAGAGGCGCGAACAGTGACGGTCTCCGTGGAGTCGGCAGCCAGGTTGATCACCTGCCGGGCTATACGCAGACGGTAGAACTCGGGCGCAGCGGCAGCCTTCCGGCTGAACGCAAAGGCTCCGTCAGCCTTCAGGCGGACAGAGTCCAACACCGTCGTCTCCGTAATTCCGATGTGCTCAAGATAGAGCACCGAGTCCTCAGCCTCGGTGATGGTTCCCTCCACATGATACTTCTCACCCGAACAGGCAACAAGACCACAGGCAAACACCATCACAGCCCAACTATTTAACTTTGAAAAACAATTCGTCAGCTTCTTCATTTTCCTTTTAATTGAATTAGGGTTGCAAAATTACGAGTTTTTTTTGTAAAACAAAAATTTTTTCCTATCTTTGTCGGCACAAACTATCAGAAAAAGGAAAATGATGAAAACAGCAATGAACCGCATGAAGAAAATAGGACTGCTGCCACGAATCATTGTTGCCATCGTGCTCGGCATTATCCTCGGCAACGTCTTGGGAGAACCCTGGGTGCGAGGGTTCGTCACCTTCAACGGCATCTTCAGCCAGTTTCTCGGCTTCATGATACCACTCATCATCGTTGGGCTCGTCACACCTGCCATCGCCGACATCGGGCGCGGCGTCGGACGACTGTTACTACTCACCGTCGCCATCGCCTATGGCGACACCGTCTGCGCAGGACTCCTGGCCTACGGAACAGGCTCATGGCTCTTTCCCGACATGGTCGCACGCGTCACCGAGAGCGGCATCGCCACCGAAAAGGCACCCGACCTCCTGCCCTATTTCACCGTCACCATCCCAGCCATCCTCGATGTCATGGCAGCATTGGTCTTTGCCTTCATGATGGGCCTCGGCATCGCCTATCTCTCCCATTCCCCCTCCCCACAAGCAGTGTGTCCGCCGGTTTCGCCGGAAGAAAAAAACAGTCCCCAGAGAGTGTGTCCGCCGGTTTCGCCGGCGGAAAAGTCCTCCCCCTTAAAAGCCGCCTTTGCCGAATTCCGGACCATCATAGAGAAAACCATTGCCAAGGCCATCATCCCCCTGCTACCCCTCTACATCTTCGGCATCTTTCTGAAGATGACCTATACCGGCGAAGTAGACCATATCCTGCGCGTCTTCGCCCAGATCATCGTCGTCATCTTCGCCCTGCACCTGTTCATCCTGCTCTATCAGTTCTGCCTTGCAGGTGCCGTCGTCCGGAAAAATCCATTGAAACTGCTTTGGAACATGCTGCCAGCCTATATGACAGCCCTTGGCACATCATCGTCGGCAGCCACCATCCCCGTCACCCTGCGACAAACCATGAAGAACGGAGTCAGCGAAGACATCGCAGGCTTCACCGTGCCCCTCTGCGCCACCATCCACATGTCGGGCTCAGCCATGAAGATTACGGCCTGCGCCCTTACCATCTGCCTACTGGAAGGAATGCCGCACTCCTTCCCCATGTTCCTCCATTTCATCTTGATGCTCGGCATCGTCATGGTGGCAGCACCGGGCGTTCCAGGAGGTGCCATCATGGCGGCATTGGCACCCCTCTCGTCCATCCTTGGCTTTTCTGCCGAGGCACAAGCACTCATGATTGCCCTCTACATCGCCATGGACTCCTTCGGAACAGCCTGCAACGTCACCGGCGACGGAGCCATCGCACTCGTCGTCGAACGCTGGCGCTAACACCCCACAATATATTTGCTGCCGGGCAGGAAACTAAGGAGTTTCGTCGTCACGGCACAACAGAGGAAGGTCAGCACGGCAATGACGGGTATGCACAGCCATACGGGCAGCAGCGGATGGGCTAAGTCGCCGGCTATCAACGCCGATGCAATGGGGGCAAGGAAGAAGAGATGCATCAGATACATACCAAACGAAAGCTTGCCAAGGTCGGTGATGACGGCAGGAGCCTTCACAGGCTTGATGGTCGTGAACATCACAAACAGGCCGAACGTTGCCAGCAGGACGTTGGGAGTGCAGAACTCCCATGACCACTCGAGGGCTGGAGTCTCTATCACTTCTCCGGGCACACCCCGATACCAGAAACTCCAAGCCGTGAAGGCGGCACCTACCAGGAAGCAGGCTCCACCCATCCACAACCGCTTGCTATGCGACCAGTCGAGGTGCACACGGATGTAGTGGGCCAACACCAGATAGCCCAGATAGCCTGAGCAATACCACAGCATCGTGAACGGGTTCCAGAAACATTCGCCCCATAACTCTGGCGACACGAAGCGGTGCAGCCACGGCATCAGCGTACTGAAGGCAAACAGTCCGATAAAGATCTGTTCCTCACGCTTCGTGGCACGCTCAAGCCAAGGCGACACAACGGGGATGATGAGATAGAGGCTGATGAGCGGATACATAAACCACAGATGACCTGCCATCGAGGGGAAGTTGAAAGGCAGCAGGCGCAGGTCTGCCATCGACTGCTCCCACGTCATGCCTCCCCATGCCAACGGCAAGAAGGTGTAGAGCAGCAGGAAGGTGATGAAGGGCGGCAGGATGCGACGGAACCGACGGCCGTAGAACTGAGTCATCGTCACACCAGGCTTCATCGGTACCAACAGAAAAGCAGACACTATCATAAACAGCGGCACCGCCGTACGACTGACACCACCGTCCCAGAAAGCCACCCAGAAACGGTTTTCTTCGTTCACCAGAAGCGATACGTTGCTGGCAAGACCCGACTCAGAGACGGTGCCGTAGAAATTCTCACTGGCATGAACCAGCATCACCATGAAACAAGCCACTACACGAATGTAGTCGACAAAAGGGATACGTTCCTTCATTTTTTCTTTACTTTTTATATGAATACTCCTGCAAAGGTACGAATAAATGAGCGAAAAAACAAGTTTTCCTTTTGTATTTCGCTCACTTATTCGTACCTTTGCAGAAAATTATTAAAAAAACAAAAGGAATGGAACCGCTCAAACGACACTTTGCAGCCCAGCTGCTGCGCATCAAGGCCGTCAGGCTGCAACCCAACGAGCCTTTCACATGGGCCAGCGGATGGCACTCGCCCATCTATTGTGACAACAGAAAGGTCAACTCGTATCCCGATGTGCGCACGTTTGTCAAACTTGAACTTGCCCACCTCATCGTCGAACACTTTCCCCAGGCCGAAGCCATCGCCGGCGTTGCCACGGGAGCCATCACCTCGGGAGCCCTCGTTGCCGACGAACTCATGTTGCCCTTTGCCTATGTCCGGCCGAAGCCGAAAGACCACGGCATGGGCAACCAGATAGAAGGCGAACTGAAGGCCGGCGCAAGCGTCGTCGTCGTTGAAGACCTCATCTCAACGGGAGGATCGTCACTCAAAGCCGTCGATGCCCTCCGTCAGGCCGGCTACAACGTACTGGGCATGGTGGCATCCCACACCTACGGGTTCCCTGTTGCCGAAGAAGCCTTCAAGGCGGCCGGCGTCACCCTCTATACCCTCACCGACTACGACCACATCATTGCCGAGGCTGCCGCCACGGGATATGTCACCGAAGGCGACCTCGACATGCTCGCCCAATGGCGCAAAGACCCCGAACACTGGCTTTGATATTTTGTCGTCGTTCCTTTTTAATTTTCCAACTTTTCCAATATGCTTACAACATTCGAAAGCACCGTCCGCCAGATCATGGCACCTCAGCAGCGCGTCTACGACATGCTGAGCAATCTCGAGAACATTGAAAAAGTACGCGACCGTCTGCCCGCCGACAAGATTGAGAGTCTCTCTTTCGACCGCGACTCGGTCAGCATCAGTGTGCCCCCCGTGGGAGCCGTCACCATGAAAGTCGTCGACCGCGAAGAGCCGAAGACTATTAAGTTTGAAGCTGCCAACAGCCCCGTGCCCTTCAACCTGTGGATACAGCTGGTGCCCGTCACCGACGACAGTTGCAAGATGAAGCTCACCATCAAGGCTGAGCTCAACATCTTCATCAAAGGCATGGTGCAGAAGCCTTTGCAAGAGGGACTCGAACGCATGGCCGACGTCCTGCAGAATATACCATATTAAACGGTGAAAAAATGAAAACGTGAAAAAATATGAAGCCGTTTATATCTTTTGTCTGCAATCAGCATAAGGTGGTGAAGAAGTTTTTTTCACCTTTTCACCTGTTCACCCTTTTACTTTTTCCTCTTTTCTTCTCCTCCTGTTCCGAAGAAGAGAAGACATACAGCGACTTCCATCCCAACCTGACCATCGACAATGCCACCCATCTCGATGCCACGCTGGCAACAGCCATGGACATCGCCTCACCCGGTGTATGGTGCCACATCTCGACAACCATGCGCGGCGGTGCATACTACTTCATTTTCAACAACAACCAGGGACTCACGTCGGAAAGCATCTTTAATGCCATCGACAGCCGGCAGGAGAGCCAACGCCATGTAGGAATGTATAACGGCATCATCATAGGCTTCTCCATCTTTGGCGACGGCTTCTATGCCTACGACGCCCAGTGCCCTGACTGCTTCGACTATCTGTCACTGCCCCTGCGCAACTATCCCCTCACCCTCAGCGGCATCGGAAAAGCCACCTGCAACCACTGCGGACGCACCTTCGACCTCAGCCAGTGGCCCAACGGACTCACCCGATACCATGCCACTACCAGCGGCCCCTTCGGTCTGCTGAGAGTGTTCTGAGATAAAAGTCAGGAAAAAGGAAATATACCGCTATCAGCAAGGGATACCCTATTTTTACTTTAGAAATCGGCAAGCGTTTCAGTGTGTGATACGCCTGCCGATATGCTATACCCTCAATTTCGAAGGTAAGTTCTAACGGAAAATGCTCTTGTTTTCGACACGCAGCAGACAGTCCTGCCGGAGCATATACAGATAGTCTTTACAGGCTGCAAAGCCTTTGACCCTGCTCATGTTGACATGCGACGACGGCAGCCCATACTGGCTGACTACCCAGCAATCACCGCCTTGGCCCGTGACGAGATAATAGTTGTTGTAGTGGGCATGAGGAAAATAAAGCTGCTCGTAGGGAAACTGATCGACAACTTTCAACTCCCGGTCGACAATGAAGACTGCCGCCTTCTTGGTGGCAGAATGATAACTCAGGACGGGACACGAAAGGCCGTCGAAGGCTATCGGACGCAGCACACGCTCACCGTCATGGCGGGCAAAGAGGGTGTCGGGCAAGGCCATCTGGATGCGACCATATTGCGCTACGTCCCAAGGGGACATATTGACCACGGAGTCGTTGAGCTGCTGAAGGGCCATGCCGTCGTCGAAAAGCAGATAGGCTTCGTCTTCCACCCTGAGAGCACTGATGATGATGTCTTTCTTCGTCGTGAGGCGGTTGAAGGTATGGCAGGCTCCGGTCTTAGGGTCGAAGGAGGCGATGAAGGGTCGCCCACACTTCACTTGTCCGGCTCCTCCGCCGCGCAGTCCGAAGCCGTAGTTGACCATATAGAGCAGGCTGTCGGCCATGAAGAGATCTGCCGACGAGGCTTGCTTCGATGGCAGTTCATAGTTCCACACGAGGTTGAAGTGGCGGTCGATGCAACGCAGGTTTTCCCGGTCAGAGACATAGTAGAGGGTGTCTTCCTGCAAAATGTTGGAGGCCAGACCGGAGATGACGTTCGGCCCGATGCCGTAGGTGGCAGGCACATAGGCTCCGCCGGTGAGGGCAGCGCCTGCCATGGCGGCTCCGAAGCTCAACAGTCCTTGTAGGATGATTGACTTGGTGTCGGTGATACCCGTCTTAGCCTTCAGTTTCTTCAGTTCGCCCGTGGTGAGGTCGATGAAGCAGAGGTCGTCGGCCAGCACGAGCAAGTTGGTATTGTCGATGACGATGACGTCGTTCCATCCCCACATCATGTCGTGACTGACTTTGATCTCCCACAGCTTTTCGCCTGTACTCAGGCGATAGGCACATACCTTGCTGCTGTAGAAGCTGGGATAGCCCAGTACGATGTCGAGGGAGTCGCTCCAGTAGACGGGCTTCATGGCTATCTCCCATAGCTTGACGGGCATTTCCCTATCCATCATGCACATCTTGTCGCCGTAGTTGACGATGATGCCATGCTTGCTGATGTCGTACTCAAAGTCGGCGTTTTCAAAGGCTTTTTCCCATCGGGGCTTCATCGTGGTGAGGTTGATCAGCTGAAGCCAGGCTCCTTTGGCCCATTTGTTCTTCTTCGTAATGCTCCGGTAGCGGATGACGGCAGTCTTGTCGTCGTCGCTGACTCGCATGTCGTAAGCCGGCTTTTCAAGCGAAAAGCTGTCGGCTTCGATATATTCGCCTGTGATGTCTTCTGCCAGCAGCACCTTGCCGCCGGGCATAACCTCTTCCTGGGCTGACACAGTAAGGAAGAAGAAAAAAAAGAGGATAAAGTGAATGTGTCTCATTTCTCCTAACCTATTTGTTTAAGCAGGTAGGCGCACTTCTCGGGGTTGCCGAGGGTCTTGCCTTTGTCGCACGAGAGTTTGACGCAGTCGTGCCACTCGCGACGTTCGGTGATGCGGCCTCGCGTCAGCTTGACAACAATGTTCATGGGCTCGCAGCCAGTGACGTCGCAAGTGAGGAAGGTACCCATGCCATAGGAGTCTTGCACGCGGCCGTCGACATAACGGTGGATTTCGATGGCACGGTCGATGTTGAGACCATTGCTGTAGACAACTTGCTTGCTTTGGGGATTGATGCCGAGACTCTTGTATTTCTCGATGATGCGCTCGGTCTGCTCCTCTTCCTGGCCACTGTCGACACGCAGTCCGCTGAACATCATCGCCATGCGCTTCGAGAGGTTGCTGAAGAACACACGGTCGCCAAAGCAGTCGTAGAGGTAGATGCCATTGTCGCCGTCGTAGACGTCGCTGAACTTCTTCATCACATTGAAGTTGCACTCGAAGATGCCGCTGACATTCTCTTCGAAGGAGATGAGCTGATGACTCATGGTGCCGATGGGCGTGAGGTCGTACTTCATGGCAAACCATACGTTGGAGGTGCCGGTGAAACGACCGGGGGCCTGGGTCTGCAGGCTGACGTCCTTCATGGTTCGGATGACCATGTCCTGATGGTCAAAGGAGAGGCGGCGGCGTGTGCCCATATCACCGAGGACAAGTCCTCCCTGAAGGATCTGTCGCGTCTTGTCGGCGGCGCGTTGCCGTTCGAGGTCGGCGTCATAGCGGGCAAGGTCGCCCCGTAGCTCGTGCATCAACTCAGAGACGGTGGATAGGATGGGCATCTCCCACATGATGGCGGAGTGCCATTTGCCTTGCACGGAGATAGAAAGGTATCCTTCAGCATCCTGATGAATGGTAACTTCGGCGGGATTGAAACGGTAGCCCCGTAGAAAGGTAAAATACCAAAGCGGCAGATAATACATTTTCCGCTCCATAAAGGCTATCTCTTCTTCGGTGATGACGACATCCTTCATGCCGTCGACCTGCTCCTGCAGCAGGGCGGCGAAGCCTTCGGGATAGCGTGTGTGGTTACGGTCGAAGAAGGTGTATTCGACTTCTGCCCTGGGATAGGTCTGCAGGACATAATACTGACAACTGAAGGTATAGGCATCGTTGTCGGTGAGGTGGGTGATGATTTGTTTCATGATTTAAATATATTCTGCAAAGTTGGTGAGACGCATGTCACCCTTACGAAGGAAGGTGTCGTGGAAGGCCAGTGCGGCTCGCATGTGCTGGGGTTCGTGGCCCATGGGGGCAATCTTGTTGAGATAATCGCGCAAGAGTGGTTTATAGTCGGGGTGGGCGCAGTGCTCAATGACTTCGAGTGCACGTCGATAGGGTCCCTTTCCGCGCAGGTCGGCGATGCCTTGTTCGGTGGCGATGATGTCAACATCATGCTCCGTCGAATCTACATGACAGCACATAGGAACGATGGCGGATATCCTTCCGCCTTTCGCCGTCGATGGTGTGGTGAAGATGGAGATGTAGCCGTTGCGCTCATAGTCGCATGAGCCACCGATGCCGTTCATCAGTGCCGAGCCGCAGACGTGGCTGGAGTTTTCGTTGCCATAGAGGTCGCATTCGAGAGGGGTATTGATGGCGATGACTCCCAGGCGGCGGATGACTTCGGGTGAGTTGGCAATCTCGCTCTGGCGGATGGTCAGGTGCTTGGAGAAGTAGTCCATGTTGGCATAAACCCGCTGCAGGGCTTCGTTGGTGACCGTCATGGCAGTGGCCGATGCATACTGGATGCGGCCTTCGAGCATGTAGTTGATGGCGGCATCCTGAACGACTTCCGAATAGACATTGAAGTTGGGGATGAGGGGACTGGTGCCGAGGGCTTTCAGTACGGCATTGCCCGTGGCACCCACTCCACTCTGGATAGGCAGGAAGGTCTTCGGAATGCGGCCTGCTTTCATGTCGTTGGCCAACAGGTCAGCGACGTTATGGCCAATCTTCATGATTTCCTCGTCGGGCTCACGGAAGGCTCTGGCTTCCTCGGGAATGTTGCTCTCGATGATGCCTACTATTTTCCGTGGGTCTATGGTCACATAGTCTTTGCCGATGCGGTCATACGGCGAATGGATGTCCATCACTTCACGATTTTCCCAAACCTCACGCGGCTCCCAGGTATCGTGTAGGAACCGGGAATTGGGGTTGTGGAAGGTGTTGTGTTCGAGGATGATACGCTTGGCAAGACGTACGATGGTCGACACGATGCCACCAGCCGATGTCAATGCCACACGGCACTCGCCGTCGGCTTCCCAATAGTCACTGACTTCGACGATGGCCCAGTCTACCTGTCCGTAGAAGCCTCGGCGCAGACGCTCTGCCATGTGGCCGAGGTGCATGTCCTCATAGTCCACTTCACCAAGGTTGGTATGTTCGCGGAAGTCCTTGTTGGTAGAGAAGGGAGCGCGGAACTTCAGCGCCTTTGCTGCAGCCATGTCGCCTTCAACGCTCTGACAGGAGGATGCGCCCGTCAAGATACCGACCTGAAAGGGAATGCCTTGTTCATGAAGCCGGACAGCTCGCTTTGACAGTTCCCGGAAGATAGCCTTAGGGTTAGCGTTTGGAGTAAACCCAGAGAGTGCCATCATGTCACCGTCGTTAACCAATTCGGCAGCCTCGAGGGCTGTCAGTTTTCTATATTCCATATTCTTTTTCTGCTTTTCGCCGACAAAGGTACAAAGAAAAATTGAAAAGGTGAAGAATTGAAAAGATGAAAAGTTAAAAAGGTGAAAGAAAAAGACGATGGCTTCAGATACACTTGAGGTTCTTTTCCAACTGCTCGACGCTGCTGGCACCTACAAGGACACTTGTCACACCGCGTTGCCCGAGGATCCAACGCAACGCATGTTCGGCCAACGTCTGACCGGCAGCCTCTGCCTCTGCATTCCATGTCTTCAGCTGTTGCAGGAGTTGTGGAGTCAGCACGTCTTTCTTCAGGTTGAAGTTACGGGCCATTCGTGAGTCATCGGGAATGCCGTTGAGATAGCGGTCGGTGAGCAGACCCTGTGCCAACGGTGAGAAGGAGATGAAGCCGATGCCGTGGTCGGCACAATAATCGAGGACCCCGCTCTCCTGGGGCTGTCGGTCGAGCATGTTCAGGCGGTCCTGGAAGATGAGAAGAGGCACGTCGCGAGCCTTCAGGTATTCATCGGCCACCTTCAGGGCTTCTAACGGCCAGCGTGAGATGCCGACGTAAAGGGCCTTGCCGGCACGCACGATGTCAACCAGAGCCTGCAATGTCTCTTCCAGAGGTGTCAGTGGGTCGTAACGATGGCTATAGAAAAGGTCAACATAGTCGAGGTGCATCCGCTGGAGCGACTGGTCGAGCGATGCCGTCAGATACTTCCGCGAACCCCAGTTGCCATAGGGACCAGGCCACATGTCGTAGCCTGCCTTCGACGAGATGAAGAGTTCATCGCGATAGGGTCGGAAGTCATCATCCATGAGTCGGCCGAAGGTTTCCTCTGCCGAACCGTAGGGAGGACCGTAGTTGTTGGCAAGGTCGAAGTGTGTGATGCCGTGGTCAAAGGCATAATGGGTGATGGAGCGGGAGCGTTCGTAAGGGTCTACGCCTCCGAAGTTATGCCAGAAACCGAGGCTTACCTTTGGCAAGAGGACACCGGAGCGTCCGCAACGATTAAAGACGAGTTCTGATTGGTCGTAGCGATGGTCGTCGGCTGTGTAAATACCTTTTAAGTTCATCGTATTGGCTGTTGTAAGGTTGATTATTATTTCTTTTGCCTGCAAATTTAGGCAAAAAAACCGAATTACCATCCAACAGGTAGAAGAAAAATAAAAATTCTCTTTCCTCATGTCTCATTTTATTTGAATGAGATTCTCACGCTCGTAAAAATAAATGGATTTATTTTCCTCATTTAATCGATTTTTTGGATAAAAATCTCACGTTCGGAATAATAAATGAATTTATTCTTCATCAGTTAATCGATTTTTTGGATAAAAATCTCACGTTCGGAATAATAAATGAATTTATTCTTCCTCACTTAATCGATTTTTTCGTAACTTTGCAGAATAATCATTAACTTCTAACACCTATGGCAGAAATGATAAGTATTCGTTGCAAGAACAACGGAGAGAGAAGAGAGATTGAAGCCGGCAGCACCCTCACGGAGTGTTTTCAGGCTTTTGACTTGAAGATGGAACGCGAACCTATCATTGCGTACATTAATAATAAGGTAGAGGGTATGCGCCTTCGACTCTACCATAATGCTGATGTTGAATTTCTCGACATCACCAATCCTTCCGCCCTGCGCACCTATACGCGAACCCTTTTCTTCGTGCTCTGCAAGGCTGTCTACGACCTTTATGGCCGCAAAGGGTCGGTCATCATCGACATCCCTGTCTCCAATGGCTACTACTGCGACCTGAAGTTGGGCCGCGAGGTGACAGCCGATGACATCAGCCAGTTGCGCCAACGGATGCAAGAAATAATTGACAGCGGCCTGCAGATCCATCGCCGCGAAGGCCCGACAGACGAAGTAAAGGCGATGTTCCGAAAACTCGGCACACATTCGAAGGTGCAGCTGCTCGAAACCGTCGGCTCCCTCTATACGACCTACTATGAGCTGGACGGGTATGTCGACTACTTCTATGGTGCCATGCTCAGCAACACCAGCCAGCTAAAGCTCTTCGACCTGGTTCCCTACTACGAGGGAGCCTTGCTTCGCATTCCGTCGGCCCAGAACCCCGACCGTTTGGGCGACCTCATCCGACAGGACAAGATGTTCGAAGTGTTCAAGGAAAACCACCGGCTGCAGCATTTGCTCGGCATCGGCACCATCGGCACGTTCAACCTTGCCGTCAGAGCCGGTCATGCCGCCGACATCATCCATGTGGCTGAAGCCTTACAAGAAAAGAAGATTGCAAGCATCGCCGACGAGATAGCCCGTCGCGAAGGGGTTCGCATGGTGCTCATCGCAGGCCCTTCGTCGAGTGGAAAGACAACAACCTGCAAACGGCTCTCCGTGCAACTTCTGACACATGGCATCCGCCCCGTGCAGATTTCCCTCGACGACTACTTCGTGAACCGCGAAGAAACACCGCGCGACATCGACGGCGACTACGACTACGAACACCTTCACGCCCTCAACATCCCGCTGCTGAACGAACATCTGGCGGCGCTCTTCCGGGGCGAAGAGGTGGAACTGCCGGCGTATAACTTTCAGTCGGGCACCAGTGGCATGAGCGGCAAGCGGCTACGCCTGCATGACAACGAGATGCTGGTCGTGGAAGGCATTCACGCCTTGAACCCCGAACTCACGGCACAAATTCCTGACAACCTGAAGTTCCGCGTCTATGCCTCGGCGCTGACCACCATTCTTCTCGACACCCACAACTACATTCCCACCACCGACAACCGGCTGCTGCGCCGCATCATCCGCGACTATAAATACCGTGGGGCATCGGCCGCCGATACCATCCGTCGATGGCCCAGCGTGCGCCGTGGAGAGAACAAATGGATTTTTCCTTACCAAGAGCAGGCCGATGTGATGTTCAACACCGCAATGATTTATGAACTCGGCGTCATCAAGACACAGGCCGAGCCGATACTTGAAGAAGTGCGTGAGGACTGCCCGGAATATGCCGAGGCCTACCGTCTGCGCAAGTTCCTGCGCTACATACAGGCAGTGCCTCAAGACACGCTGCCGCCGACCTCCCTCCTCCGTGAATTCCTTGGAGGCAGCTCGTTTAAGTATTAATTACTCATTACTGATTATCTTAAACACTTTATCGTTCGCCCTTACCTTGGCAGGGACGGGAATGGAGACGCGTTGCCGCTGCAGGGCGATGTCGACGGGTTTCATGTCATAGCGAATCTCGGTGGCATCGAGCCAAAGGGCTCCCGTCGTAGGACCTGATATGAAGAGGCGGTCGCCCACGGAGAAGGTCGTGGCCTCGACGGCAATCTCTGCAACGGAAAGGTTGGAGAAGAAGCGGATGACCTTTCCTACCAGCACCTTTCGCTCCGTAGCATTCGAACCATAGTTTTTGTTCCATTCGCCCAAGCGCTGTCCTTGGTAGTATCCATCCCAGAAGCCGCGATTGAATACTCGCGCCAACCGCTCGTCCCAGTCGTCCTTCATCTCGTCCGTCGTGGTGCCGGCAAGGGCTGCGGCGATAGCCTCCTTATAGACTTTTACGACTGTATAGACATATTCAGGTCCGCGTGCACGGCCTTCTATCTTGAAGACGCGCACACCGGCATCCATCAGCTTGTCGATGAAGCGCACCGTCTTCAGGTCTTTCGGACTCATCAGATACTTATTGTCAACCTCTATCTCGTTGCCTGTTTCAGCATCGGTGAGGATATACGAACGGCGGCAAATCTGAATGCACTCCCCACGGTTGGCCGACCGGCCCGCATCAGCCAGACTCATGTAGCACTTACCGCTGACCGCCATGCACAAGGCACCATGACAGAACATCTCGATACGGATGAGGTCGCCGTGTGGACCACAGATATGTTGTTCTTCTATCTGCCGATGGATCTCAGCCACTTGCTGCATGTTCAGCTCGCGCGCCAACACGACGACATCGGCAAACTGGGCATAGAAGCGCAGGGCCTCGATGTTTGAGATGTTGAGCTGAGTGGACAGGTGCACTTCCATCCCCACCTGCCGGCAGTAGGTCATGACAGCCACGTCGCTGGCAATGACGGCAGAGATGCCGGCCTGGCAGGCAGCATCGATAATCTGGTGCATCGTCGCGATGTCCTCACCATAGATGATGGTGTTCACGGTGAGATAGGCCTTTACGCCAGCCTCCATGCAGAGGGCGGCAATCTCCTGAAGGTCGTCGAGGGTGAAGTGGTTGGCGGAATGGCTTCGCATGTTGAGCTGTCCGATACCAAAATAGACTGAGTCGGCACCCGCCTGCAGAGCGGCAGCCAACGACTCGCGCGACCCCACCGGGGCCATGATTTCATAATCTGTTATTGCATTCATGCTTGCAAAGGTACGAAAAAATCGATTAAGTGAGGAAGAATAAATTCATTTATTATTCCGAGCGTGAGATTTTTATCCAAAAAATCGATTAAGTGAGGAAGAATAAATTTATTTATTATTCCGAGCGTGAGATTTTTATCCAAAAAATCGATTAAG